>DPHD01000056.1 GCA_003523085.1 Oceanospirillaceae bacterium | reverse complement strand
TTGCACGGCAATGGTAGAATGCGCCTTTGATTTTTTTAATTACTCGAACTGACAATACCTATGGGTTTAATTTCTAAACTGGTCAACATGGTCAAAGGCGACCAGCCAGCGCCAGCGACGCCGCAGGGCCCCACCATTATCACCCGTGATCACCACGACATTTCTCGCCGTGACATCAGCGACAACGCTCTGAAAGTGCTCTATCGACTCAAAGATGCAGGTTACCAAGCCTTTTTGGTCGGTGGTGGTGTGCGTGATATTTTGTTAGGCAAACAACCCAAGGATTTCGACATTGCCACCGACGCTCATCCAGAGCAGGTGCATAAACTATTTAGAAACTCCATCCTCATTGGTCGCCGTTTTCGCTTGGTACACGTCCGCTTTGGTCGAGACGTGATCGAAGTTGCTACTTTCCGCGCTAGCCATAATGAAGGCCAAAACAGCAACCAAGCCAAACAGGCCGACAATGGCATGTTGCTTCGAGACAATGTTTACGGCACTGTTGACGACGATGCAATGCGTCGTGACTTCACCATTAACGCCATGTACTACAACATTAACGGCTTCACCATCCATGACTTTGCTGGGGGTGTTGCAGACATCGAACAACGCAACATTCGTATGATTGGTGAACCTCAAGCACGCTACCGCGAAGACCCAGTGCGTATGCTTCGGGCCATTCGATTTGCTGCTAAGCTCGACTTTGACATTGACCCTGCAACCGCCGAACCTATTCATTCGCTGGGTCATCTGCTGGAGCCTATCCCCGCCGCACGTATGTTTGAAGAAGTGCTTAAACTACTCCTGTCGGGTAACGGCGAGCAAACCTACTATCTGTTACGCGACTACGATATCTTTAAGTATCTATTCCCAGCCACCGACGCCGCCATCGAAGCGGATCTAAGCGAAGATTACCAAGTGGAAGAGTTTGTAATACTTGCCCTGCGTAATTCCGATGAGCGCATCGCCCAAGGCAAAAGTGTCACTCCAGCCTATTTGTTTGCGGCTTTGTTGTGGCACCCACTCCAAGAGCGGCTAAGCAAAATCACCAAAATGCCACCCATACCGGCCATGCATCAAGCGGCACAAGACGTGATTTTGCAACAGGTTAAACGCACCTCTATCCCGCGCCGCTTTAGCACCCCCATGAAAGAAATATGGGACATGCAGCTACGCTTACCCCGTCGGCACGGAAATCGTGCCGCAGAGCTGGTAGAAAACAAACGCTTCCGTGCCGCTTACGACTTCGTACTATTACGTGAATCCAGTGGTGAAGACTTAGACAAGCTAGGCGAGTGGTGGACCGAGTATCAATTTGCCAGTGGTGAAAGGCGCGAACAAATGACCACTGACTTAGGCAAACCTGCACCTAAAAAACGCAAACCTAAAAAAACCCCTCAGGCCTAACATGGTCAATGTATATGTTGGATTAGGCAGCAATTTAGACAACCCCCGGGCACATGTGTCACGGGCGATACAAGAATTATCCCAGCTGGCTCACTGTGAACTCCTGCTGTCATCTAAGCTATATTCCAGTAAACCCGTTGGCCCCCAGGACCAGGATGACTTTGTCAACGCCGTGGTGCTGCTGATCACCGAGCTTGAAGCCCATGATTTACTCGACCAATTACAAGCCTTAGAACAGCAACACCAGCGTGTACGTGAACGCCACTGGGGGCCTCGCACCCTGGACCTAGACATCATCCTGTTTGGCGAGCAATGTATCAGCAGCTCTCGCTTGAGCGTGCCCCATGTGGAAATGAAAAATCGCGCATTTGTATTGGCGCCGTTGGCAGAGCTCTCACCTGAGTTAACTCTGCCCGATGGCACTAGCCTGCAGCAATTACTCAACCAATGCCCTATAGATGATTTAACCTGTCTTGAGCCATAATTCGGAACCTATGACTATGCCTAACATTACCCTGCACAGCCTCACGCGCATGAAACTCGCAGGCGACAAGGCCACCTGTGTCACCAGCTACGACGCTAGTTTTACCCAGCGCATTAACCAAGCGGGGATCGACATCATTTTGGTTGGCGACTCCCTTGGCATGGTATTACAGGGCAACGACTCCACCTTGCCAGTGACCATGGAACACATGGTCTATCACACACGATGCGTACGTGCGGGTAACAGTCAGTGCATGATTATGGCCGACATGCCGTTTATGAGCTATCGCACCATCGAACAAGCCATGACTAACGCCACAGAGCTGATGCAAGCAGGCGCTCAAATCGTCAAACTAGAAGGCGGTTTATGGCTTAAAGACACCGTCAGCAAGCTCTATGAACAAGGTATTCCGGTGTGCGCCCACCTAGGCTTAACCCCCCAGGCGGTGAACAAACTCGGTGGTTACCGGGTGCAAGGCAAAACCCCCGAGCAAGCCGCCAGCTTGCTCAACGAAGCTATAGAGCTAGAAGCCGCTGGTGCGAGTATCATCTTGCTCGAGTGCGTGCCTAACGCCGTGGGCAAAGCCATTACCGAAGCGGTTAATGTGCCTGTCATTGGCATTGGCGCAGGGCCAGATACTGACGCCCAAGTACTGGTCATCTACGACATGTTAGGCATTACACCTCACAAACCAGCGCGTTTTGTGAAAGATTTTTTGCAGCAAGAGGGCTCTGTATTAGGCGCTCTTGAAAGCTACGTCAGCGAAGTTAAGTCGGGGCAGTTTCCCGCCCCTGAACACTGTTTTAACTAGCCTTTGGCCTAAAATAACATGCACACAATAGACACCATCAGCCACTTACGCGACCACCTCTGGCAGGCCAAACTCGAGCACAAGGTGATTGCCTTCGTACCCACCATGGGCAATTTACACGAAGGTCATTTGCAACTCATCGACCGAGCCCTAGAAGAAGCCGACTTAGTAGTAGCCAGCATCTTTGTGAACCCATTACAGTTTGGCCCCGGGGAAGACTTTAACGGTTACCCTCGCACTTTTATGGCTGATCAAGAAAAACTCATGAGCCGTGGTTGCCATGTGCTATTTGCTCCTAGCGTAGATGAAATGTACCCCGCCACCAAGGTCAGCTCGACCATTGTTAAGGTACCGCATCTCGACCACTTATTATGTGGCGCCACACGGCCTGGGCATTTTACCGGTGTCGCTACAGTGGTGAGCAAGTTATTTGGCATTGTGCAACCTGATGTGGCTATCTTTGGCCTAAAGGACTACCAACAGTTTTTAGTCATTCAACAAATGACGTCGGACCTGTGTCTGCCCGTAAAAATCATTGGCGCCGCCATTGCCCGTGCCGAAAATGGCCTGGCCTTGAGTTCTCGCAATGGTTATTTGAGCACCAGTGAATTACAGCAAGCAGCGCAATTACAGGCCAGTTTAGTGGCTGCCAGGTTGGCATTGGAGAAGGGTAATTCCGATATGCACGCCATCGAAGAAGAGGCTCAGAAAGCACTAGAGGCTGCCGGTTTTAAACGTGATTATTTCAAAGTATGTCGACAGCAAGACTTACAGCCTGCCACCCAAGACGATAAGCAGCTAGCCATTGTAGCCGCTGCTTATTTGGGTGGCGCAAGACTCATCGATAATATTCGATTCACCCTGCCCTAATTAAGCTGCCTATAGGCCGTACATGTCGGCCATTGCTTCAAGCCCTATGGGGCGAATTTTGCTGGCGTTACCTGCCGCACCAAACGACTCATAACGCGACTGACACAAGGTCTGCATAGCGCTCATGGTGACCGTGAGGAATTTACGCGGATCAAATTCACTGGGGTTTTCCGCTAAGAACTTACGCACGGCTCCGGTAGACGCTAACCGCAGATCGGTATCAATATTGATCTTACGCACCCCATGTTTAATGCCTTCCACAATTTGCTCCACGGGCACACCGTAAGTCTCGGGAATAGCACCGCCAAATTCATTAATAACCGCTAACCAGTCCTGTGGCACAGAAGATGAACCGTGCATCACTAGGTGGGTATTAGGGATCTTACTGTGGATGTCACGAATACGATCAATGGCTAAAATATCGCCCGTCGGTGGACGTGTGAATTTGTACGCGCCGTGGCTGGTGCCACAGGCAATGGCCAAAGCGTCGACCTTAGTTTGGGCAACAAAATCTGCGGCCTCGTCTGGATCCGTAAGCATCTGCTCCATAGTCAGCTTACCCGCAGCGCCAACGCCATCTTCTTCACCGGCTTCACCGGTTTCTAAAGACCCTAAACAACCCAGTTCGCCTTCTACCGAAACACCACAAGCGTGGGCCATTTCGACAGTGCGCTTAGTCACTGCAACGTTGTATTCGTAGCTGGTAGGTGTTTTTGAATCTTCACCCAAAGAACCGTCCATCATGACCGACGAAAAACCCATAGCAATGGCACGCTGGCAGGTGGCCGCCGCGTTACCATGGTCCAAATGCATACACACAGGGATATGGGGAAACTCTTCAATCGCCGCCAAAATCATGTGCTTAAGGAAGTTTGAGCCGGCGTACTTACGCGCACCTGCTGAAGCTTGCACAATCACAGGGCTATCCGTCGCGTCGGCAGCCTGCATAATGGCACGCATTTGCTCTAGGTTGTTGACGTTATAAGCTGGAATGCCGTAACTGTGTTCGGCGGCGTGATCCAACAATTGACGCATGCTGACTAAGGCCATGGGTGTTCTCCATTCTATCTAAATAAGGTAAGTAAGTTATCTATTAATTACAGGCCACGTTGTTCCAAAATGGCCACTGCAGGCAATTCTTTGCCTTCTACAAACTCAAGGAATGCGCCGCCACCGGTGGAAATATAGGACACTTGGTCAGCAATTTCGTACTTATCGACTGCCGCTAGTGTATCACCGCCACCGGCGATAGAAAATGCAGGTGATGCTGCAATGGCACGAGATAGTATTTCCGTACCGCCACCAAACTGATCAAATTCAAACACACCTAAGGGTCCGTTCCAAATAATCGTACCCGCTTGTTGCAGAATGCTAGCTAACTGGTGGGCCGTTTCTGGACCTACATCCATAATCATGTCATCGGCGGCCACATCGGCTGCGGCTTGGGTGGTTGCGGTCGCTGTTTCGCTAAATTCCTTGGCCGTCACTACATCTGTTGGCAAGGGAATGGCAGTTTTTTCCATCAGGGCTTTGGCGTTAGCCACCAAGTCGGCTTCGTACAAGGACTTACCCACGGGAAAACCTGCAGCAGCCAAGAAAGTGTTAGCGATGCCACCGCCCACAATCAGCTGATCTACTTTGTCGGACAAGGTTTCTAGTACCGTTAGTTTAGTCGACACTTTAGAACCACCAACAATCGCCACTAAAGGACGTTTAGGGTTATCTAAGGCTTTGCCTAACGCATCTAACTCTGCCACTAACAAAGGCCCTGCACAGGCGACTTTTACAAATTTGGCAATACCATGGGTACTGGCCTGGGCTCGGTGTGCAGTACCAAAGGCGTCGTTAACAAACACGTCACACAAAGCCGCCATTTTTTGCGCTAAGGCATCATCATTGGCTTTTTCACCCGTGTTAAAACGGCAGTTTTCCAACATAACCAACTCGCCAGCGGCCACGTCAACACCATCTACCCAGTCTTTTTGTAGCCGTACGTTGCACTGTAATTTAGCGGCCAAATAGTCGGCCACCGGCTGCAATGAAAACTGCTCATCATATACGCCTTCCTTGGGACGACCTAAGTGAGAGGTGACCATAAGTTTAGCACCCAACTGCAAGGCCATTTTAATGGTAGGCAACGCAGCACGTAGGCGTGCATCACTGGTAACCACACCATTTTTAACTGGTACATTAAGGTCTTCGCGGATCAACACGCGTTGGCCACGTAAATCTAAGTCAGTCATTTTAATGATGGTCATGGGGTTTCCTGTGTAGTGTGTGGGGATGTATTTAACATGCATAAAGCCACGTCAATCATGCGATTAGCGTAGCCCCATTCGTTGTCGTACCAGGCCAATATTTTAATCAACTGGCCCATCTTCATAGTTTGTGTACTATCAAAAGTGGCCGATTTAGAACAGTGATTAAAATCGATAGAGACTAACGGTTGTTGGTTATAACCGAGGACGTCATGCTGATCCTTAGCCACTGTGTCAGCCATGATTTGGTTCACTTGCGCCACCGTAACGTCACGGCTAGGGCGAAAAACCAAGTCCACCACAGACACGTTAATGGTGGGCACGCGCATCGACATACCGGTGATTTTATCGGCTAACTCGGGCAATACCCAACCCAAGGCTTCGGTGGCATGGGTGGAGGTCGGAATCATGGATTGCGTAGCCGAACGGCCGCGACGCAAGTCGGTTTTATCGATCACAGTATCGGTTAGCACCTGACCATTGGTATAGGCATGAATGGTGGTCATGAGGCCGTCTTCGATACCGATGGCGTCGTGTAACGGCTTTAGTACGGGCGCCATACAATTGGTAGTGCAGGAGGCGTTGGAAACAATACGGTGTTCGGCTTTTAGTTGATCGTGGTTAATACCGTACACCACCGTTAGATCAACGTCCGCGCCGGCGGCGGCTCCAATCAACACTTTATTAGCGCCACAGGTCAGGTGCTGTTGTGCAAGTTTTCGCTCGCTCATTTTACCAGAGCATTCCAACACTAAATCGATGTTTAGGTCAGCCCAAGGTAAAGCGCTTGCATCACCTACCTGTAACAGCTCAATGTCATTGTTGTGTTCGCCAGAGGTTACGCTCATGCCTCGAGGGGTCACATCGACCTGAGCTGGAAACGCCCCATGCACCGAGTCATAACGGGTTTCATACACCACAGACTCGGCAATACCAAGGTCGTTAATGGCCACGACTTGCAACTGCTGTTGCAAACCACGCTCCACAATGGCGCGCAGCACTGCCCGACCTATGCGACCATAGCCATTGATCGCAATACGTTTTGCGTTAACCATGATAACCGACTCGTTACAGTAGCTCGGTCACTGTGGCTGCAATCTTGTCAGCAGTAAAACCATACATTTCGAACAACTCGCTGGCGGGAGCAGAGGCACCAAAATCAGTCATGCCAATTACCTTGCCACCTAAACCAACGTACTTGTACCAGTAGTCAGCGTGGGCCGCTTCTACCGCAACACGGGCGGTGACATTAGCGGGCAATACCTGCGCTTGGTAGGCCGCATCTTGGCGCTCAAATAGTTCAGTACAGGGCATCGACACCAAACGTACTTTTTTACCTTGGGCCGTAAGTGCGTCGGTGGCTTGCTGGGCAATACCTACTTCGGAACCGGTGGCGATGATGATGGCTTCTGGCTCACCGTCGCAGTCCTGTAGAATGTAACCACCACGGGCAACGTTGCCTAACTGAGCTTCATCGCGCTGCTGGTGCGGTAAGTTCTGGCGCGAGAAGATCAAGGCAGAGGGGCCATCCATACGTTGCACGGAGGTCTTCCATGCTACGGCAGATTCAACCGTATCACATGGGCGCCATGTGTCTAAGTGCGGCGTAAGACGCAAGTTGGCAATTTGTTCGATGGGCTGGTGCGTTGGGCCGTCTTCACCTAAACCAATAGAGTCGTGGGTATAAACAAACAACACACGCTGGCGCATTAGGGCAGCCATACGTACGGCGTTACGGGCGTATTCCATAAATACTAAGAAGGTTGCGCCGTAAGGAATAAAGCCACCGTGTAAAGCCATGCCATTCATGATGGCGGACATAGCAAATTCACGCACACCATAATTCACATAGTTGCCGCTGGCGTCTTCTTGGGTAATGACTTTTGAGCCTGACCACATAGTCAGGTTAGAGCCTGCAAGGTCGGCAGAACCGCCCAACAGTTCTGGCAATAGTGGGCCAAAGGCGTTAATGGTATTTTGTGACGCCTTACGACTGGCGATGGATGAACCTTCGCTTTGTAACTGCTCAACGTAGGCTTGTGATTGGGCTTCGAAATCGGCTGGCAAGTCGCCCGCTACACGACGTAGTAATTCAGTGGCCAATTCTGGGTGTGCTTGATGATAATCGCTAAAGGCTTGATTCCAAATTTGTTCGGCATCATCACCGGCGTCGCGGGCATTCCACTCGTCGTAAATGTCCGCAGGAATATCAAACGCACCATAGCTCCAGCCCAACTCTTTACGGGTTAAGGCAATCTCGTCTACACCCAGTGGTGCGCCGTGGCAGTCTTCTTTGCCTTCTTTGTTGGGTGAGCCAAAACCAATGATGGTTTTGCAACAAATCAAAGTGGGCTGATCAGGGTTAGCTTTAGCGGCTTCAACAGCGGCAAACAGAGCGTCTGCATCATGGCCATCAATAGCAGGAATGACCTGCCAGCCGTAAGCTTCAAAACGTTTAGGGGTATCGTCGGTAAACCAACCTTCCACTTCGCCGTCAATAGAAATGCCATTGTCATCATAAAAGGCAATCAGCTTACCCAAACCTAAGGTACCAGCCAACGAACAAGCTTCGTGGGATACACCTTCCATCAAACAGCCGTCACCCACAAAGGTGTAAGTGTTGTGATCAATAATGTCATGGCCTGGGCGGTTAAACTGCGCACCTAAGGTTTTTTCTGCTAACGCCATACCAATGGCGTTAGTGATGCCTTGGCCTAAAGGACCCGTGGTGGTCTCAATGCCCGGAGCATAACCGTATTCTGGGTGACCGGCAGTTTTAGAATGTAACTGACGGAAGTTTTTGATGTCGTCAATGGAAAGCTCATAGCCACTCAAATGTAACAATGAATATAGCAACATAGAACCATGGCCGTTGGACAATACAAAGCGGTCACGGTTAAGCCATTCTGGGTTAGCCGGATTGTGGCTCATAAAGTCATTCCACAACACTTCGGCGATATCAGCCATGCCCATAGGGGCACCTGGGTGACCAGAATTAGCTTGTTGGACGGCGTCCATACTAAGGGCTCGGATGGCATTGGCTAAATCGCGACGGGTAGGCATGAAAAACTTCCTTTAAAAGGTTAAATACACTAATTTACGGCGTGTATTTTCCCTTACTCAGGCCTAAGACACAATCAACAAACACCATTCTTACGGCATTATTCAGTATTTATTAGTGTTCTCGAGACGGTGACTGCGCCCAGACCCCAAAGGCCCACCATTCACCCGTTATTTAGCAACGCCAGTTAATACCACCCAGGGCTCTATATCACCAGCCATACCTAAGGATTCGCCCAATTCTACGTGTTCAACACTAAACCCAGCGGCCTCAATACGGGATTCTAAATCGGCTTGAGAATAGTAGGCATAAAAACGATCATATTTGTCACGTTTTGACCCCTCACCTAGTTTCATACCTAAATGCAATACACCTTGCGGCTTTATTGCCCGATGTAATGATAGTAAAATAGCCGCCAAATCATCTGGCTGTGCATGTAATAGGCTGAAGTTAGCCCACACTCCGTGATAAGTATCGATGCTATCAATCTGGCTAAATGACGCCTGTCGGGCACCGATGTTGAACTGATTATTGGCAACCTGCACCATACCTGCGGCCGCATCAACAGGATCTACTCGTAGACCTTTGTCACGCATCACCGCAGACGCAATAGCTGGCCCACACCCCAGATCAAGCACATAGTCGCCGACCTGCAAGCGATCGATAAAACGCAACAGCAGCGGATCCACCTGCAGATCACCCACCACCTTTAGATAATTTTCCACCTGACCATTGTAGGCTTGGATGGTTTTTTGATCTGACATTCTATTGAGCTCCCGCTGACGGAGTCGAACACTTGATGAATGCCGACCCTTTAGTTACACTTATAAGTGAAACTTTATACATTAGGGCCATGCAATGCAAGCCACCACCAAAGATCTACGGTTACATACCAACCAATTACTGGCAGCCACCGACCGTGGCGAAAAGATTACCATTACCTACCACGGCAAGCCTAGGGCTCAGCTTTCCCCTATTATCGCGCGCCAAGATAAGCCATCATCCACAAACCCTGTGTTTGGTATGTGGCAAGACAAACAGGAAACATCCGTCGACCAAACCGTGAGGAGCATGCGTCAAGGCCGCTCATTTTCATGATATTAATCGACACCGATATCATTATTTGGAATATGCGCGGCCATCAACGGGCGGCCGACTTTCTTGCGGGCAATCTAGGTTTTTCAATTTCTGCGGTGACTTACATGGAGTTGCTTCAAGGCTTGCGAAACAAAGCGGAACTCAAGCTACTTCGCCAAGCACTACATCAATGGCAAGCACAAATTATCAATCTTGACCAAAGAATTTCTAGCCGTGCGAGTTTTATGGTGGAAACTTATTGCTTAAGCCATGGCCAACAAATGGGGGATGCTCTCATTTCGGCCACAGCAATTGAGCACAACTTGCCCTTGGCTAGTGCCAACATAAAGCATTTTCAGTTCCTCGATGACCTAACGCTCATCGAATTTAAGCCTTGAACCATCGGTCTACCATCACCATAAACCTGTTAGCTTACTCACCAATAGCCGGCCATATTGTTAGGCGAATCCACGCTGCAAATAACCCATCAATTCACTCACGGTCACACTGGGAGTGTCGTCGGCACAGTACACCACCAAAAAATAGTCAGGCAGTGCCGGCAATAAGCCACCATGATCAATAGGCGCGCGGCCAGTAATGAGTGCGCAGCCTAGCTCCACACAAACACAAAGATCGGCAGCCGTCATGGCTTCAGCGGCCGTAAAATCCTCCGTCGTCACTTGGTCAATCCATTCCAAGCCTGCACTATCCAAAGCCTTGATTGCACTAGGCCAAAAAGCACACGATTTAGACATACCCAGGGGCAGAGGTTGCTGTTTCCAGGCATTGCCACCGTCAGCACCCGTCCAGATCAATCGCTGGGTGCCAATCACTTCACCGCCGCCATCTGGATTTTTTTCGGTGGCAAGAATTACATCTAACGATCCCTGCTTTAGTTGCTGCTTTAATTCTTTAGAATTGGCGCAGGATAGCTTGATCTGTACGCGAGGATAATCGCGGTTAAATTGTTTCAAAATATCAGGCATATACGGGTAAATTACGTCGCTGGGGATACCCAACCTCACCTGCCCCTCATAATCTTGTGAGGTTAGGCGGCCCACGGCTTC
This sequence comes from Oceanospirillaceae bacterium, assembly GCA_003523085.1. Lineage (GTDB taxonomy): Bacteria > Pseudomonadota > Gammaproteobacteria > Pseudomonadales > Balneatricaceae > Njordibacter. Next base: position 48,823 of record DPHD01000056.1, on the reverse strand, counting down.
GTCATTGAGATCTAACAGGCGTATAGCGTAACCTAACAACTGCTCGCCCGTGCTGGTGGTGACCATGCCTTTAGCGGTGCGCTCAAACAGCACCAAGCCTAGGCTCGCCTCCAAGCGTTTTATTTGCATGCTAATGGCCGACTGAGTCATAAACAAGCGTGCTGCAGCACGTGTCATACTGCCTGCTTCTGCAATGGTGGCAAAGCTGCGCAAGGTGCCCAAATCCAAATTTTTCAAGCGGTTAGTTGTTATCATTTATTGTGAACTCAAACATCAATATTATTCGTTTTACTTATACGCATAACTTAACCTATAGTCAACTTCTGTGAATAAAACAGCAATAAACCCAACAAATATTGATAGGAGATATCATGACTACTTATACACAAAACTGCCCACACACTATGACTGCTGATTCTTCTGGCCGCTTCAATCGACTATCAATATGGGGCCGCCACTACCTTCAGCAGCAAAGCCTAAAACACGCCATTGCCAAAGAGCGCAAACAACTGGCAAAGCTTTCTCCAGAGATGCTACAGGACATTGGTGTCGATCAGATCAGGGCTATGCAAGAAGCCAAACGCACCGACATCCCTAGCAGCAGAAAAGCGCATATTAGCTGCTAACGTGCAGGCTGCACAAACCACCGCGCGCCCTATCAAATGTGACTTGGTAAATATCACTTGATAAGGGGCGTGTCTTAGCTAAATCAATGCCAAAGTACCTAGGGACTCATTAACCGCCCATCCCAGGAGGCAAAACATCAAACTTGGGAACCCCTTCTGGAAACTCTGCCCACTTTGCAGCTGACGCAGCATAAATACTCATCTTCGGCTCAAAGCTGTGGTCGCCCGTTAACGTTGACACAGCCACTGAATAAAAACCACCTACAGTCACTTCAGCACATATATTAGTGCTGCATCTACTGCAGAAATTGATATGCAGTTCTTTGCCCGAGTCACCTAAGCGTGTATATACCTTAGGGCTGCCTTTGATAAATTTAAACTGACTCGTTGGCACCCACAAACCAAACCACTTGTCCGAACCAGTACCAATCTGGCAATCCCTACAGTAGCAGAATACCGAATTTATCGGCTCGCCCTCAAAGCTGTATTCAAGGTCACCACAGCCACATTTTCCAGTGTAAGTTTTCATTGAAACCTCTTTAATTGGCTAAGATAGATTCTTGGAGTGCGTCAGCACACAGGCGATTTAGACTGGTACCAGAATTGGCAGCTTTGATTGCCAGTGCTTTATGCAAGTCCTGACCAACCCTTACCACAAATTTGCCAGAAAAGTCCTTACCCACAAACGAACTTGGCAACGGCAAGCCATCACTGCGGTGAACTGCAATCCATTCATCAACAATCACACACAATTGGCCGTATACCTCGGCCTCATCTTCACCGTGACAGCAGTGCCCAATCAGTCCTGGAGCAGACCCAAGGTAGCACTTATCTGCATGGGACCATTCAACTAATTTCAAATATCGATCTGAATCTTTCATAACCCTAACTCCCAGCCTCGGCCACTTTTGCAGCCACCTCTTTTTCTTGATATCGCAATGCATCGGCACCAAGCTTGCCTGAAATAGTAACTTTCACACCACTAGGATGCATAAAATTTCTATGACTTCCTTTACCCCCACGGTTTATAAAACCCGCTTTTTCGAGGGCAGATACAAGTTCTTTTATTTTTGGCGGCATAATAATAGTATCAGTTTAGTACTAAAGTGGGTTATTTGAAAGAAAACCGTTACTGGATATATCAGTTAACCTCATTGATTGAGCGCACCAATAAGCCTAGCAGACAATCACTAAGCTTCCAGTCCGTCAGCCAATGCCCTATAATGTGCCTTGAGTTTGCACTCCCTCCGCAAACCCAACGGCACTCGCCAGAACATCGTTCTAGGCTGGTAATTAAGTCACTGCTAAAGATGTCCGTAAAGCATCTAGAAGAGACCTTTGCATAAGTCAGCGCCAAGATAAAATGGCCAAAATAAGCCTAATTTTCGTTGAGAGACTCGGCAATAGCTAGCTATTACCAACGCCTCCCGCCTCGATTAGACTGATTTTTCCACATTTTCCTTTTGTCTCTGACTTACGCAAAGGTCTCTTTAAGCATTCAATTACGAGGCATGGTTATGAACCAATACACTCTATTTACCTCCGAATCAGTGTCCGAAGGACATCCTGATAAAATCGCCGATCAAATTTCCGATGCCATCCTCGATGCCATGCTGGAAAAAGATCCTGAATCCCGCGTTGCTGTAGAAACCCTGATTAAAACTGGCCTTGTGTTAGTGGCGGGCGAAGTACGCACTGAGTCTTGGGTCGACATCGAAGAAATAGTGCGCGATGTAATTAAAGACATCGGCTATACCTCTTCAGAAATGGGTTTTGACGGCGCTTCTTGCGCCATTCTTAACGCCATTGGCAAGCAGTCTTCCGACATCGCCATGGGCGTGGATGAAAGCGCCGACAGTAGTAAGGAACAAGGCGCAGGTGACCAAGGCCTAATGTTTGGTTATGCCAGTAACGAAACCCCAAGCTTGATGCCCGCACCCATTCATTACGCCCATCGTTTAGTGCAGCAACAAGCGAAAGTACGTAAAGACGGCACCTTGCCTTGGTTACGCCCAGACGCCAAGAGCCAACTTACATTCCGCTACGGCGAAGACGGTAAGCCACAATCGATAGATGCAGTTGTCCTGTCTACACAACACAGCGCCGACATTGATCTAGAAAGCTTACGCTCGGCGGTGATGGAACATATTATTCGCCCCGTGATCCCAGCCCAATGGCTGACCGAAGAAACGCAATATCACATTAACCCCACGGGTAACTTTGTGATTGGCGGCCCGGTGGGCGATTGCGGCCTTACGGGGCGCAAAATTATTGTCGACACCTACGGCGGCATGGCGCGCCATGGCGGCGGTGCCTTCTCTGGCAAAGACCCCTCCAAGGTTGACCGTAGTGCAGCATACGCTGGACGTTACGTGGCTAAAAACATTGTCGCTGCTGGTTTAGCAGACAAGTGTGAAATTCAGATTTCTTACGCCATCGGTGTCTCAGAGCCCACCTCTATTAGCCTTAATAGTTTTGGTACTGGCAAGATCAGTGACGCAGCCATAGAACAACTAGTGCGTGAACACTTTGATCTTAAGGCTGGCGGCTTAGTTGCAATGCTAGACCTTAAGCGCCCGATCTACCGTGACACTGCAGCCTACGGACACTTTGGCCGTGACAACCCCAACTTCACTTGGGAACACACAGACAAAGCCGAAACCTTGCGTAAAGCAGCAGGCCTATAAGCCGTGCGCTTGCCTCGCCTATATGTGCCGCAACCTCTGCCATTGCAACAAACCATTGTTTTGGGAGAAGCCGCGAGTCACTACATAGGCAAGGTATTGCGCATGCAGGAAGAGCAACCACTTATATTATTTAATGGGGATGGAGTGCAAGTAAGCGCTCACATCACATTAGTGATCAAAAAACGTGTACAGGTGTTGGCGACGGCTCACTTGGCCGGGCCAGACGCTTCGCCTTTGCACACCCATTTGGGCCAAGTGATGTCACGTGGCGAGCGTATGGACTACGTGATTCAAAAGGCCACAGAACTTGGCGTGAATGAAATCACTCCGTTATTTAGTAACCGCTGCGAAGTGAAGCTCGATCCACGTAGGCAAACCAAACGCCTAAGCCATTGGCAACAAATTGCCATTAGTGCTTGTGAACAAAGCGGCCGTGTTGATGTGCCTACAATCCATGCACCACAAACCCTAGAACAATGGATTCAAAGCACCCAAGCCGAATCGAAGCTAGTATTACACCCCCACCAAACCCAGCCTTTGCAAACTCAAAACCCACCCGCTTCTTGTGCTTTATTGATTGGCCCCGAAGGTGGATTAACGCAGTTAGAAGTTGAGCAAGCTCAAGCGCAAGGCTATACTGGTTTACGTTTAGGCCCGCGCATTTTGCGTACCGAGACTGCGCCCCTTGCAGCATTGACTTTACTGCAACACATTTGGGGTGATTATTAACGGCTTGGTTTTTACCATTCATACATAGAGACACACCACCCATGACCATTAAGCTCGGCATTGTTATGGACCCCATCCATAATATTAACTACAAAAAAGACAGTTCCCTTGCTATGTTATGGGCCGCCCAAGACCTAGGCTGGCAATTGTATTACATGGAGCCACAACACCTATACGCCGAACAAGGTGTTGCTATGGGATTAATGACGCCATTGTCGGTCATGCGTGATCCTCAACACTTCTATGACCTAGGCCAACAAAGCGCTGCTCCTTTAGGTGACTTAGACGTTATTTTAATGCGCAAAGACCCACCGTTTGACACACAATTTTTACACACCACCTATTTATTAAGCCAAGCCGAAGACGCCGGTGCGTTAATTATTAACAAACCACAAAGCCTGCGCGACTGTAATGAAAAGTTGTTTGCCACACAGTTTCCTGAATGTTGCCCAGAGGTGTTAGTGAGCAGTGATGCCGGTGTATTGAAGGCATTTCATACACTGCACCATGACATTATCTTAAAGCCTTTAGATGGCATGGGAGGCGCATCTATTTTCCGCGCCCGTAAGGATGAACCTAACCTCAATGTGATTATTGAAACCCTCACCGAATTTGGCCAAACCCAAATTATGGCGCAACGTTATTTACCAGCCATCAAAGACGGCGACAAACGTATCTTAATGATTAACGGTTACCCCGTAGACCATGTGCTGGCACGCATCCCATCCTCTGGCGAAACCCGCGGCAATTTGGCGGCCGGTGGATCCGGTGTTGCGCGACCACTCACCGATCGCGACCGCTGGATTTGTGAACAAATTGGCCCCACGCTGCGCGCCAAAGAAATTCACTTTGCGGGCCTAGATGTCATCGGTGACAGCCTTACCGAAATCAACGTCACCAGCCCTACTTGTATTCGCGAGATTGACGACCAAACAGGCTCCCACATTGCCGTTGATCTGATGCAACACATTAGCCAATTACTGGCCGTAAGGAGTACTTAATGGCGGACACTACAGATTCGGGCAATACGCCAAATGATAACAACAGCCTGCACCACTTTATGCTCATTTCCATGCCCCAAATGGAGGATGAGAACTTCACCCGTAGCCTGGTGTATATTTGTGAGCACAGCGAAAAAGGCGCTATGGGGCTGGTGATTAATCGAGCTAACAATATCGACTTTGCCGACATCCTGCCGCAACTAAACATTACCGACACCCACGCCGTTGCCGTGCAACAACCTATTTTTACCGGCGGGCCAGTACAGCCAGAACATGGTTTTGTATTACATACCCCCTTGAGCAATAAACAATGGAAGTCGAGCATTCGCGTATCGGAGGACTTATGCCTCACCACTTCGTCGGATGTGATCGACGACATTGCCCATGCTGCAGGCCCAGAACATAGTCTCATTGCCCTAGGTTATGCTGGCTGGGGGCCAGGTCAGCTAGAAAAAGAGCTAGCCGAAAACGCCTGGCTTTGTTGTCCGTTTGACGCTGACATCGTGTTTAATATAGCCCCAGAAGAACGTTTTCAGGCAGCGGCCGACTTACTGGGTATCGACATGAATCTGATTTCAACTCAAATAGGCCATGGTTAAGGCATGACTGACATCAGCCAAAAAGCACCTAACCTATTAGGTTTTGACTTTGGAAGTAAACGTATTGGCGCCGCTTTTGCCAGCAACCCAAGCACCCAACCGGTGGTTTTAGCACCATTAAAAGCGCAAGACGGCATCCCCAGCTGGGTTGAAATTGAGGCCTTGGTTAACGAATGGCAGGCACAAGCATTCGTAGTGGGAATTCCGTATAATATGGACGGCTCTATTAGCGAGATGGCCATGCGCGCACGTAAATTTGCCAACCGCATGAGCGCCCGCTTCGACAAACCGTGTTACTTGGTGGACGAACGACTGTCCACCTACGCCGCCAAACAAGAACACTTAGCCGCTGGCGGTGGCACCGATTGGAAGCGACATGGGGTCGACGGCATTGCGGCGGCGTTGATATTACAAACGTGGTTTAGCGAAACCGAGCACCGCTTATCCAGCGTGCCATTTGCACCTATGCCAGCGGCCTAACGTTGATATAGGTAAGAAACATAGATATAACCAGGAGGCTTGATGGGCGATTTAGTGGGTGCAACCCAAAATCCACAATTGGCAGACACTAACGCCTTAATGGGCGAGCTATTAACCCAAGTTGAACGTCTTATTAGCCAAAAAAACCTGCGACAACCCCTAGTGATTGGTATCCATACCGGTGGTGTTTGGATAGCACAAAATATAGCCAACCACCTACGGGCACCTCTAGGTCAGTTAGATATTGCCTTCTACCGCGACGATTTTTCTCGCCACGGTCTACACCCTCAAGTGAGCCCATCATCTCTGCCGTTTGACATTAATGACCGCAACCTCATCTTAGTAGACGATGTAATTATGAGTGGCCGTACCATTCGAGCCGCGCTCAACGAGCTGTTTGATTATGGCCGTCCGGCCAGTGTCAGCTTAGTCGCCCTATGCAGCGTGAACCAACGTGAATTACCTATTCAAGCCGACGCTTGTGCCTTAAAACTGGATCTAACACCGGGCCAATATGTCCAACTCACGGGCCCCACACCCTTGACGTTATCTATTATCGAGAATCGAGCCCCATGAGCAACCTACAACTCACATCCCACGGCGAGCTAAAGCACTTTTTAACGCCAGAAGGGCTTGATCGTCTGATGCTCGAGCGCATCTTAGACACAGCCGATTCGTTTGTAGTAGTGGCAAATCAAGAAGTTAAAAAGGTGCCATTATTGCGCGGACGTACCGTGGTCAACCTGTTCTTTGAAAACTCCACCCGCACCCGCAGCACCTTTGAACTGGCTGCAAAGCGCCTATCTGCTGATGTGCTGACCCTCGACATCAAGACCTCTGCCACCAGCAAAGGCGAAAGTTTACTCGACACCCTGCGCAATCTTCGTTCAATGCACAGCGACATGTTTATCGTCCGCCATAGTGATTCGGGCGCGGCTCATTTTATTGCCGAGCAAGTCACCCCTGATGTGGCCATTATTAATGCCGGCGATGGCCGTCACGCCCACCCCACTCAAGCCATGCTCGACATGCTCACTATTCGACGCCACAAAGGTCAATTTGAACCTTTGTCTGTGGCTATCGTGGGCGACATTTTGCACTCCCGTGTAGCACGTGATCAAATTCACGCCCTCAAAACCTTGGGCTGCTCAGACATTCGTTTAGTGGGCCCAAATACGCTCATGCCTAACAGTATCGGCAACATGGGCGTCACCACCCACACCGATATGGACGCAGGCATTAAAGACGTTGACGTGGTAATAATGCTGCGCTTACAAACCGAGCGCATGGCATCGGCATTTTTACCGTCGGCTGGGGAATACTTTCGCCTATACGGCCTCACCACGGAGCGCTTAAAAGGCGCTAAAGCCGATGCCATCGTCATGCATCCTGGCCCTATTAATCGTGGCATTGAGATCGAGTCGGCAGTTGCCGACGGCCCCCAATCGATGATTCTTAACCAAGTCAGCTACGGTATAGCCATACGTATGGCCGTCATGTCCATGGCCATGAGTGGCCAAATGCAACAACGCCAAGCGCTGATTGCTCAACCAAAAAATGCAGAGGCACAGGTATGAACATGGTTATCCGAGGGGCGCGCCTAATTGACCCTAGCCTTAACTTAGATACCGTCACCGACCTACACATAGAAGAGGGTTCAATTCAGGCTATTGGCGACCTAAGTGGTCTAACGTCTGAGCACAATATAGATGCCCAAGGTATGCTTCTGTGTCCAAGCTTTGTCGACTTACATACCTGTTTGAGGGATTTAAACCAAATTCAAAAAGGCACCATTGCCAGCGAAACCCAAGCCGCCGCTAGTGCAGGTTTTAGCCAACTTTGCCCCAGCCCAGACACACAACCTTGCAGTGATACTGGTTCGGTGATCAGCATGATTACCAACAAGGCCCAAGCCGCCGGCTTTTGCCAACTATTACCCGTGGCCGCCCTCACCAAGGATCTAGCAGGCACTCAGCTGAGTAACATGGAAGCATTGTCCCGCGCCGGTTGTATTGGCTTTAGTAATGCGGGCCACGACATTGGCGACAATACGGTGTTGTTACGCTGCTATGAATATGCCGCCACCTTTGGCCTAAAAGTGATGCTACAAGCTCAAGATCACGCCTTAGGCCAAGGCCATATGCACGCAGGCCCCACCGCTACCCGCATGGGCTTAGACGGCATTCCTGTGATTGCCGAGACCCTGTCCATCAGCCGCCACTTAGAATTTATGCAGCACACCGGAGTAGCTGGTCACTTTAACCAAATCACCAGCGCTAATGGTGTGGAGTTGATCCGCCGAGCTAAGGCCCAAGGCCAGGCGATCACCGCCGATGTCAGCATAGCTCATTTATGCTTTACCGACACCGCCGTCGAAGGCTACTCGAGCCAATACCACCTGCAACCACCGCTACGGGCAGAGTCAGACCGACTAGCACTCATCCAAGGGGTAGCAGACGGCACCATCGACGCCATCTGTTCGGCGCACCAACCCCACGAATCAGCCGCCAAGTGCGCACCTTTTGCCGCCACCGCCACAGGCATGGCCACCTACGATATGTTCATTCCATTGGTGGCGCAATTACTCAGCACCAAACAACTCACACCACAACAACTGGTTGCTGCCTTAAGCACCCAACCGGCACACATTGCTCAAACCCAAGTGCCAAGCATCGACATAGGGCAGGCCGCCAACTTCACCTTGATCGACCTGCAACACCAGTGGCAGCTGAATGCCGATAGCCAAGTAAGCCAAGGCACAAACCAAGCCCTCAATTTGCAGCAACTAACGGGGCGCGCACGTTTAACTTGGAATAACGGCCAGATAAGTTACAATAGGTAACGCAATGACACAAATAGACAACAATTAACTGCGCTTTTTATCTATTTTAAATTGGTAATTTTGATAATAATGGACGCAATATCATTTTAGGTGAAAAAACGCACATGAGCAGTATCGATCTTTCTACTATGTCTGAACTAACCACTCGGCAAGCCGCCACATTACTCAATGTATCTGTGCGCACCGTGCAACTCTGGGTTGAGAGTGGCGCTTTACAAGCTTGGAAAACAGCCGGTGGTCATCGCCGCATTAGTGTCGGATCTATTCAGCAATTGCTTGACGAAAAAGCCGAAAAACAAACGCCTATTCGTCGCTCCTCAGCCAGGGGTCCTACCACCGTATTAATTGTAGACGACGACAAAGACACTTTGTTGCTCTACAAAATGCTCATCAACAACTGGTTTCCAAGCCTACAAGTTGAAACCGCCGAAAATGGCATTGATGCGTTAGTCAAAATTGGAGAGTTTCGACCCACCGTGTTGATCACCGATTTACAAATGCCCGAATTAGATGGTTTTGCCATTATTGATCGCTTACATAACGATGAACAATACAAGCATTTAACACCCATTGTAGTCACTGGTATGGGCGAAGCAGAAATTCAAGCCAGCAACCTACCCACAAGTGTGCCAGTATTACACAAACCGATTCCAGTGGACGAACTCAAAGAATTGGTTTTACAGGCAGTAAAAGACTAACCTACCACGCATCCACAGGATAAGGCCGCCATGGACAATCATGCCAGCGCAACATTGAGCGCTCTGTTTGCCGCGGCTTCATTCAACCCGCAGACTCAAACCGTTGAATTAAACGCGGCAGCTGCAAGCCTTCTGCAATTACCCCTGCATCCCACCCTTAACCAATATACCCAACTGCTGGGGGTAGGCCCATGGCTGCAATTGCGCCAGCTTGAGTCAGGTCAGAGCAAGCTTCTGCCTTTTGTAAGTAATACGGGACAACAGGAACGGTGGCTGTTATGGACAGCAGCACAACACGACGCCCTATTAGTTTGGCAAATTAGCGACCAAAGCGCCCTTGGCCGCACCACCTTACACTGGCAACACCAATCACAACTTGCCGCAGTGGGCCAAGTCATGGCCGGCATTTGCCACGAAGTAAACCAACCACTTAACGCCATGCGCTTACGCCTCTACGGCTTACAAGCAATGCAAAAAAATGGCCCTATTGATGATTTAGCCGGTCACTTAAGTGCCTTAGATGAGCAAGTGGGGCGTTGTGCCGACACCCTGACCAACATGCGTGACATGGTAGGCCACCAATCTGTTCATCTAACTACCTTTAACGCCTGTAAAAGTGTCGAGCATGTGGTCAACTTACTTAAGCGTCAGTTGCAAATTCAACAAGTGCAAATCAGTAGCCACAATACCGGCCAACAACAGTTAGTCTATGGCCAAGCACAACGTTTGGAACAGGTGTTGATTAACCTGATCAACAACGCCCGTGATGCACTTATTGGCCAACTACAACCCGCACCACAGGTAAAGATAACCGTAAGCCACATGCTGTCGCAGGGCAATGCCGGCATTAACATCAGTGTGGCCGACAACGGCCCTGGCATCGACTTAGCCTTGCAAGAGCAAGTATTTGAAGCTTACTACACCAGCAAAGCCGACACTCAGGGCACCGGTTTAGGTCTGGCTTTATGTCGCGACTTAAGCCAAGATTTAGGTGGTAGCCTCAAGCTGACGTCCAGCCCAGGTGCCACCGTCTTTCACCTGTGGTTACCCTTAGCGGCAGACCCAACTCAGCCATGAAGGTATTGCTAGCAGTAGACCCTAGTACCAGCGCCGCATTAGAGTTTTGGCTCCACAGTCAAGGTCATACGAGCTGCGTCGATAGCGACCAACAACGCCAACATTCAGCCAAGCTCGCCCTCGACTACGCTCACATCAAACCCTATTTATGGGGCCAGACTCCCATTCCAGCTCACTGGCCTAAGATTGACGATTGGTTACTCATCGATGCCTACCTTGATCATTGCCAATTGATCTGTGTGATACAGTTTGGCTGTCGTCATATTAGTATCGCCCCGCTGCAGGAAAGCATACTAACCGCGTGGCTCAATGGTGTTGCTCAAGTGCCCCAACTGACTTGTGATGGCCTACAAAACCGGTATTTTGAGTCGTATGTGGTCGCAACACCAGAACCCATGTTAGCTGCCTTTGTGAACCTAATGATGACCGACCACTGGAGCCAAGAGGAACGAGTATTACAGACAGCAATCATAGCCTGGCGCAATATTGCTCTACAGGCACCGGTGTTTGCCAAGCTCAAACAACAACTTCGCTTGGACCCTGTCGGCTTCGCCCAATTAGCCTGCCATACCCTGGCGGGCGGCCGATGGCTGCAACAGCAAGGCCTAAACCAGGCCGCTGCAGTGGCTAATCAGCATCACGAACATTGGGATGGAAGTGGCTATCCACTGGGCATTAAGGCCGAAGCTATCTGCCTAGCCGCTAGGCTAGCCAAGCTCTACGATAGTTATCTAGGGCTCAGAAAAAACAAACGCTATGCAAAAGCTTGCGACCATGCCACCAGCATCAATAAACTACGCCACGGTGATGGCTACTTAAGCCCCAGCCAGTTTGATCCGCAACTATTAACGCGTTTTTTAGCTGCCCAGCAGGCCGTAGAAGATCTGTACAACCTGCATCACCCGTCGGTCACCTGAGCTAACTGTCCCAAATTGATCGGACTCAGGGGCGGGCGTGCCGAAAGCGGCTCCACCTGTGCCATCGGCCGAGCTTGGGCTTGGGCGACTAAGTAGCCCAAATTAAGCCCACATTGGCGACCTTGGCAGGGCCCCATACCCGCTCGACTAAAGGCTTTAAGCTGGTTGACGCCAGCACAACCAGCCTTGGCGATATCGCTTATCTCTGCGGCGCTAATTTGCTCACACCGACACACTAAGGTAGCGCCTGTGGGGCTCGACACCCATGGGGCCGGTTGATACAAGCGATCCACCAAACCTCGAGCCCAATGTAATTGGCGTATGCGCCAAGACAAGGCTCGGTAAACCCACTTTTGTGCCCAGCTTGGGTGTATAGCACCTTGCTTAACCCGTGCCATAGCCGCCAAGCGACCTTCTAACTGAGCTAACTGAGCACCGCCGATGGCGCCTGCGTCACCGGCCACTTGTACGCCGGGCACTGAGGTTTGCCCCGCTTCCGCCACCTGGGTTTGCCAGCACTGCTTGGTGTCGCTCCACTCTTGTTTACAAGCCAAGGTTTGCGCCATTTGAGTCTGAGCGATAATGCCTTGATGTAATAGTACTAACTGAGTAGAGACCTCGTACTCTTTACCCGCCACCATAAAACGCACGGCTTCAACCTGCGCATCACCTACAATGTTAATGCCAGTGACATTGGAAAAGTAAGGCACACGTATACGCTGAACCAAGCTCAGCCACACGCCTTTAACGAGTTGTTTAGGCATGCTCAAACCAGCAATCAGCCAGGGCATGGCACGCCAATAATTAGACCGAGGTGTGGTATCTAAGAGTGCCGTTATAGTGACTCCAGCAGCGCGATATTGATGTGCCAACAGCAACAACAATGGGCCAGACCCGGCCAACACCACTTGCTTGGGCAACAGTGCTGAAGCCTTTAAGAGTATTTGCCCAGCACCGGCGGTCATGACTCCAGGCTTTTCCCAACCTGCAACTGCCATGGGCCGTTCCATAGCACCGTTAGCGATGAGTAAATCACTGGCCACAAAACTTACCGACCGCCCATCAATTAACGCCGCCACCGTAAAGCCCTGGGCATTGGGCTCTATATTCCATACTTGAGCTAACGGCTGGTAATCACATGGTGCCGCCATAAACGCCTTCAACAGTGGTTTGCCCAAGCCATAGTCAGGCCCCAACACCTGCCGTTGTGTAGCAGAAGCGTGGCTGACATTACGATAAATCTGGCCACCGGCCGCGGCAGCTTGATCGAGCACCAACACTTTTAACCCTGCGTGACTGGCTTCAATCGCAGCCGCCATACCGGCTGGGCCTGCACCCACCACCAAATAATCGTATATTTGCGCCATTAGATGAGGCCTTCCTCTACTGTTGTAATAACCATATTAGGCGTCACAGGGCGCATACACCCGCGTTGGTTCTGCTGTCCATCAATGGTGACTAAACACTCAAAACAAACCCCCATATGGCATAAGGCCGCTCGTGGCTGACCACTCACTGGGTGATGTCTGGTGGCACGCTGGCCCAAATACAATAACGCTGCGGCAACGCTCATTGGCACCGGCACCTGATGCTCAATATCGTTTAATACAATGCTGCAGTTCGGCAGATTTGAAGACAGGTGCTGGTCAAGGCTATTAAACAAAGAATCGGTCATTATTCATGGCCTCAATAAGTGTTTTTTGTGGCGCTGCAACGGTACCCAAAAGCCAATCTGATAATGGCCCTGCGTGGGCCGCAGCAAGGCTAACGCCACTGTGGCAGCATATACCAAACGCACCCTTGTAGCTGCTAGAGGCCTGATAAATAGGCGCACCATCTGGCGACATGACCCGCAACGCGCCCCAACTACGTACTAGCTGTAGTTGAGCAAGTGCAGGCATTAAGGCCACCGCATCGGCAGCAATATTTTGCATTACGGCTAGACTTGCTCGATCATCTAAATCCGTATGCTCGTGAGAACCACCTATCTGAATGGTGCCCTCAGCGGTTTGGCGTAATTGCGGTGAGGCGTAGTTAAGTAAGCCAGATGGGGCCCGCTCAGTAATCAATATTTGGCCTTTAAGGGGGCTCAGCGGCAAGTGCATATCCAACTGCAGACCTAGACGTTGATTGTCTAGCCCGGCACATAGGGCCACTTTTTTAGTGGTGACGTCCGCAATTTGAAATCCGTTCTCGAAAGCGACCACTTGATCTACCGGACAACGGGCCCGATATTCAACCCCCATGGCTTGTATCGCTTTATGCAAAGCCGCTAACAAATACAGGGGGTTCACTTGGCCATCTTGGGGGCTATGTATCGCACCCACCACCGATTCACCTAGGCCTGGCTGCAAAGCAGCCGTAGCTTCACGGTCCAATACCTGATATTTAAACTCTCCCTGAGTATGCTCGGCCATGGCTGCCATTTCGGCAGACAAAGCATCCAGATCTACCTGTGTTAAGGCAAATTCTAAGCCACCTTGACGCTGATAGGCTAAATCAATTTGGCTTTGTTGACTCAATTGCTGGGCAAACTCAGGCCACAAGTTAGCCCCTTGTAAGCTCCAATTAGCATAAGCAGGAAAATCGTAGCCTTTACCCTGCACCCAAATGAGGCCAAAATTACCCACCGATGCGCGGTGATCTGTATCACCACCATCCAAGACTAAGATGCGTAATTGGGGTTGTTTTTGAATTAGGCCGTAAGCTACTGCAGCACCAACCAGACCACCACCAACGATGATCCAATCATAGGTGGCCGACATACTAGGCCCGAGGTGCGGCAACAACGCGGTCTTGTAAATGTCCGCTCAAGCGCTTTTCCCACACTCGGAACAAATACACCAAGGCGTAGGTCATCACCAAGTACATGGCCGCTGCGGTAAGGTAGAACTCATACACGGCAAAGGTTTTGGAGATTAATTGACGTGAAATGCCAGTTAAATCCAAAATAGTGATGGTCGACACTAACGAGGTGGCTTGGAGTAAAAAGATCACCTCGTTGCCATAAGCCGGCAAACCAATACGGAAGGCTTTGGGCAAGGTAATACGGCGAAACAATAACAAACCAGACATGCCACAGGCACGGCCGGCTTCAATGTCATTACGTGGCACGGCACTAATGGCACCACGGAAAATTTCGGCGGAATAAGCCGCAGTGTTTAACACCAAGGCTAAAATGCCACAGAACCATGGGTCGCGGAAGAAACCCCACAAACCTAAATCGGTGAGCTCATGGCGGAATTGGCCGCTGCCGTAGTAGATTAAGAAAATCTGTACCAACAGCGGGGTACCACGAAAATACAATACAAATAGGTAAGCCGGTGAGTAAATCAGCGGATGCTTTGCCAAACGCGCTAACGCTAACGGCACGGCACACGCTAAACCAATAGCTAAGCTCACCACAGTAATCCACAAGGTGATCCAAGCGCCTTCGAGCAGCTTAGGTAGGTACTGCCAAACAATAGAAAAATCCATTAGCGTGTCACTCCTCTATTAGCCCATGCTTCGGCACGTTTTTGTACCATCATCGACACTAAGGTAATACCTAAATAAATAAACGACGCCAGCAAGTAAAAGGTAAAGGGCTCATGGGTCGCGTTAGAGGCGATTTTAGTTTTTCGCATCAATTCATCCAGCTGAATAATAGAGATCAGAGCGGTCGCCTTAATCAATACCATCCACACGTTGCCCAAGCCCGGCAAAGCAAAACGCATGGCCTGGGGTAACAAGATACGCTGGAAGGTTTTTATGCGGTGCATACCAATGGCCCGTGCTGCCTCTGCCTGCCCCTTAGGGATGGACTGAAAGGCGCCACGCAGCACCTCGGTGGCAAAAGCACCATAAATAAAACCAATGGTAATGGTGCCGGCGATAAATGGGTTAATATCAACCCTAATGTCATAGCCCATGCTAGTCGCAATGGACTGAATCAATGTGGGTGTACCAAAATACACCAACAGTAAAAGAATTAGTTCGGGCACACCACGAACCACGGTGGTGTAAATATTGGCAGCCGCGTTGGCCCACCAATGGTCGGCAAGCTTGCCCCAGCTACCGAGTAATCCAAGCAATACAGCAACCACCATAGCGCAAAGGCCTACAGCGATAGTTAATTGTAACCCGTCAAATAAGAGCCAGCCGTAGCCGTGCAAATCTAACATAATAATACTGCCTAAAAATGAATAAAAGGGCGGCCTAAGCCGCCCTTTATAGTGGCTAAATTAGCCACCGTAAACGCTAAAACCAAACCACTTGTCGCTGATCGCATCATAGGTGCCGTCGGCTAGGATTTGCTCTAGAGCTTTGTTCATACGGTCACGCAATTCAGTGTCTTCTTGACGAACACCGATACCAGCACCAGCACCAAAGTACTTAGAGTCAGCAATGTCTGGACCAAAGAATTCGCCTTCGATACCAGAAGCCTTCATCATTTCGTCACCAACAATGACGTCAACAAACAACATGTCTACACGGCCAGCAGCGAAATCTAGGTTAGCTTCTTCTTGAGCACCGTAGGTACGGATTTCTAGAATGTCGCCAAACTCGCCACGTAGGTAGTTTTCTTGCACGGTAGAACTCTGAACACCAACGATCATGCCAGAAGTTGCTTCTGTGCTAGAGCCCGCAGCACGGATGAAACGGTTAGGCGTGTTGTAGTACTTATTAGTAAAGTCGATCTTCTGCTTACGCTCGTCAGTAATAGACATGGAGGCAAGGATAGTGTCGAACTTTTTGGCTAACAATGCGGGGATGATGCCATCCCAGTCAGAAGTCACCCATTCACAATCGGCAGCCATGGCAGCACAAAGTGCGTCGCCCACTTCAATGTCAAAACCGATTAGGTTGTTGTCACTGTCGTAGTAGTTGTATGGAGGGTATGCACCTTCAGTACCCATCAAAATCTTATCAGACGCAACAGCGCCCATAGACATGGCTAACGCGCCCGCAGTTAGTGCAGCAGCAACTAGTTTTTTCATAAGAACCTCATCGTTCATTTATTGTGGTTATTGTCAGCCTAATGGCTAGGATTTAATAGCTCGACGCCAAAAACTGACGGCATCGATCTGATTTCGGATTCTGGAACACTTCTTCCGGTGTGCCTTGTTCTTCAATCAATCCTTGATGAAGGAATATAACTTGGGAGGACACTTCTCGAGCAAAGGTCATTTCGTGGGTCACTACGATCATGGTGCGGCCTTCTGCAGCCAACTGGCGCATCACCTTCAATACTTCACCCACTAATTCTGGGTCCAAGGCTGAAGTGGGTTCATCAAACAACATCACCTCTGGGTCCATAGCTAAGGCGCGGGCAATCGCCGCACGTTGTTGTTGGCCACCAGACAGATGGTCGGGGTATTGCTGGGCTTTGTCGGCAATACCTACCTTTTCTAACAGTGCCATAGCATTATCATGGGCTTCAGATTTAGATTGTCCAAGCACATGCACTGGCGCTTCCATGATGTTTTCTAAAATAGTCATGTGGCTCCAAAGGTTAAAACTTTGGAACACCATACCCAGCTTGGTACGAATACGGTCAACTTGTTTTTGATTTGTCGGTAGGCGGTTGCCTTTACTATCGGTTTTCATCTCGATCAGTTCACCCGCCACACGCACCTCGCCACTGTTAGGTGTTTCTAACAAGTTAATACAGCGTAAGAAAGTACTTTTACCGGACCCACTAGCACCGATCAAGGAAATGACATCGCCCTTGTTAGCAGACAATGACATGCCTTTAATCACTTCATTGTCATCAAAGCTTTTATGTAAATCGGTAATCGATAGAGCTAAAGTCATAGTGGGTCCGCGTGCAGTGGTGCTATTATCACAATCAATCTAGTCGCCAATGATATTGACTAACACTGTTAACCTCAAGTTAATCCTCTTATGCACCTAACACAGAGTCGCTGTGGGTTAATTATGGGTCCATCTGCTGCAACTTTTGTGGTCGATGTGCATTATTGTAGGTATTATCAACCCAACATCCATGTAAGACTTAATAGCCGTGCCTAATTCCGACTCTCCAATCGCCCGCGCGCTGTCGCAGACCCACAGTCGTATTGATCAAGCTTGCACCACTGCCGGCCGCGATCGAAGCGATGTGCGTTTACTGGCAGTCAGCAAAACTAAACCCCTCAGCGCAGTTAACCAAGCCTATCATCTGGGCCAGCGCCACTTTGGCGAAAACTATCTACAAGACGCTTTAGACAAAATTGAACATTGTATGTTTGACGATGTTTGCTGGCATTTTATCGGCGCCATACAAAGCAATAAAACCAACACCATTGCC
This sequence comes from Oceanospirillaceae bacterium, assembly GCA_003523085.1. Taxonomy (GTDB): domain Bacteria; phylum Pseudomonadota; class Gammaproteobacteria; order Pseudomonadales; family Balneatricaceae; genus Njordibacter. Next base: position 30,878 of record DPHD01000056.1, on the reverse strand, counting down.
CATCACTTTGCTTGGGTACATACCTTAGATCGCCTTAAAATTGCGCGCCGCTTAAGCCAACAGCGGCCAGCTAACATGGCCCCTCTTAAGGTGTTGATTCAAGTGAATATCAGCCAAGAAAACACTAAACACGGCGTCGCTTTAGCTGACCTAGACCAACTCGTCGCAGCAGTTGATGTTTTGCCCAATTTAGCGCTTTGTGGTCTGATGTGTATTCCAGCCGCCACCCAAGATGTTGCCGAACAGCGCCGCGCCTTCAATCAAATGGCCAGCACACGAGATCGGCTTAACAACCGCTACCCGCAGTTAACCGAGCTGTCTATGGGTATGTCTGGCGACCTTGATAGCGCCATTGCTTGCGGTGCCACCATGGTGCGTATTGGCACCGATATTTTTGGTGCCCGTAGCACCGGCACGGAAACATAACTAGCCTTAGGACAACACTATGCAAAACACCCCGCTAATCACCTTTATCGGCGCAGGCAATATGGCGCAAGCCATACTTAAAGGCTTGCTTGCTGCAGGCTATCCACAAGACAAGATCACTGCTAGTGGCCGCACACAAAGCAAAATGGATGCGCTAGCGGCCGCCACCGGCATTCACACCAGCACCGACAACTTAGCCCTATGCCAACAGGCCGACGTCATTGTGCTAGGCGTAAAGCCACAGATGATGGGCGACCTGGTTAAAAGTATCGCACCGGCCATAGAACCATCAAAACAACTGGTGATATCCGTTGCCGCTGGAATCTTAGCCAGCAGTATAGCAACTTGGCTCGGGCAAACCGCCGCCATCGTTCGGTGCATGCCCAACACCCCCTCTTTAGTCGGGCTTGGGGCTGCGGGCTTATTCGCCACCCCAACCGTAAGTGAACAACAAAGGGCCGCCGCCAGCCACATCATGCAAGCCGTAGGCATGGCCGTTTGGGTGGACCAAGAGGAGCAGATAGACGCCGTTACCGCGGTCTCCGGCAGTGGCCCTGCGTATTATTTTTTAATGATGGAAGCTATGATACAGGGCGCGGAAAAACTCGGTTTAAGTACCGATATTGCGCAACAGTTGGTGCTTCAAACAGCCGCGGGTGCTGCCAAAATGGCGCAACAAAGCAGCCAAACACCGGCCCAATTACGCCAAGCCGTAACTTCACCTAAAGGCACCACAGAACAAGCCATAAACACCTTTAATGAAGGCGACTTTAATGGCCTATGTAGCGCCGCTATGGCCGCCGCTCATCATCGCTCACAGGAACTGGCGCAGCTATTTAAAAGCTAACTTCAGCGCTAGTAAGCAAAACCTTAGCCATTGTCTACACTTGATGCAGCGTGTAATTAAACACGCTTATTATTCACTGTGGAGTATTGGTCATGGATTTGTCATTTTCTGAAAGCTGGTTCGATATAGCCCTCGACGGTGCTATAGCCATGGCCATGGCCGTGGCTATTTTTTATATCGGTCGTTGGCTTGCTTTGTTGATGGCCTACGTAGTGGGACGGAGCCTTAAAGCTCGAGCAACAGATGCCACCCTATCTGCATTCGTTAGCGCCACTATTCGGGTGGTACTTACCTTTGTCGCGCTCCTCATTGCCTTAGATTCGCTCGGTGTAGACACTACAGCACTATTGACCATCTTCGCCGCCGCAGGTTTAGCCCTGGGGCTGGCATTAAAGGACACATTGAGCAATTTTGCCGCCGGTGTGATGCTTATCATCGCTAGGCCATTTACTGTTGGCGACTTTATAGAAGCCGCAGGTGTTGCAGGCGTGGTTGAAAAGATTGGTTATTTTTCGAGCCAAATGAAAACCGGTGACAATCGTGAAATTATTGTTCCCAATAACCAGATTTATGGTGGTGTGATCGTTAACGCTTCGGCTAAGCCAACGCGTCGTATCGATTTGATCATTGGTGTTGGGTATGGCGACGACCTACCAAAAGCCGAACATATTTTACTGCAGTGCATCGCCGCAGATCAGCGCATTTTAGCTGAACCCGATGCCACCGTCGCCGTAGCCGAACTGGCCGACAGTAGCGTCAACTTTATTGTTCGGCCTTGGGTGAAGGCGACAGATTATTGGGCTGTTAGGTGGCACTTAACTAAACAAATTAAACTAGCATTTGATGAAAATGACATATCCATGCCCTACCCGCAGCAGGATATCCATTTACACCAAACTCCAGCAACTGCCTCAACAACGAATTAGGCAAGTTTCTTATACTTGACCCGGGTTGGTTGATGATCTTTACCCGTGCGGGCTTTGTAGTCTTGCGCGTATTCGGAGTAGTTACCTTCAAAGAAGGTGGCCTTTGAGTCACCTTCGTAGGCCAAAGTATGGGTACAAATACGGTCTAGGAACCAACGGTCGTGAGAAATTACAACGGCAGCACCGGGGAAGGCTAACAAGGCTTCCTCGAGGGCACGTAAGGTCTCTACGTCAAGGTCGTTAGTAGGTTCGTCCAACAACAACACGTTGCCGCCTTGTTTTAGCAGCTTAGCCAAATGCAAACGGTTACGTTCACCACCGGACAAGTCTTTGACAAACTTCTGCTGATCATTGCCCTTAAAGTTAAAGCGTCCGGCGTAGGCACGAGAAGGCACTTGATAATTACCTACGGTAATAATGTCTTGGCCGTCAGACAGCTCTTCCCACACTGTTTTAGTGCCGTCTAACTCACGGGCTTGATCCACATGAGCAAGCTCTACAGTGTCTCCAATTTCTATGCTGCCAGAATCCGGCTGCTCGGCGCCAGTAAGCATCTTAAACAAAGTTGATTTACCCGCGCCGTTACCACCCACCACACCGACGATAGCGCCTTGGGGCATGCTAAACTCCAACCCTTCCACCAACATTTTATCGCCAAAGGCTTTGCTGACGCCACTAACGTTAATCACTTTGTCGCCCAAACGGGGGCCAGGTGGAATGTAAATTTCAGAGGTTTCGTTACGCTCTTGGAATTCTCTAGAACTCAATTCTTCAAAGCGGGCTAAACGCGCTTTAGACTTGGCTTGACGACCTTTGGCGTTGCTTCTAACCCAATCTAATTCTGATTTTACGGCTTTATCGTGGGACGCTTGTTGGCGACCTTCTTGAATCAAACGGGCTTCTTTTTGCTCTAGCCATGACGAGTAGTTACCTTCGTACGGAATACCATGGCCACGGTCGAGCTCTAAAATCCAACCGGCCGCGTTGTCGAGGAAATAACGGTCGTGAGTAATGGCCACCACGGTACCGTTGTAATCCACCAAGAAGCGCTCTAACCATGCCACAGACTCAGCGTCTAAGTGGTTAGTCGGCTCGTCTAATAACAACATGTCGGGCTTATTAAGCAATAATCGGCATAAGGCCACACGACGACGCTCACCTCCAGACAAATGCACTACAGGCTCATCCCACCCAGGCAAGCGCAAGGCTTCTGCCGCGACTTCTAGGGTGCGATCTAGGTTATGGGCATCACTGGCTTGAATAATATCTTCAAGCTTGGCCTGTTCGGCGGCCAAGGCGTCAAAGTCGGCATCGGGCTCTGCATAAGCAGCATACACCGCATCTAATGCGGTTAACGCATTTTTGGCTTCAGCCACGGCTTCTTCAACCACTTGGCGTACTGTCTTACTGTCGTCTAACTGTGGTTCTTGTTCCAAGTAACCCACGTTAATGCCCGGCTGCGGCCGTGCTTCACCGTTGTACTCGGTATCAACGCCGGCCATGATACGCAATAGGCTAGATTTGCCTGAGCCATTAAGACCCAACACACCAATTTTGGCGCCAGGGAAAAAGGACAGGGAAATATCTTTAAGAATTTCGCGTTTGGGGGGAACCACTTTCCCTACCCGATTCATCGTATATACAAACTGCGCCATGGGGCTTCCTAATTAATTCAACAAGATTGACGCTATTATACCCTGAGATGTCACTAAAAGGCATGAATCCTTGAGCCGTGGTATTTTGCCATGGGCATACTTGTGATATGGTTTGCAGCCCCCATAATAGGGGTAACAACCAATTACTCGCAGTTACTGTATTAAGGAATTTTCGTGCCTACTACCCATGTCGCCACATCGCAATTGCCCACACCCTACGGCACCTTCGACATGCACGGCTTTACCGACAGTGACACGGGCAAAGAGCACGTTGCTCTCGCCATGGGAGACATCAGCGGCCAAACTGCAGTGCTGGCTCGGTTACACTCCGAATGTTTGACGGGCGATGCTTTGTTTAGCTTGCGCTGCGATTGTGGTTCACAATTACAAGAAGCCCTTAAACGTATTGCCGAAGAAGGTCGTGGGGTTTTGTTATACCTACGCCAAGAAGGCCGCGGCATCGGTTTGTTGAATAAGATCAAAGCCTACAAGTTACAAGACGAAGGGGCCGATACGGTTGAAGCCAACGAGCACTTAGGTTTTGATGCCGACATGCGCACCTATGGCATGACCAAAGACATGTTAGATCACTTGCAAGTAAAGTCGGTTAACCTAATGACCAACAACCCTCGTAAAATCAAAGCCTTAACAGACCTAGGCATTACAGTGGAACAGCGCCAAGCCATTCAGGTTGGCGAAAACAGCCACAACCGAGACTACTTGGCAACCAAAGCCAAAAAACTTGACCACCTGTTAGAACCTTAGGCTCTGCATCCACTGTTCAATACGTTGTAGCATACCTTGGCTAGACAACCCCGTCTGCGCCAACACCACCTCACGACTGCCATGGGCTAACGCTTTATCCTCATGGCCCAAGCTCAACAATGGCACACTGCTGGCTTGTTGACCTAACCACTGCGCCACCGCCGCACCCGCACCACCCACATGGCTATGATCCTCCAGACTTACCAAACCATAGTGGTCTGCCAACAAGGCAGTTAATAGCGCCTCATCCAACGGCTTCACAAACCTCATATCCACTACAGTTGCATCCAAATGAGCCGCCATACTCACGACATCATGTAATAGGGCACCAAAGTTGAGTAAGGCGATGCCGGCAGTTTTAGTGGTCTGGCGCAACACCACACCTTTGCCTAACTCCAGCGGCGCTATTAAACCATTGGCCAATGGCGCGGCACCGCGAGGATAACGTACCGCTGCAGGGCCTTGGTGTTGATAGCCAAATTCCAACATGGCTGTGGTTTCTTGGGCATTACTGGGAGTCATGATAATAAGCTTAGGCAAACAGCGCAAAAAGGCTAAGTCGTAAGCGCCCGTGTGGGTGGCGCCATCCTCACCCACTACCCCGGCGCGATCTATGGCCAACAACACGTCTAAATCCTGCAACACGATGTCGTGAATCAGTTGATCATAAGCACGCTGTAAAAAGGTGGAATAAATCGCCACCACCGGCTTGGCGCCTTCACAAGCCATGCCCGCAGCTAAGGTGAGCGCATGCTGCTCGGCAATGGCTACATCAAACAAACGCTCGCCATAGGCCTTTGCAAAAGGTTCGAGCCCAGAACCGCCGGCCATCGCTGGGGTGATCGCCATCAGCCTAGGGTCAGTGCTAGCGCGCTCACAAACCCACTGCCCAAATACCTGAGCATAGGTCGGGGCGGTTGTTTTTTTAGGTTTGCCGATTGGCTCAATTTTAGCTACCGCGTGATAACCCACGGGGTCGAGCTCTGCAGGGCCATAGCCTTTGCCTTTTAAGGTATGGATATGCAGCAACTTTGGCCCTTTAAGGCTCAATAACTCGGTTATAGTGGCTAGCAATAAAGGTAAATCGTGGCCATCAATGGGGCCCCGATAAATAAACCCTAAGGCTGTAAACCATTGTAATGGACCACCATGGCCATGGTTATCGTCAAGAAAAGTCGCTAGACCACCTAAATTTTCGTCGATTGCCATATCGTTATCGTTGACGACAATAAGGCCATTAGCCTGACAATGGGCCATGTGATTTAACGCTTCAAAGGCCATGCCACCGGTTAAAGCTCCATCACCGATAACCGCCACATGTTGGGCTTGCGGATTCTGTTGAGCCAATACCATGCCTAACAAAGCACTGATGGAGGTGCTGGCATGGCCTACACCAAAGGCATCAAATGGACTTTCGTCACGCTTCGGAAAGGGTGCTAAACCACCCATCTGCCGCATCGACAACATACGTTGTTTACGGCCGGTGAGCATTTTATGGGGGTAGGCTTGGTGCCCCACATCCCAAATCAGGCGATCTGCTGGTGTATTAAGTAGGTAATGCAGGGCAATGGTTAATTCAACCACCCCTAGGCCCGCACCTAAATGCCCGCCCGTTTGGCCGACACTATAAAGCAACGCCAAGCGTAACTCGTACGCCAACTGAGGTAACTGCTTATGCTGTAGGCGGCGCAAGTCCTCAACCCCATCCACTTGATCTAACAAAGGCGTAAGGGGAAGCTGCACAGGGATGGTTTGAATGGGGGTGAACATGGCGCTAATGCCAACCTCTAATATTGACGGCTAACAATAAAATCAGCCAACCACACTAGCGGCGCCGCAGCAGGGCCAAAGTCACTCAATGCCCCAGTGGCGTGCTGGTGCAGCTGAGTGAGCCGTTGTTTAGCCTGCGTCATGCCTAACAACGAAGGGTAGGTAGACTTGTCATTCAACAGATCGGAGCCTTGGGCTTTACCTAAGGTTTGAGTGTCGCCTTCGATATCCAAAATATCATCTTGCACCTGAAACGCCAAACCAATGGCCTGGGCATAGTCACGCAACTTTTGTACTTGCAGGTCATCAACTTCGGACTGAGCTAAGGCCCCTAACTCCACACTGGCGACGATCAAGGCACCGGTTTTAAAACGATGTAAGGTTTCTAACTGGGCCAGACTAACCGCATCCTTCTCGGCCGCCATATCCAGCATTTGCCCGGCAACCATACCGTTAGCACCTGCGGCAGTAGCTAAGCAGGACACCATAGCTAAACATTGTGTGGCGTTAAGTTGTGGACCCTGTGCTTGGGCAATTAATTCGAACGCCAGCGCCTGTAAGGCATCGCCCGCTAAGATGGCGGTCGCCTCGTCGAAGGCAATGTGGCAGCTAGGCTGACCACGACGTAAGGCGTCATCATCCATGGCTGGCAAATCGTCGTGAATAAGCGAATACGCATGCATCGCCTCTACAGCCGCTGCCAACGGGTCTAGGCAAGCATGGTCAATACCACAAGCTCGAGCGCCACCATACACCAAAGCTGCACGCACGCGTTTACCGCCTTGGACTGCACTGTATGCCATGGCTTGGGACAACACGCCACTCGCACGACGCTGCCTAATTGCAGAGTTTAGGCATTGCTCTACGCGACTTTGGCTGTGACTCAAAAAGTCGTCTAAAGACTCAAATTCCACGCTTATGATTCCTTATTGAAGGGCTGCTCAACCACACGCCCTTGGGCATCTTGCATTAACACATTGACCTTTTGCTCGGCCTGCGCCAACGCCGTTTGGCACCCGCGTGTTAACGCGATACCGCGTTCAAACGCCTGTAAAGAGTCTTCCAGAGTTAACTCACCCTGCTCCATGTTGGCGACGATGCTTTCTAGCTCGGCCAATGAAGTTTCAAAACTGAAAGCAGCCGCCTCTTGGGTATTATCAGTTGTTGCCATCGTTAAAGCCCCATTACCAAACCACGAGGCATACCAAAGCTTTGCGCTAAACTCTGAATTACCAACATATTCAACAAGTTAATAATGATAAATACCAAAATCGGAGAAAAATCCAAACCACCCAAATTCGGCAACATGCGCCTAGCTGGCGCCATAACAGGCTCGGTAAGTTGCTGCAGCAGGTAAGCCCCAGGGTGGTTGGTTTGTGGTGCCAACCAACTTAAAACGATACTGCCTAAAATGGCAAAAAAGAGTAGATCCAACACTTGTGAACCCAGCCCAATAAGGCTCCAAATAGCCAAACTCACAGGGTTTGGCAAACCAAAACCGGCAATTAGCAAGACCATTACAATAAGCAGCAATTGCACTAAAAACCCCAGTACCAAAGTAGCCAAACTAAAGCGGCCGGTTTTGGGCATGACTTTTTGTAGTGGTCCAATCAATGGCTGGGTGAGTTTCACCACGGCTTGCGCCAAGGGGTTATAAAAGTCAGCCTTCGCCAACTGCAGCATAAACCTAATAATTACCAACATTAGGTACAAACCAAACACGGTCTGAACCACAAATACGCCTGCATTAGTCATAAAATCAATTCACCTTTAGCCAACCATCACGGCATTAAAAAATCATGCCTATAGTGTCTCATATTGATTTGCTAGCGACCACCAGCGATGTCGGTAAATGAGCCTGTGACGTAGGATGCTTGGTCAGACAATAACCAGACAATCGCATTGGCAACTTCGTCCGGTTGGCCCCCACGCCCCATAGGGATAGCATTTTTAACCCGTTCAATGCGGTTGGGCTCACCGCCATCGGCATGCATGTCGGTAGCAATAAACCCCGGCCTCACGCAGTTGACTCTTATGGCTTCGCGGGCCACTTCTTTGGAAAGCCCTATGGTGAGGGTGTCGATGGCACCTTTGCTAGCCGCATAGTCAACGTATTCGCCGGCGGCACCAAGCCGAGACGCGGCAGACGAGACGTTAACAATGGCCCCACCTTGGCCCCCATATTTTAGCGCCATACGCTTGATGGCTTCTCGACAACATAAAAAATAACTGGTGACATTGGTCGTTAGCAATTGATTAATACGCTCAGCGTCCATCTGCTCCACCGGCATTTGAGGTAACAGCATACCGGCATTATTAACTAAACCCGTGATTGGACCAAGCTGCTCATCCATGCATTTAAATAATGCCAATACCTCCTGCTCTTGGGATACATCCGCCTGTACTGCAATAGCACCCACACCCAACTGTTGCATCTGAGCAACCAATTGCTCAGCTTTGTGTTGCTGTTTGTGGTAATTAACACACACGTTGTGGCCTTTAGCTGCCAACATTATTGCAGTGGCAGCTCCAATGCCCCGGCTGGCACCAGTAATTAGAATATTACCCATATGAGGCTTCCCTATCAGTCGATGACTCTAAAAAAAGGTCGCTCTAAAATTTTCAATAATGTGCATATTATCGGTCGCGGATAGACCTAACAGGAGGACGGTGATGACTGCACCTAATCCGACCAATATTTTTTTCAGCATATGTTCTGACCTACATGTCGAAAGGGTTTGTTTTTACTTTTTGCCACGCATCACGCACAATTAGACCTTCAATAAAGACTTATATCGTAGAAGGTAAGAAACCAACCCATGATGCATCCGATCCGTCACCTTAGCTTTATCTGTGCTGTATTACTAGCCTCCTTGGCATTGCCCAGTTACGCAGAACAAGCCATTCATAGCCAAAAATATGACATTCACTACAACGCCTTTAATACCATGATGGTAACGCCAGAGCTGGCCCAAACCTATGGCTTTACGCGCGCAAGAAATCGCGCCTTACTCAATATTTCTGTGATTGATAGACAGACGATGAAGCCACTACCCGCTGTAGTCAGCGGCACACGCACTAACATTATTGGTCAAGTACTGCCGTTAGAGTTTTTACAAATAAAAGAGCCCAACGCCATCTACTATATTGCGCAACTACGTTTTACCGAAGAAGAGATGTGGCGTTTCGAATTAACCGTGCAGCCCGACCTAAATGCTAATCCTATACCGTTAAAGTTTAGTCAAACCTTCTACTTGGAACAGTAAACTACTCAAAATAAGCCAGCAAATCATTAAGAAAACGCCAACCCAAAGGGCTAGCCTGCAGCCGATCTGGCATCATCAATCCTGCTTTGCGAGCCGATGCTAGTGCGCCTGTTACATGGGTCAAGGCCTGCCCTGTATTAGCCCAGTAGTCGTCTGTCGATACCCCTGCCTGAAGACGCAGTGCATTCATAAAAAACTCTAACTGCAGTTCTTCTGGGGTCACTATGTGGCTTGAAGACAAGGCGTTGATGGCACTCATATAAGCCTTGGGCTGGCGTAACTTTACCCGCCGCTCGATCACCATCAAACCGTCCTGTAAATAGCTCACCTTGCCATGGGCACCGGCGCCTACACCTATGTAATCACCATAACGCCAATAGTTAACATTATGTCTGGCTTGGCTACCCGATTTGGCGTAGGCCGAAATTTCGTACTGGGACAAACCTGCAGCTTCGATTAAAACTTGGCCTTGGTCTTGAATATCCACCAACACCTCTTCGTCAGGCAAGTTAGGCGGCCGGCTATAAAATTCCGTATTGGGCTCTATGGTGAGTTGATACCAAGATAAGTGGTCGGTGCCAAAGTCAAGGGCTTGCTGCAAGTCTGCAAGGCCGCTAGCCAGCGTTTGCCCGGGCAACCCATGCATAAGGTCTAGATTGATACGCCCAAAGCCCAAAGCCTGAGCTTTGCCAATGGCAAGTTTCGCTTGACTGGCGCTATGAATACGCCCCAGCGACCGCAAGCACTCATCATCAAAGCTTTGCACACCAATGGATAAACGATTCACGCCTTGCTCAAGAAAACCTGCGAATTTCGCTTGTTCAAAGGTGCCTGGATTAGCTTCTAGGGTGACTTCCATATCACTATTACAGTCAACATGGGTTTTAACAAAGGTTAATATTTCGCCAATGCCCGCCGCGCTCATCAGGCTGGGGGTGCCGCCACCTATAAAAATACTGTGTAAGCGGCGCCCTGCAACGGCCTTGAGCTCGACCGCCAAGTCTTGTAATAAAGCCGCAATATAAGCGGTTTCCGGGATGTCTTCACCGGCTTGAGTAGCGTGTGAATTAAAATCACAATAGGGGCATTTACGTACACACCAAGGGATATGAATGTATAGACTTAAGGCAGGTAGTGTGTGCATCAATATTACTCTAGGCGGCTAACCAAGGCCCGTTGTAATTGCGCCAACGCTTGGCCCCGATGGCTAATGGAGAGCTTTTGCTCAGGGGTGAGTTGAGCCGCACGGCAGCCTTTTTCTAGCACTTGAAATATGGGGTCGTAGCCAAAACCATGTTCGCCCTGTGGCGTGTCCATAATCACACCTTCCCATGCCGCCTGGCAGATTAGTGGCGTAGGGTCTTGTGCATGGCGCATGTAAACCAAGACACACTGAAACCGAGCGCTACGCTGATGGCTAGGTAGATGTTGCAAATTAGCGATTAAGTGGGCGCTGTTGGCCGCATCTTTGGCAGTGCCGGAGAGCGCCGACCCCGCGTAGCGTGCCGAGTAAATACCCGGCGCACCGTGCAACGCGTCAACCTCTAAACCCGAGTCATCGGCAAGTGCAGGTAGACCCGACGCAGCCGCCGCATGACGGGCTTTAAGAATGGCATTTTCGACAAAAGAAAGTCCCGTTTCTTCAACTTCTTGGCTCACAAATTGGCTTTGAGCCACTAATTCAATACCCAGCGGCGCCAAACACTGGCCAAATTCTTTCAGTTTACCGGCGTTACCACTGGCTAATACCACTTGTCTCATTGCGCCACGCACACCCAAAGCACTAGGGCGTCGTCTTTGCTGACAGACACCACAGCATGACCCATGGTGCTATCAAAGTAGGTACTGTCGCCTTCACTAAGGGGCAGGGGCTCATATTCTTCGGTATAGACCAATACGTCGCCTTCAAGTACGAGTAACAGTTCTTCACCTTCATGCCTAACCCAGCCGCCAAACTCATCGAGGTGGCGCGCCCGCACCCGGCTTTTAAACGGCACCATACGTTTAGAATCCAGTTCGGTGGCCAGTAATTCATGTTCATAGGTAGCGGTGAGGTGCTCTCGGCCTTGCTGTTTTTTGGTGACACTACGACGTCCAGAAATACGCGCTTCATGCACTGGCGCAAACAGCTGTGGCATGTCTATGCCAAGGCCCAAAGCCAGCTTTTGCATCAGATTAAAGGTCGGAGACAGTTGGTTGTTTTCCATCTTAGACAAGGTCGATTGGGCAACGCCGGTCTCCTTGCTGGCCTGTTGCAAGGTCATTTTTCGGGCTTGGCGTAAGGCCCGCAGTCGTTCGCCAAAACTTGCTTGCTGGGCAATGGGGCTAGACACGGGAGGTAATATACCCGCTTCTGGGCGTAGTCTAGACATGTACTTCTCCGAGCTGACTAAATATTGGTGGTAAACGCATTAGCCAACAAGAATAACAGAATTAGCAGTTAGTAACGTTAACTGCGAGGCCTCCACGGGAAGTTTCTTTGTACTTTTCTTGCATGTCGGCGCCCGTTTCACGCATGGTTTTAATCACGTCGTCCAACGAAACCAAATGTTCGCCATCGCCACGCATACCCATATGGGCGGCGTTAATGGCTTTAATAGAGCCCATGGCGTTGCGTTCAATACAAGGCACCTGCACCAAACCCGCAATCGGATCACAGGTTAATCCAAGGTTATGCTCCATGCCAATTTCGGCTGCATTTTCCACCTGACGCGGGGTACCCCCAATGACTTCAGCCAAACCTGCAGCGGCCATGGCGCAGGCACTACCCACTTCGCCTTGGCAACCCACTTCGGCACCAGAAATAGATGCATTTAATTTACACAAAATGCCTACCGCAGCGGCGGCCAACATAAAGCGCACAATGCCATCATCATCGGCATTGGGATAAAAATTATCGTAGTAATGCATGACCGCGGGCATAATTCCTGCAGCGCCGTTAGTCGGCGCCGTAACAATACGCCCACCGGCGGCATTCTCTTCATTGACAGCCATGGCATACAAGTTAACCCAATCCATGGCTGATAATTGAGGCGTAATCACTTTCACCGAACCTAAGCTGCTCAGCTTTTGATACAGGTCGGCAGCGCGGCGCTTAACATTCAGCCCACCGGGCAATACGCCTTCGGTGTGACAACCGTTATGCACACACTCCTTCATCACTTGCCACATGTGTAACAACTGGCTTCTAATTTCGTCTTCCGTGCGCCATGTTTTTTCATTTTCCATCATGATGGCACTGATACTTTTGCCCGTGGCATCACAATGAGCAAGCAGTTCAACACCCGAGGTAAATGGGAAAGGGATTTGCGGCTGATCTTCATCAACGGGTAACACGTCGGCTTTGGCCGCCGTTTCATCGACGATAAAACCACCACCTACCGAGTAGTAAGACATTTCCAGTACCAGCGCACCCGCGGCATCATACGCACTCATGGTCATGCCATTGGGGTGATACGGCAGTGACTCTTCAAGGTTAAGAATAACATCGCGATGTTGAATAAACTCAATCTCGTGCTCGCGCATCAACGGCAAGCGCTCATTAGCCTCTATCTCTGCCAACATGGGGTGTACTTGGGGAGGGTCAATGGTGTCGGGCGCTTCACCCAACAAGCCAAGGATGACTGCAATATCGCTAGCGTGGCCTTTACCTGTGGCGCCAAGTGACCCAAATAGCTCACCTTTCACCCGTGCCACTTGGGTCAGCTTAGCATCAGCTTTAAGCTGCTGCACAAACGCCAAGGCTGCCCGCATGGGGCCTACAGTGTGAGAACTGGAAGGCCCGATGCCTACTTTCATCAAGTCGAAGACGCTTAAACTCATGCTCAATACCTTTGCCGTGGTCTGACCACGCGGTTAATTCATTAACCCCGCACTATGGGCCATTCGTTGGCGCAGCGTCTATCTTGATGCGACATGAAAGTAGCTTCTAGCTCCAGCCACCGTCGATGGCTCACTATGAGCGCCTAGCGTAGGTGTAGGTATTGCGCCGTGCCTTCCAATAACATTTGCACTGCCATGATGATCAGCACCATGCCCATGAGGCGTTCGATGGCGATCAGGCCTTTCTCACCCAGCAAGCTATATAAGCGACGCGAGGCTAACAAAATAACCGCCGACACCAGCCATGCAGCCGTCACGGCTAACCATAATTCAAACCATTGACCTTCTGCTGATTTACGCATCAACATAATCATGGCCAAGCTCGAGGGTCCGGCCATAAGCGGAATGGCTAGCGGCACGATAAACGGTTCGCCATCAGGGGTTTTTCCTAACAAACCACCCTCTTTGGGAAAGATCATTTTTAAGGCAATCAGAAACAATACAATGCCACCCCCAATCCGAATGGCTTCTTGGGACACCTGTAAAAATTCCAAAATGTGTGGTCCTAGCACTAAAAACAATAACAGCACCACATAGGCAATCAACAACTCTCGGCGCAATACTAGGCGCTGCCTGGCTTCTGGCACCTGCTTCAACACCGACAAAAACAAAGGAATGTTGCCCAACGGGTCCATAACTAAAAACAGCAAGGTTGCGGCTGCAAAAATATCCATAGGTGACTCTACTAATTAGGGTTGTACAGTTAATCTAAACGACGCTGAATCGCTACCGAATGACTCCAGCTTGGTGCCGATTCCACATGCGTTGCCCGACCACGCTCTTGGCGTGGCGTGAGATTGAAGTGGGTGCGGTAGGTGGTACTAAAGTGGCTGGCGGAGGAAAAACCACAAGCCATACCCACTTCCACGATAGACCTATCGGTGTCACGCAACATTTGCCGTGCCTTATCCAGCCTCAGCTGTAAATAAAAGCGCGATGGCACGCTGTCGAGGTGTTTCTTAAATAAACGCTCTAAGTGACGCCGAGAGAGACCCACATGATAGGCTAAGTCGTCGGGCGACAGCGGCTCTTCAATGTTGGTCTCCATCAACGTCACGGCCTCAATCAATTTTGGCTGACTGGTGCCGATACGGGCTTTGAGCGGGATCCGTTGCTGCGCATCCTGAGGCCGCATACGCTCCACTAAAAACCATTCCGACAGATGCACGGCTAGATCCAAATCTTGTTGTTGGCCCAACCATGACAACATGAGGTCGGTGGTCGAAGCACCGCCGGCACAAGTGAGCAACTGTTGCTCAGCCTCAAACAAATGATGACTCCAGGTGACGTCTGGGTAGGTAACACGTAAATCTTCAATACTGGACCAATGACAACAGGCTCGCTTACCCTTGAGCAAGCCCGCGTTTGCCAAAGGTATAATGCCCGTGCCAATGGCCAAGATTTGCACGCCCGACTTAGATTGCTGCAACAACCAACGTTCCAACATTGCATCTGCAGCCACCTGCGCTAGCAAATCGCCTATCAAAAACAAGGTTTCAACCTTAGCACTGGCAAGGTAATCTGGCGCCCTTCCAAGCACACACTCTCCGCCTACCGACAGCACTTGTTGACGATAATACGGACGCTCCAAGATACGGTTGGCGTGTAATAGCAGCTCGGCAATTTGGCCGTAGTGGCTCAAACTTGCTTGCGGTAAAAGCAACAAGCCTACGGGGTGATATGTTGGGGTCTCTGGCATAGACTAAAGGATACACTGAATCTTCCTAGGAGGGCACAAAAAGGTCATAAAACCCGCTCTAAGCCGCGGAATGTCATTTTCCCAACAAATAGGGTCGCGCTATCTCAACTTACCCCCTAGTGCAAGGCTTGAGTTTCTTGAATAATAGTAGCTGGCAGTTTCGTATATCGTGCTCTGACTCAAGGAAACCTAAATGCGCACCCTCACGGATAAGAAAAACAACGCTATCGATTTAGTATGTGACCTCATTAACAAACGCCAAAGCAAAACCAGTTGCAAGACTATGCAACAGTTAGCTCGTCTGTACTACGCAGAAAGCATTCCTGCAGAATTAATCCAGTTCGACACCGATAACCTATACGGCGCTATTGCTAGCCTTTGGGATTGTGCCAAACAACGCCAACCCAACGAAGTTAATATTCGCGTATATAACCCCAATTACGACGAACATCAATGGCACACTAGCCATACCACAGTTGACATTATTTGTGACGATAAAGCCTTTTTGGTGTCATCGATTACCAATGCCTTAGGCCATCTAGGCCATACTATTCACACTACCACTCATCCAGTGGTCGCCGTTGAGCGTGACCACAAAGGTAAAGCCAACAGCATTGCACCCTTCACTGGCAAAGCCGATGGCGCCAGCTTAGAAGCCATGATGCGCTTTGAAATTGACCAACAAACAGACGCCTCTTCGGTGCAGGAGATCATTGACACCTTGACTAGCGTGGTCAGTGACGTCAGCTTGGTAGTTGATGATTGGCAACCCATGCGCACCAAGCTGGTGTCTATCATCGACACCTTAGAAAAACAAAAGCTACCCGTAACCCCAGAAGACTTAGCCGAAAACGTGGCTTTTTTGCGCTGGGTGGCCAACAACCACTTTACCTTTATAGGCTATCGCTCTTATGACCTCGCTAACGATACCAAAACCGGCCTCTGCCAACTGATACCCAAAGCGGGCTCTGGATTAGGTAGCTTTAGGGATGACAATTGCAGCCCGCACAGCTTATTACCCACTACATTATCGCAACACCAATCGGCTTTAGCCCTGGTACCTGAAATGCTGGTAATGACTAAGTCCACCAGCCGTTCAACCGTACATAGGCCCGTCAATTTCGACTACCTTGGTCTTAAACGATTTGACGATCAAGGCAATGTGGTGGGCGAAGATCGTTTCTTTGGGCTCTATTCTTCCGCCGCCTATACCGCCCGTATTGACGAAATCCCACTGTTGCGCCGTAAAGCACAGGATTTGCGAGAACGCATAGAGCTACTGCCTAACAGCCATAAAGGCAAAGCCCTACAGCACATATTAAACCACTACCCACGTGACGAAATGCTGCAAGCCAGTGTGGACGAGTTGTACCCGATTATCCGTGGCGTCATTGAAACACAGGAACGCCATCACTTAAGGTTGTTTTTGCGTTTAGACACTTATGGCCGTTTTGCCACCGCCTTGGTATATGTGCCTAGGGAGCGTTTTAACACCCAATTTCGAATTAAGATGCAAGCTATTTTAATGCACGAATTTAATGGCACCAGCGTCGACTTTAACGTTATGTTCTCCGAACAACCCCTAGCGCGCATCCAGCTCACGGTACACGGCAAAGACATCCATAACACGGCCTACGATATTGATGATATCGAACAACAAATGCGTGATTCTATGTTGTCGTGGACTGACCATTTACATCATGCACTGAACAATAAACAGGGTGAGGCCAAAGGCAATAAGCTGTTTAAACAATACGCCCTTGCCTACCCCTTGGCCTATCAAGAGAATTTCTCGGCCCAAGTCGCCGTCATGGACTTAATGCGACTGCAGAAGATTAACGCCGACAATCCGCTTTCCACATATTTATACCGCTCTTTGAATCAAGATGATCAAAGCCTAAGTTTCAAGGTATTTGGCCACGGTAAAGCCAAGGCCTTGTCCGACGTCTTGCCCATCTTGGAACGCATGGGGGTGAAGGTTATTAATGCCCATCCCTACAGCATCAAATCGAATTCTGGTTCAAACCAATGGATCATCGACTTTGTAATCCAGATCGATGCCCAAGTGAATCTCGAGGGTGCCAACGTCAAAGAGCGTTTCCAAGAAGCCTTTGGCCAAATTTACAGCGGCCGTGTGGCCAATGATCGCTTCAACAGTTTAGTTTTGGCAGCCAACCTTACCTGGCAACAAGTTATTTTAGTACGCGCCATCAGCAGCTACTTGCATCAAATTCAGGTGCCGTTTAGCCAAACCTACATGCAGTCAACACTGATGCGTAACGCCGGTATCACCCATACCTTAGTGCGCTTGTTTGAAGCGCGCTTTAACCCACTAGCACAAGCCGACACCAGCACCATCACTCAGCTACAAGAAGACATTGGTTTGGCTTTAGAACAGGTGAGCAATTTAGACGAAGACCGCATTGTTAAGTATTTTTTGGCCTGCATCATGTCGATGCTGCGCACCAACTACTACCAGACCGACAGCAATGGCCAGGCCCACCAATACCTGTCGTGCAAGCTGGATCCAAGCCACATTCCAGGCGTGCCCCTACCGCTGCCTAAGTACGAAATTTTTGTCTATTCCACCTGGGTAGAAGGCGTGCATTTACGCGGTGGCAAAGTGGCCCGTGGTGGCTTGCGTTGGTCCGATCGTAAGGAAGACTACCGTACCGAAGTATTAGGTCTGGTGAAGGCGCAAATGGTGAAAAATGCCGTTATTGTGCCACTCGGCGCCAAAGGTGGTTTTGTGTGTAAACAATTGCCCACCACCCAAGACCGCGAAGTGCTGATGGCCGAAGTCATACGTAGCTACTCCACCTTTATCCAAGCCTTACTCGACGTTACCGACAATATCGTCGACCAACAAGTGGTGGCGCCTAAACAAGTGGTGCGCTACGACGAAGACGACCCTTACTTAGTGGTGGCAGCAGACAAAGGCACCGCCACCTTCTCTGATTTGGCCAACTCAATTTCCGACAACAACAACTTTTGGTTGGGCGATGCCTTTGCCTCTGGTGGTGCTAACGGATACGACCACAAAAAGATGGGCATTACCGCCCGTGGTGCGTGGGAATCAGTTAAGCGGTTGTTTGCAGAACAAGGCCGCGATTGCCAAAGCCAAGATTTTACCGCCGTAGGTGTGGGCGACATGGCCGGCGATGTATTTGGTAACGGCATGCTCTTGTCTGAACATATTTGTTTACAAGCGGCCTTTAACCACCTGCATATTTTTATCGACCCGACCCCGAATGCGGCCCAATCCTTTGTTGAGCGCCAACGCTTATTCAACTTGCCTCGCTCCAGCTGGAGTGATTATGAACAGCAGCTTATTTCCAAAGGGGGTGGCATTTTTGAGCGTTCAGCAAAGTCCATCACTCTAAGCCCACAAATACAAACCATGGTGGGCACCGATGTTAAAAAAATGGCGCCTAACGAATTGATTCACGCTTTGTTAAAGATGCCGGTGGATTTATTTTGGAACGGCGGCATTGGCACCTATGTCAAAGCCAGCAGCGAAAACCACAGTGCCATAGGCGACCCTGCCAACGATAACCTACGGGTTAACGGCAACCAGCTAGGCGCTAAAGTGATCGGAGAAGGCGGCAACCTTGGTTTCTCTCAACATGGGCGGATTGAATTTGCTCAAGCCGGTGGTTACATCAATACCGATGCCATCGACAACTCCGCGGGTGTTGACAGTTCAGATCACGAAGTAAACATCAAGATCCTCCTCAGCCAGCTCGTCGATGCTGGCGACATGACGGTGAAGCAGCGCAACACCTTGCTGGCCAGCATGACGGATGAAGTCGGTGATTTGGTACTAAGCCATAACTACCACCAAAGTTTGGTGCTGAGTATTGCGCAAGATCAAGCCTGTGCTCATCTTAGTGATCACAAACGCCTGATTCACAGCTTAGAAAAACAAGGCCGCCTTAACCGAGCACTGGAAGGGTTACCGGACGATGCCAATATGGACGAGCGTGCGCGCCTGCAGCAGGGTTTAACTCGGCCAGAAATCGCCGTCTTATTGGCTTATAGCAAAATGCGTTTGTTTGACGAATTAATGGCTGCAGACATTGGCAACGATGCCTACCTAGCCAGCAACCTAGAACACTACTTCCCGAAGGTATTGAGCAAAAATTATGCCGCTGCCATGGCTTCACACCCCTTACGCAGTGAAATTATTGCCACCCATGTGACTAATCAAATGGGCAACCGCATGGGTTCAACCTTCTGCAACTATTTACAGGAAGAAATGGGCGCAGAAGCAGGCGATATGGCCCGCGCCTTTACCGCAGCCTGCGATATTGTGGATGCCCACAGCCTGTGGCAAGAGTTAGACCGCGTTACCTTAATGCTGGACTACTCAAAATCGATGGCCTTACACAAGCACATCCAGACCTTGCTAGAGGATTTAACCCTCTGGTTGTTGAGCCAACACGAGGGTGAATCAATCCAAGCCATGGTCGATCAATACCAACTACCCATGCAGGACTACACTGCTCAATTGGCCGGCTTATTACCTTCAGCCGCGGCCGAGCGTATTCAGGCACAAGCCCAACATCTCACTCAAAGTGGCCTTGATGCCGACATCAGCCAACGCTTAAGCCAACTTGAATTCTTATACCACGGTTTAGACGTGGCTCAAGTGGCGCGTCAGTGTGCTAGCCAAGTGCCTATCGCCGCCCAAATCTGGTACAGCTTGTACGAACGTTTTCAGGGCGATTGGATCAACCAAGCCATTGCCAACTTACCCAGCCAAGACCAGTGGCAACGTAAAGCCCGCGCCAGCCTCAAACAAGAATTTGAAGCCAGTCTCGCACAGTTGACCCAAGCCGTGATGTCTAGCGATAAAAGCCAAGCTTGGGAACAACGCAATCAAGAGGTCATTGAACGCTGCTTGAATTTATTTAGCGAACTCCAAGCCAATAGCAACATTAATTTAGCCATGCTATCGGTAGCTGTGCGAGAAATCGCCAAGCTAAAGGCCAGCTAAGCTGCACCATTAACTAACATATTAACCCACAGATTATTTAGGATTATTTATGACCAACACCCCTGTAACCCGCGCCCTTTTTGATGAAGTCATGGTGCAAAACTACGCCCCAGCACCCGTTATTCCAGTACGTGGTGAAGGCTCACGCATTTGGGATCAAAACCACAAAGAGTACATCGACTTTGCCGGCGGCATTGCCGTCACCAGTGTCGGCCATAGCCACCCCAAGCTAGTTGCCACCCTTAAAGAGCAAGGCGAAAAACTGTGGCATATTGCCAACGTCATGACTAACGAGCCGGCCCTGCGTTTGGCCAAAAAGCTAACCGACGCCACCTTTGCCGATAGAGTTTACTTTGCCAATTCCGGCGGTGAAGCCAACGAGGCTGCGTTTAAGTTAGCCCGTCGTTATGCCGTCGATAACTTTGGTGAGCAAAAGCATGAAATCATTGCCTTTGAACAAGCCTTTCACGGACGGACCTTGTTTACCGTGAGCGTAGGCGGACAACCTAAATACAGTGCCGGTTTTGGCCCTGCTTTAGAAGGCATTACCCACTTACCATTTAACGATATCGCCGCTTTAGAAGCCGCCGTTTCGGCTAAAACCTGTGCCATCGTTATGGAGCCATTACAGGGCGAAGGCGGCATCATTGACGCAGATCCAGCCTTTATCAAACGCGCCCGTGAATTGTGTGACGAGCACAATGCCTTATTGGTGCTAGACGAAGTTCAAACGGGCGCTGGGCGCCTAGGCACTTTGTACGCCTACCAACAAACCGACATCTCGCCAGACATTTTGACTACGGCTAAAGGTCTAGGTAACGGCTTCCCAGTCGCCGCCATGTTAACCACCGACAAGGTGTCTAAAAGCTTAGCCATTGGCACCCATGGCAGCACCTACGGTGGCAACCCACTGGCCTGTTCCATTGCCGAAGCAGTCATCGACATTGTTAACACCCCCGAAGTATTGGCCGGTGTTAACGCCAAACACCAACGGTTTAAAGCCGGTGTAGAAGCCATTAACGCGCGCACACCGTTTTGCGACCAAGTGCGTGGCAAAGGTTTGCTCATTGGTTGCGCCTTAAGCGAAGAGTACAAAGGTCGTGCCGGTGAGTTCCTTAAAGCCGCCCAAGCCAAAGGCTTGTTGGTATTGGTGGCAGGCCCCGACGTCATCCGTTTTGCACCGTCGTTATTGATTCCAGACGCAGACATCGACGCTGGCCTAGCTATTCTAGAACAAGCTGTACGCCAGATTGTAGAGGCATAAGGCAACGCATGACTAACCTGACTGTAAACAACGAATTGGAAGCACAAACCCTAGAATGGATTGCTACACAGCAGCAAGTCATGCAGCAAGACCTATGGACGTTGGCCGAAATCAATTCCGGCAGCTACAACGTTGCCGGGGTTAACAAAGTGGCCGATACCTTAGCGCAATGGAGTAACAAGCTAGACTGCGAGCTAGAATTTATCGACCTGCCACCGCAAGACGTGGTGGATGACCTAGGTCAGCTTAACCAAAAGCCCCTAGGCCGAGCCTTGCGTTTATTTAAGCGCCCTCAAGCGCCTACTCAAGTGTTTTTGTGCGCCCACATGGACACGGTTTTCCCTATTGACCACCCCTTCCAAAAGATTACTTACCTAGAAGATGACATTATTAATGGTCCCGGCGTAGCCGATCTTAAAGGCGGCATCGTGGTGATGTTTAAGGCCCTAGAAGCCTTTGAACTTAGCCCTTTGCAAGACCAACTAGGCTGGGAAATTTTATTTAATCCAGACGAAGAAATTGGCTCGCCGAGTTCGTCGAAGTTATTCCCAGAAATCGCCAAACGTCATCATCTTGGCTTAATTTACGAACCCTCGTTTGCCGACGGTAACTTAGCCGGTGCCCGCAAAGGCAGTGGTAATTTTGCCGTAGTCACCCGAGGTAAAGCCGCCCATGCGGGTCGCGAGCATCACTTGGGTCGCAACGCTATTCGTGCCATGGCCGACTTTACCGGCGCCCTAGATGACCTCAATGGCCAGCAACAAGGCGTCACCATTAATCCGGGGTTTGTACAGGGCGGCGGGGCCGTGAATATTGTGCCAGACACCTGCACCATGCGGTTTAATATCCGTATTGAAAGCAGCGATCAGCAAGCTTGGTGTGAAGCCCAAATTAACACCATTTTGGCCCATATCAATAGCCGAGATGGCCTTACTATTGAGCTACATGGCGGTTTTGGTCGTCAGCCCAAACAACTTAGCCCCGCCAATCAGCAACTGTGTGAATTGGTGCAATCTTGTGGCAAAAGCCTAGGCTTAAGTTTAGAGTTTTTGCCTACTGGAGGTTGTTGCGACGGCAATAACCTCGCCGCCGCAGGCCTACCCAATATTGATACCTTAGGTGTACAGGGTGGCAAAATCCACAGTGCAGATGAGTACATGCACCTCTCTAGTCTCACCACTCGCTCACAACTCAGTGCGCTAATTCTGTTGCGCCTGGCCCAAGCCGATGACTTAGCCTGGTTGCAGCGTGATGGTATGCATAGAACCTCTTTGGAGCACACAGCATGTTAATCGTACGGCCCATAAAAAGTGACGACAGCGAAGCCTTTGTAGATTTTGCGGCGGCCACCGGCGTGGGCCATACCAACCTGCCTAATCACCCACAACGTCTGGCGCAAAAGATTAGCCACAGTGAGTTGTCGTTTGCCGCAAACCTTGACCAAGCTGGCGAAGAAGGCTACACCTTTGTTATGGAAGACACCCAAACTTCGCGTTTGGTAGGCACTTGTACCGTCGATGCGGCGGTAGGATTAAGTGAACCTTTCTATAGCTACCGGGTTGATCAAGTGGTGCACGTATCTACCGATTTAAACATCAACAACCGTATTCCAGCGCTACATATGGGGCACGATTACACCGGTGCTTCACGTCTCAGTTCGTTTTATTTAGAACCGGACTACCGCTGCAACTATTACGACCAACTGTTATCTAAATCTCGTTTGTTGTTTATGGCCTGCTTTCCAGAGCGTTTCGCAGCCACCACAATTGCAGAAATGAAAGGCGTGATTGACGAACAGGGCATCTCCCCCTTTTGGGAGTCTGTAGGCCGTCATTTTTTCAGTATGGATTTTGCCCAAGCGGACCTACTCACAGCCTCTAGTAATAAGCGCTTTATCGCAAACTTGATGCCACGCTACCCACTCTACGTGCCCTTGCTCAGCGATACGGCCCAAGCAGTGATTGGCCAACATCACGACGACGTCGAGGACATCGTCAATATCCTGGAACACGAAGGTCTCCATTTTGAAGGTCACGTCGATATTTTTGATGCGGGCCCGATCTTAGAAGTACGCACCCGTCACATTCGCGCTATTCGCCATGCAGAACAGATAAAAGTACAGGCAGGTGACCCCGTTGAACAAGGCAAACGGGTGCTGGTGAGTAATAATAGCTGCCACGACTTCCGTTGCATTATCGCTCGCAAACAAGGCCCTGCTTTAATTTTGACTGAGGCCCAGTTGGAAGGTTTGCAGGTAGCCAATGGCAACACCGTAACCTATTGCCCACTGTGATCTAGCGGTCGTTAAAAGTCTCTAGTAATAAATCCAGAAGCGTTTACACAAAAGTGTTGTGGGCGTAACACAGGTACCATTTGCAGCATCAAATATTATCTGTAGTTACCCTCTGGAGGCCCCCATGATGATCATTCGTCCCCTCGCGGCGACCGATGCCGACGCCCTGCTTGATTTGGCTCACAAAGCAGGCGTTGGTTTTACCTCATTACCTGCCGATCCAGCGCGTATTCTCAGCAAAATAGAAGCCTCATTAGCCGCTTTTGAGGACCAAGTGGACCTCAATTACGAACAAAGCTATATGTTCGTAATGCAAGACACCACCACTGGCAAGATCGCTGGCATTTGTGGCATCGAATCCACTATTGGCCTCAGCAGTCCTTGGTATAGCTACCGTATTGGCACCCTAGTCCATTCTAGCCGTGAACTAGAGGTACATAACAGCTTCCCGACCTTGTACTTAAGCAACGATCAAACTGCGTGCGCGGAAGTCTGCACCTTGTTTTTGGACCCGGAGTATCGCCACAGCAAAAACGGCAGTTTGTTATCCAAAAGCCGATTTTTATTTTTAGCACAATTTCCTGAACGTTTTGAAAGCAAAATCATCGCCGAAATGCGCGGCGTTTCCGATGCCCATGGCCATTCCCCATTTTGGGACGGCTTAGGTGGTCACTTTTTCGATATGCCATTTGCCGATGCTGACCGTCTGACCGGGCTAGGTAAAAAAGAATTTATTGCCGAACTCATGCCGCGCCACCCGTTGTATATCAATTTATTGCCCGAAGAGGCCCGCGCGGTGATCGGCGAAGTGCACGACAATACTCGCCCTGCACGTAAAATGCTGGAAGACGAAGGGTTCCGCTACCAAGGGTATGTGGATATCTTTGACGCTGGCCCAACCTTAGAAACACAAGTGCAAGACATTCGTGCCGTGCGCGACAGCAAGCACTACACAGCGTCCGTACAAGACAACATGGCTGCAGGCGATACGCCGTACCTAGTCAGCAATACCAGCCTGACCGGCTATCGCTGCACCATGGCCTATCTCAACGCCCCAGAATCTGGCCCGTTATGCATTAATACAGAATTAGCTAACGCCCTACAACTGCAAACCGGCGACCCACTCCGAGCAGTGCCATTATTTGGCCCACGCCCCTAAAGCATAAGGAATAACAATGACTCACCTAATTAACAACCAGTGGTTAGCAGGCCATGGCCCCGCTTTTGATTCAGTTAACCCTGCCAATAATGACATTCTTTGGCAAGGCCAAGGCGCCGATGGTTCCCAAGTAGAAGCTGCTATTAAAGCCGCTCGTGCTGCTTTTCCTGCATGGTCTTTAAGCAGCTACGAAGATCGCTTGGCTATGATTAAAGCGTTTCAAACGCAACTCAAAGAAAAAGCCGAAGATATCGCCACTGCCATAGCCCAAGAAACGGGAAAACCTTTGTGGGAAACCCGCACCGAAGCCGCGGCCATGGCCGGCAAAATTGACCTATCTGCCAAAGCCTATGAAGAGCGTACGGGTGTAGTCAGCAAACCTGCCCCTGCGGGCACCCAAGCATGGTTACGCCACCGTCCCCACGGTGTAGTGGCAGTATTTGGCCCTTATAACTTCCCCGGACACTTACCTAACGGCCACATTGTGCCGGCCCTATTGGCCGGCAACACCGTGGTATTTAAGCCCAGCGAACAAACGCCTATGGTGGCAGAGCTTACCCTTAAATGCTGGTTAGATGCAGGCCTTCCGGCTGGTGTCATCAACCTTGTACAAGGAGCCCGTGAAACCGGTATTGCACTGGCTAACCACAGCGGCATTGACGGTTTGTTCTTCACCGGCAGCTCAAGCACAGGCATGTTGCTACATAAGCAATACGCAGGTCGCCCAGATAAGATTTTGGCCCTAGAAATGGGCGGCAACAACCCACTCATCGTCAGCCAAGTAGAAGACACCCGCGCTGCGGTACACGAGATTATTCAATCAGCCTTTATTTCCGCTGGCCAGCGTTGCACCTGTGCACGGCGTTTGTATGTGCCTAAAGGTGCTGTAGGCGATGCCCTAATAGACACCTTAGTCACTGCGATTGGCAAAATTCGTGTCGGCTTCTACGACGCAGAACCAGCACCATTTATGGGCTCTGTTATTTCCTCAACCGCTGCCCAGCAACTGTTAGCCGCTCAACAAGGGTTAATTAACCAAGGTGCTAAGTCGCTAGTGACAATGAAGCTATTAGCCGAAAACACAGGGCTGTTAAGCCCGGGCTTAATTGACGTTTCCGATGCTACTAACCTGCCCGATGAAGAGTACTTTGGGCCACTACTAACACTGGTACGCTACGACGGTTTCGACCAAGCCATCGACATGGCCAACAACACCAGCTTTGGTTTGTCTGCCGGTTTGTTAAGCGACTCGCGCGACGAATACGATTATTTCTTGCCCCGTATCCGTGCAGGCAGCGTTAACTGGAACAAACAAATTACCGGCGCTAGTGGTGCCTCGCCGTTTGGTGGCATTGGCGCCAGTGGCAACCACCGGGCCAGTGCCTTCTATGCGGCTGATTATTGTGCCTACCCTGTTTCTTCTATCGAAGCAGACGCCTTAACCATGCCCGCACAACTAAGCCCTGGCTTAGACCTTTAAGGAGTAGACCCATGAGCAGCCACTCTCAAGCGTTAGAAGCTAACTTTGATGGTCTAGTTGGCCCCACTCACAACTACGGCGGTTTGTCTTACGGCAACGTTGCGTCGAGTAGCAATTCCGCGCGCCCATCTAACCCTAAACAAGCCGCACAGCAAGGCTTGCAGAAGATGAAATCGCTGCATGATTTAGGCATGTTTCAAGGTGTATTAGCGCCACAGTCACGGCCGGACTTGCACACCTTGCGACGTCTTGGGTTTACTGGCAACGACAGCCGAGTGATTCAACGCGCAGCAAAACAAGACCCCGCATTATTGGCGTCTTGTTATTCCGCATCCAGCATGTGGACAGCTAACGCCGCCACCGTATCACCTAGCGCAGACTGCAGTGATGGCCGCTTGCATTTTACACCGGCAAACCTAGTCAACCGTTTTCACCGCTCTATCGAGCACGAAACTACCGGCCGGATTTTACAAGCCACGTTTGCCAACCAAGATCGTTTTGGCCACCATCAGGCCCTGCCTTCTTCCGACCATTTTGGTGACGAAGGCGCAGCCAACCACACTCGCTTTTGCCATGATTACGGCAACGCCGGGGTAGAGTTCTTTGTCTATGGCCAACACGCTTTTAACGGCCAAGCGCCAAAACCGGCTAAGTACCCAGCACGCCAGAGCTTAGAAGCCTCGCAAGCGGTTGCTCGTTTACACGGCTTAAAAGATGAGCAAGTGGTGTATGCCCAACAAAATCCAGACGTGATTGACGCCGGTGTATTCCACAACGACGTTATCGCCGTAGGTAACCGCAATGTGTCTTTTTACCACGAGCTCGCTTTCCTCAACACCAATGAAGTGAACGACAACTTGCAGCAAGCCATGGCCAAGATGGGTAACGGCGACATGCAGTTCATCCAAGTGCCAGCCAATCAAGTTAGCGTGCAAGACGCCGTAAAAAGCTACCTGTTTAATAGCCAGCTGTTAAGCCTGCCACACCTAGGTGAAGGCAAAATGGGTATTGTGGTACCCCAAGAATGCCGCGAAAACGCCAATGTGTCGGCCTACCTAGACCAACTAATCGCCAGTGACAGCGCCATTGAAGAAGTCTTGGTATTTGACCTCAAACAAAGCATGAGCAACGGTGGCGGCCCAGCGTGCTTACGCCTAAGAGTCGTGCTGAACGACGCAGAACAAGCGGCCGTTAACCCCGCCTGCGTTATGAACGATACTTTGTTCCCACGACTTATGGACTGGACCGAGAAACACTACCGCGACACCCTTAGCGAAGCCGACCTGGCCGACCCACAGCTACTCATCGAAAGCCACAGCGCCTTGGATGAACTAACGCAGATTTTGCGTTTGGGCAGTGTGTACGACTTCCAGCGTTAGCTGAGGTCGCCGGTCACAACGGCTAGGCTGTAACTCAATCATGTTAGAGCCTAGTCGGAATGATCGATGCACACCTTACAAACTAAACAACACGCAATACTCATCATCGTGTTGATGCTCGCCCCGTACCGGACCTCCAACATATGGTTCTGCAATGCCTGTCCTTGTTGGTCGTAGTGTTTGTCATACGGCACCTGAAACACCACAAGACTCACCAAAACCCGATCACTTTATAAGAAAACTGATGATGTGTCGCAAACTTGGCGGCGGCATCAAGATATGTGCGTGACTAACAGGAACCGTAGCAAGCTGGAAATACCTGAGGTCGTTGCTATTTTCGTCAAGGCAAGCCAAAAAGCTCTCATCTAGTTTTGTGCCCTATGTACGCTGCATTTTGCCAATGAGCTGCCACACTCTTTCGAACCGAATATAGCCCTTGATCCAATATATGTAGGTGTGAATTGTTCGTTGGCTATAGCGATGAACTTGCATGAATTCATTGATGGCTGTGAGAAATGGCGAGGGCATGGGATTTTCCTAATAGAGCTCTGTATGTACAGCATAGCCCGCATTTAGAATTAGGGGGTGCTCGGCACTCTTTTTTGTAACTGCGCTTGAAGTTTGGAATAAAACGCCTATGCTTTTCAGTAGGTTGAGAGCAGCAGCGTGTATCTGAATTTATTATAAGTGCCGCTCTCTAATAATTATTATGAGGCCTTGGGCCTCATAAATGGGCTGTTATGCAACCTAGGAAAGTACAGTGCTAGAAATTCTAAAATCAGTAGACTTAAAGTCATGGATAGGGCTAGCCGGTGTTCTTCTCGGTGCGCTTCTGGGACTTATAGGTGTTTTTCTAGCAAACAGATCAAATCTATCTAGGTTACAGCTCCAGCTAGAAAATGAGCGCCAGAGACATCACTTCCAAGTTAAGAGAGAAAAGCTGGAAGAGTTATATGTACTATTAAGTCATTGGGTAAATATGTTTTTCAGTCATTATTTTAAGCTCACTTTGGTAATGAAAGGAGAAATTGATTACAACCAATACCTTGATGAAATAATTGCTGATGGTGCGGACAAAAAAACTGACTTTAAACGTATTGAAATGATTCTTCATATTTATGCTAGAGAGCTTCTCCCAACATATAATGAAGTCTTAGAATGGCGGGGTAAGGTCAACGATGTATCTGCTGCTCACAAAGCTGATTACAAGCAAGGGAAGTGCAACGGTGAAGAATACATTAAACCTTACATCGCAGTTCATACGCAGCTAGAAAATAAGGTTGAAAAACTAAAATCAGAACTAGCAGAGTTAGCAGCCAATGCATAACAAGCACATTAAAAATCACTTCACTTCGTTACGCTGGACGTCGCTGACGCTCCGCCTTTTATGTGGGCGTTATGTGACTAAGGAGGACCAGTGAGCCCTACAGTATTTCGTGAAAACGGATATCGCTTCTTCTTCTTTTCAAGAGAAGAGGACAGAATGCATGTTCATGTTGTGTCCGGCGATGGTGAGGCAAAATTTTGGCTAGAACCTGAAATTTAACTTGCAAAGAATTATCATTACACTAGAAAGCAATTAAAAGATGTCGAGAACCTGATTGAGGAACATCAAGATGAACTCATTAGCACATGGCAAAAGCATTTCGAAAACTGAGATAAGCCATATTTCACCTTTTGGCGTCTGGTTACTTTCATCTAGTGGCAAAGAGCTATTTATGCCTTACGATGAATTTCCTTGGTTCAAAGATCAACCCGTGAAAGTGATATATAACGTAGAGGAGCAATCTCCAGGTCATTTTTACTGGCCGGATATCGACGTTGACCTTAGTGAAGATATCATCGAAAACCCCGCACACTACCCTAAGCAAGCATCACATAACAAGCAAAAGCAATCGGACGCGTAAACGCGCCGGTGTTTTGGGCGTTAGGCGTCACGAATAATTTGAGGCAACATTATGGAATGTGAAACGAACTTTTGGGAAAGTGCCTTGCCAGCAATCGCTGCATTAGCCGGAGTTTTAGTTACATTAGTTGTGCAAGGATTCATCGAGCGCAGCCGTCGCAACCACGAATCAAATATTGGCGGAAGGGTTCCCTTAACAAGCGCGTGCGAAGATCTATTTATTTTACTCGAAGCTCAAATGTCTGCGATTACTTTAATTGAAGCCTTGGTAAATGCTGAAGAAGATGTTTCAACACACGACAGTCTAAGAGTTATCGCGGAGAAAACTTACCGCAAGAAACTATGGGCAATAATCGATGATCAAGAATGTGTTCAACCAATAAACAAATATGCTGAAGCTGTCGAAGGAATTGCTTTCAAATTAATAGCTGGTGAAAAGAATGGCAATTTATCGGTTGAGATTAGAGACGCTAGGAACCATCTTGGAACAGCCCTGAAAAATATTACTAAGCATACGGCTGAGATATGGGGTTTAGAGGTGGTTAAGTGAGCGCAATTCCAAAACAAGCTAATACAAATGTGACGCCTAACAATCGCATGCAGCCGGACCAAATTGCCGCGCTGCGCTTGCAATTTGGCCGCTGATGCAAGGCGTTATACGGTTTAGGAAATTATGAAAAATATATTTAAGAATCTGGTATTGGCCTCATTTGTTATATATGTAGTGTGGTTTTTTCTACCTTACTTCGACGGGAAACTTCTAAGCGTTGAAACTCGAGGTATCCTTTCTTCGTCGGCTTATGGTGCGGTAGTGCCCCCATCAAATTATATAGCTTACGGTTTTCTTGCCGCATATAGTTTGGCCACTGTAGGTTTGCTGCGCTTCAAAGCATGGGCGAAGCCGATGTTCATTACACTAACAATTGCAAGTGTTGTATTGGCCCCTTTGGCCGGAGTTCGGGTAAGTAGCAGTATTGAAGGACTTCTATCGTACTTAATGAATCTTGCAGACGGGGCAATTATAGCCATGCTTTTGTTTACGGAGATTAGGGATGAGTTTAGTAAAAACGTATAACAAGGCAAAGCAAAGCGCCACAAAAAGCGTGGCTGGACTCGCTACCGCTCGCCTTTGTTTGCAGCGTTAGAATTTTTAAAAAGTATA
>DPHD01000044.1:6153-7013 GCA_003523085.1 Oceanospirillaceae bacterium | reverse complement strand
GCCGTAGTCAACATCAGACTCAAGCTCTGGGTCCGATGCCCGGGCTTGGTCAATCAAGTTACTCAGGTAATTACCCCGTGACAAACTGTCGTCAAAGTGGAAGCGTAAGGTCGGAACAATACGCAACTTCATGCGTTGACCTAACTTGCTACGTAAAAAACCTGAGGCATTATTAAGCGCCTTCACCGACTCACGAATCTCGTCTTTGTCTTCTCCACCATTAAAAATGGTAACAAACACCTTCGCGTGGGAAAGGTCACGGGATACTTCTACAGCACTCACCGTAGCCATACCCACGCGAGGATCTTTCACCTCACGTTGAATTAGGGCCGCGAGCTCGCGCTGTATTTGGTCTGCCACACGCTGGGTGCGGCTATATTCTTGTGCCATAGTATGGTCAGCCCTTACAAGCTACGCTCGACTTCAACCGTGTCGAAGACTTCGATTTGGTCGCCAACACGCACGTCGTTGTAGCTCTTCACACCGATACCACACTCCATACCGTTACGAACCTCTGCCACGGCATCTTTGTGACGACGCAAGGATTCTAATTCACCTTCGTAGATCACTACGTTGTCACGTAATACACGGATCGGCTTGCTACGGAACATGGTGCCTTCGGTCACCATACAGCCAGCAATTTGACCCAACTTAGGCGAACGGAAGACTTCACGCACTTCGGCAATACCAACAATGGATTCGCGCAACTCGGGCGACAACATGCCAGAAAGAGCGGCTTTAACATCGTTGATGATGTCGTAGATGACGCTGTAATAACGTAGATCTATGCCTTCTTTTTCGATCAAAGCTTTAGCCGGTGTATCGGCACGAACGTTAAAACCAAAGATCACAGCGTTAGA
>DPHD01000044.1:1594-5844 GCA_003523085.1 Oceanospirillaceae bacterium | reverse complement strand
TTCAATACTGAGGCTTGGTTCTTGCCCATATTTTCGAACATTGCATCTAACTTAGAGGCTTGCTGGCGCGCTAGCTTCACGTCGCGGTATTTACCTTGACGGAACAGGGCCACTTCGCGGGCTTTCTTTTCATCTGCCACTACGGCAAAATCTTCACCTGAGTCAGGCGTGCCGCCTAAACCTAAAATCTCTACGGGGATAGATGGGCCCGCACTGGTAATTGGCTTGCCGTTCTCGTCTAGCATGGCGCGTACGCGACCAAACTGCTGACCAGCCAAAACAATGTCACCTTTCTTCAAGGTGCCATTTTGCACCAAAATAGTGGCTACAGAACCGCGGCCTTTATCAAGACGGGCTTCAACCACCACGCCTTTAGCAGGCGCTTCTGGCACTGCAGTCAGCTCTAATACTTCAGCTTCTAGCAATACTGCATCAACCAAGGCATCAATGCCTTCGCCGGTTTTAGCTGACACGGGTAGGAACTGAGTCACACCACCCCAATCTTCTGGCACCACCTCACGGCTAGACAATTCTGTCTTCACACGATCCGGATCTGCACCTTCCTTATCCATTTTGTTAACCGCAACAATCAAAGGTACGCCAGCGGCTTTCGCATGCTGTACGGCTTCTTCGGTTTGTGGCATGACGCCATCGTCTGCAGCCACTACCAAAATAACAATGTCTGTGGCCTTTGCTCCACGGGCACGCATGGCGGTAAACGCCGCGTGTCCTGGAGTATCCAAGAAGGTCACCATGCCTTTGTCAGTTTCTACATGGTAAGCACCAATGTGCTGGGTAATACCACCGGACTCGCCAGATGCCACCTTAGTGGAACGGATGCAATCCAACAGGGAAGTTTTACCATGGTCTACGTGGCCCATTACCGTTACCACTGGAGCGCGGACAATTTCGGTGCCTTCGTAGTTGATGCTTTCTACCACTTCGGTCTCAATGGCATCATCCATCACCAACTTCACCGTATGACCCATTTCTTCAACCACGATGGTGGCTGTGTCTTGGTCAATGACTTGGTTGATGGTGGCCATGGCGCCCATGTTGAACATGACCTTAATGACTTCGGCCGCCTTCACCTTCATACGTGAAGCTAGATCTGCAACGGTAATCGATTCCGGTACGTTAACTTCTTGGATCACCTTTTCTGTGGGTACTGCAAAAGCGTGTTCGCTATTGCCGGTATGCTTAGGCGCAGCCAACTTACCTTTGTTACGAGAGTTTTTGCCACGGCTGCGATCATCTCGACCACCAGCAGCACGGCCCTTGCCCTTACCTTTGCCAGCTGGGGCGCCACCACGGGGCTTGTCTGGCGAGGTGAATGTTTTTTGATGTGCCGGCTTCTTCTTGGCGTCTTCTGCCGCTTTTTGGCGAGCCACTTCAGCGTTTGCCGCAGCTTTATCGGCAGCAGCGTTAGCAGCGGCCTTAGCTTTAGCTTGATCCTCAGCGGCGCCTTTGGCAGCGCTATCAGCCGCGCTATTGGCTGCTGTTGCAGCTGCAGCAGCTTGTGCTGCTTGAGCGGCTTCGGCTGCTGCCTTAGCATCCGCAGCAGCTTGTGCTTGCACTGCAGCTTCTGCTTGGGCGGCTGCTAATTGGGCTTTTTCAGCTTCAATCACAGCGGCCTGATCCGTTTCTTCCGCCTTAACGTAGGTGCGCTTTTTGCGCACTTCCACATTAACAGTACGCTTACCAGCCGTGCCAGCAACTTTTAGGGTACTGGTGGTCTTACGACGCAAAGTAATCTTTTTAGGGCCATCAGCATTGTCGCCTTCGCCACCGTGGGACTTTTGCAAGTGTGACAAAAGCGTTTTACGCTCATCGTCCGACACTGCATCCGTCGCAGCACGACGAGCAAGGCCTGCTTCTTCCATCTGGCTCAACAATCGCTCAGCGGGAACACCTACCGTTTCGGCTAGGGTGTTGACAGTTTGGTCTGTCATAATAATATTCTCCTATCGGTCAAGCGGTGGTTAAACAAACCAAGGGGCGCGGGCCGTCATAATTAATTCTGCGGCTTTCTCGTCGCTCAAGTCTTCAATGTCTGAAATCTCATCTACCGCTTGTTCAGCTAAGTCTTCCATGGTGATAATGCCACGGCTAGCGAAAACAAAAGCCAAATGTTTATCCATGCCTTCCATTTCCAACAAGTCTTGTGCTGGTTCTGCGTTGTCTAGCTGCTCTTCCGCTGCTAGCGCCTGATTCAACAACTTATCTTTGGCACGGGTGCGAAGCTCTTCAACGATATCTTCGTCCAAACCATCAATGGCTAACATTTCATCAAGCGGTACGTAGGCGATTTCTTCAAGGCTTACAAAACCTTCTTCTACCAACATTTCCGCAAACTCTTCGTCGATGTCTAGGGCATCAACAAAGATCTGCACCACACCACCTACTTCGTCTTCTTGCTTAGATGCTGCATCTTCTTCTGACATGACATTGATGGTCCAACCCGTCAATTCAGAAGCAAGGCGTACGTTTTGACCATTACGACCAATCGCCATGGCTAAGTTTTCATCACTGACTGCCACATCCATTGCGTGACGGTCTTCGTCCACTACAATAGAGCTGACTTCGGCTGGCGCCATGGCGTTAATCACTAGCTGTGCTGGGTTATCGTCCCACAAAACAATGTCTACACGCTCATTGTTTAACTCACCAGTAACGGCTTGCACACGTGAACCACGCATACCTACACAAGCGCCCACTGGGTCGATACGACCGTCATTTGTTTTCACGGCAATTTTAGCACGTGAACCCGGGTCGCGAGCGGCGGCACGAATTTCAATCACTTGTTCAGCAATTTCTGGCACTTCAATCTTAAACAGCTCAACCAACATTTTAGGATTAGTTCGGCTTAGAAACAGTTGCGGTCCGCGGCTTTCGGTGCGAACCTCATCAAGCAAAGCCCGTACACGATCACCCATACGGAAGGTTTCACGGCCAATCAGTTGATCACGCGCCATCAAGGCTTCGGCATTGTTACCCAAATCAACAATAACGTTGTCGCGGGTTACTTTCTTAACGCTACCACTAATGATTTCGCCAATACGGTCGCGGTATAGCTCTACTACCTTAGCGCGTTCAGCTTCACGTACTTTCTGTACGATGACTTGCTTCGCAGTTTGGGCGGCAATACGACCAAAGGCTTCGGTGGGCAATTCTTCTTCAACTACATCGTCTAACTGTAGCTCAGGACGCGTCTCTTGCGCATCCTCTAAAATCAATTCAGCAGCAGGGTTGGTGTACACCTCGTCGGTTACCACTGTCCAGCAGCGCGTGGTAGTGGCTTCGCCCGTCTTACGATCGATAGACACACGAATATCACTTTCTTCGTCGATACGCTTGCGTGTGGCAGTGGCCAAGGCTAACTCGATGGCCTCAAAAATAACATCCTTGGGCACGTCCTTCTCATTGGATACGGCTTCGGCCACCAACAAAATTTCTTTATTCATTTCAAGCTCTCACTTAATTTGGACTTATAAAACCGGCTTAAAAGCGCGGTACGATATTGGCTTTTTCTATACTATCAAAAGGCAATAGGTATTCTTCATCATCAATTTGTACGATCACATCATCACCTTCGATGCCCTTTAACAAACCGTTAAATCTGCGGCGACCATCAAACGCCAAACGCAACTTCAAACTCACTTTTTCTCCCACGCTCGCTTGATATTGCTCTAGGCTAAACAGTGGACGATCTAAGCCTGGCGACGACACCTCTAAGGTATATTCACCGGTAATCGGGTCTTCTACGTCCAGCACTGCGGCCACCTGACGACTAACGTCGGCACATTGCTCAACACCAATGCCTTTTGCATGGTCAATGTACACACGCAAAGTAGTGTGGCGACCCTGAGATAAATACTCAATACCCCAAAGATCACAACCACAGGCTGCTACCGCTGGCGCGACTAGAGATTCAATTTGTGCTGCTGCACCTGCCATTTTAATATCCTAA
Organism: Oceanospirillaceae bacterium; assembly: GCA_003523085.1. Taxonomy (GTDB): domain Bacteria; phylum Pseudomonadota; class Gammaproteobacteria; order Pseudomonadales; family Balneatricaceae; genus Njordibacter. The sequence continues at coordinate 1,874 of DPHD01000044.1, read as the reverse complement.
AACGCAAAAAGCCCCAAAAGAGGGGCTTTTTGTTGACTATATGTATTCAGTCTCACGTATTAGCTTCCTGCCAATCAGCGAACCCCTGAATTACTTCTTTATGACTTACGCCATAGGAATATGTTAAAAACATGTCCCTGAAAATTGGTAGCGGGGGTAGCGTTTTAATCTACCACCTTCGCCGGTTTTAACCACCAAAGGCTAAGAGCTGAGGCCGACCTAGTCGGGCAACCTGCTACAAAGCTCTTTCCCTAAAATTGGTAGCGGGGGCAGGATTTGA
>DPHD01000044.1:0-1409 GCA_003523085.1 Oceanospirillaceae bacterium | reverse complement strand
GCTACCATGCTGCTCCACCCCGCATCAAAGAGCGCACATAATATGCATTTTATCGTTTGCCGTCAAGCATTTATATGACATTAATACATATAATTTACAGCCATTCACAGGCTCAGCGTTTTATCGTAGAGTGCAGCACATTAACCCCTGAGATTTTGGCCGCCACATGCCCCATGAAAACCAGCCACCCAAGCGCCAGCATCTATTGCAACCCATCCAGTTGCGGCATACCCAGCTTAAAAATCGATGTGTATTTGGTGCCCACACCACCAACATGAGCCAACTCGGCTTGCCCAGTGCACAACACCGCGCCTACTATAAAGAACGAGCCCAAGGCGGGGCTGCCATGATTGTAGTGGAGCCGATGCCAGTACACCCTACTGCTGTACTCACGCGGGGCAATTTTCTCAATCATGATGATGCTGTCATCGAACCCTTCAAACAATTAGTCGATGAGTGCAAAGCTTTTGGCACAGTTATGATTCAACAGCTTTACCATGTTGGTCAGCACGGCGACGCCGATTTGTCATTTAGCCCTAACTGGTCACCCTCAGGCCAACCTTCCTATCACGACTCTGATGGCAGCCACGCCATGTCTGAGGCACAAATTGAAGAGCTCATCCAAAGCTTTATCGACAGCGCCATGCGCTGCAAGGCCTCTGGATTTGACGGCGTCGAGCTGTTTGCTAACTACCACGCCCTGATCGAACAATTTTGGACCCCATGGTCAAATCACCGCACCGACCAATGGGGTGGCAGCCTCGAAAATCGTATGCGTTTTGGTCGCCGCATCATGGAGGGCATACGTACCGCCTGTGGCACCGACTTTATCATCGGCCTAGCCATTAGTTATGGCGACGCCCACAGTCCGGACCTAAGCCTAGAGGACAAGGTCGCCATTGTGGCCCACCATGATCAAGCCAGACACATGGACTACGTCACCTGCGGCAGTGGTGGCTACTTGGGTTTTGACAAACTCATGCCCACCTTCGTATTTGAAGAGAAAGTAGGCCTGCCCTTAGCCGCCGCCGTTAAACGCGCCGTAAAACACGCACTGGTCACCTGCGAAAGCCATGTGCGCACGCCGGAAAATGCTGACTATATTATCGCCAGTGACGAGGCCGATTTAGTCTCCATTGTGCGCGGCCAAATTGCCGACCCACAACTTATTAGCAAAACCCAGGCGCAACGTGAAGGCGATATACGCGGCTGCATTTCCTGCAACCAAATGTGTTGGGGGCGACGCTCTCGAGACTATTGGATATCCTGCCTAGTCAACCCAAGGGTAGGCCGTGAACACGATTGGCACATACACGCCAGCAACAGACCTAAAAACACCAGCATCGTCGGCGCCGGCCCGGCTGGCTTAGAATGCGCTCGAGTGCTTGCTGAACGCGGCCACCAAGTCA
>DPHD01000027.1:7854-13904 GCA_003523085.1 Oceanospirillaceae bacterium | reverse complement strand
GGTTGGCGGCAAGCTAAGTCATGTCGTTTAACCGAGCTGACAAAGTGCCCCGGCTAAACCTAGTACATGGCGCGCTAGTGAAATTTTGATTGTGTGTTTGGTCTCTCGGTCAGCTCACATCAAAACAGCGTGAGCACCAAACCAATAACAGCGCAGCCTATGCTCGAATAACCGGCGTCGATGAAGACTAGGTTGCGGGGTTTCATGCTGAAGTTGTAGTGGGTTACGGTCCAAGGGGCGGCGATAAATAGACCGATGCCTAGGCCTAACAAGAGGCCATCAATAACTTGTGTTACGCCTACCAACGCAAATAAGTGCTGCATCATAAACGCCACGACTAATGCGCTGAGGAAAGCGATAATAAACGGCATTGGACCACTTTTATTTTTGCCATTTTCGTCTTTGATGTCGCTTTCTTTGATCCCCGTAGCCTCCATCCAAGGCTTCGACAGACTCATGTACCAAATAGCACCGAAGACGTACGCAGCGGCAGCGGCTGCAAGTGTGTTAAGCAATTCCATAGAAAGTCCTCACATTGGTTAAGGTTAAACTATGGCAGATTAATTGATGCTTTACCAATGTTGCGCGTTTATTGCTGACGAGCTAACCAATACACTAATATACATCCACAAAACATAAAGCCACTGGCAATACCAATACTCAGGCTGTAACTGCCACTCCATTGGGCCAACACACCGGCCATTGCTGGGGCGGCCATCTGGGCTACGCCGTATGATAGTGTCATTTTTCCCATCATTTTTGCAGGTCGAGTCGGGTAATAGCGGCCTGCCATGGTGAGTACCAAGCTAACGACCCCAATAAATGTGGCACCAAACAGAGCGGCTCCCACGAGTGTCCAAGTCAAACTAGGGCTTAGCAGTGGTATTAACATGCCTGCAAACTGCAATATAAAGGCCGCGAGAAGGGCGTTGAGATCGCCAATTTTACGGGCAATGAGATCCCAAAGGATACAAGCCGGAGCGGCGGCAAGGCCAATGACCATAAACACCACCATACCCATGCCTGGTTTCACGCTCATCAATTCTACGTGGGCGACGATGAAGGTGGCGATAATGGCATAACCGGTGCCAGCGCAAAAATAGGCCAGCATAAATACCCGTAAAAATGTTCGGGTGGGCGGCTGGTCCTGCAGCTTTGAGCCATCTACCGCATAGCCGCTAACATCAGGTTTAGGTAGCCATAACCATGCTGGAACGGCAAGCAGGCAGCCCGCGGCCGTGAGCCAAAACCATTGTAGCTGCCAATTTAAGTGGGGTTCTAGCAGATAAACGAACAGTGCAGAAAGAAAAATACCAGCGCCCATGCCCATAAAGTGGATGCCTAACTCGGTACGTAATTTGTGTCTGAGCAGCCAGTGCATCACTAGGCCCGAACCTAGTAGCAATCCGGCAGCACTACTGAGGCCCGCAAAGAACCTGAGCAGGCTCCATAACCAAAAGTTTTGGGTTAATCCTAAACCTAGGGTCGTGGCCAATGCTACGATAAGGCCTAAGCGATAGAGCCGGTCTTTGGTGTTGAGATTGCTTATGCTGGCGGCGATAAGGGCGCCGCAAAAATAACCTAAGTAATTAAAGGCCGCTAACCAACCGCCCTCGGCAATACCTAGTCCGGCTTGATTTTGCATCAACGGCAACATGGGTGTGTAAGCAAATCGAGCAATACCCAGCATTAAAACCAGGCTGGCGATGCCGGCACTGAGTACTTTAAACCGTTGCATACGCAAAGATACAAGATTGGATGCGCTAGGAGACATAGTCTGAGTTAATGCTTTAAAGGTGATAGTTGTTATTATGAGGAGACGGCCTACATAATACAATCTAGACATTGCGCTAACACAGTGGATATTGCGCCCAGCCATGGGCTAAACTTCAAATCTAATCCCTAAACCAGCTGGAACGAATCATGGACGACAAAAACAATATTAAGCCCGACGGCGCCACGTATGGCAGAGCTTTAACCGGCATAGGCGTTAACCTGTTAGTGGATGATATGAGCCGCAGTTTGACTTTTCTGCAGCAGGTATTAGAACTGAAGCCAGTGTATGCCGATACGGATTTTGCCATCATGCGCCATGACAACATGGAATTTATGTTGCACAGCGACGCCAGTTATCACAGTAATCCGCTGTTAGGGCTGTTGGAACAAGGTGCCATGCGCGGCACGGGTGTGGAACTGCGGCTTTACAGCATTGATCCGGACGCTGCAGTAACGCAAGCGCAAACTTTGGGCTACCACGTATTACAAAAAGCCACAGACAAACCCCATGGTTTGAGAGAAGCCTACATTTTAGACCCCAATGGCTATATTTGGGTGCCTAGTGTGGCCATTCTCCATGACGTCTAGTTCAAGCCTTTCTAAACCCCGTGGACAGACCGTGTTTTCGGGCTTCTTCTTTGCTTATTTTGCTTGCTATGGGGTGGTGTTGCCGTTTCTGCCTTATTGGATGGTGAGCCGTGGTTTAGATGCCCAACAAGCGGCCCTGATCCTAAGTTCTGCATTTATTAGTAAAGTGGTTTTTGGTTTAGGCGTGGGCATGTTGGCCGATGCGACGGGCCACAAAAAGCGTTGGATTTTGGCGCTGTCAGTGGTGACCTTATTGGGTTTTTCTGTGTTTGTACAAGTGCAAACCTTTTGGCCTATGTTGCTCACTTGGTTTGTCGTGGGAGCCTTACAGACCAGTCATATTCCTATGGTCGACGGCTTAGCCATAGCGACGGCAAGGATTGGAAAGCTTAACTACAGTAGTGCTCGATTATGGGGTTCGGTGGCCTTTATTGTCTCGTCGACCTTGAGCGGGCTCTACATTGCGGCCTATACCATTGAGGCTTTCCCTGCCTTACTGTTGGTTTTGGCAGCGGTGGTGGTAGTGTCGGTTTTGCCCTTGCCGGACCTTCGTTCGCAGTCTAAACCACAGCGTAAATTGGCGTTTTTGGAGTTGTTTAAGCTGCCAGGTTTTATGCCTGTGGTGGTGGCCGGCGCATTATTACAAGCCAGTCATGGCGCGGTGTATGCCATAGGCACCTTGCATTGGCTCAATATGGGTATTAGTGAGTCGGTGATTGGTTTGTTGTGGGCGCAAGGCGTAGTGGCAGAAGTCGTGCTGTTTGCTTTTGGGCTGTGGCTGATGAGAACGATGGGGGTGCGGGGTTTGTTATGGTTAGCCGTAGTGGGCGGCTCCATACGCTGGATTGTGATGGCTTTGCCAATTGATATTGGCTGGTTATTTGTTTTGCAAATGCTGCATGCGTTTACTTTTGCAGCTACTCACCTGGCGATGACGCAGTTCATTAGCCAGAAAGTGCCAGACCAACTTACGGCATCGGCACAGACCTTTTATGATGCCTTAGCCATGGGTGCATTTATGGGTGTGACCATGACCCTAGCCGGTAGTTTTTATGGCATTTTGGAAGGGCATGTGTACTGGCTGATGGCATTATTATCGATCACTGCGGGTTTGGTGTTAAGTCGCAGCAATAGCCACTAATAAACAGGACTGACTTATGGATTTAGCGCAATTTTATGAGATTTTATCGTTTATTCACTTGAGTACTATTGCGCCAGCCTTTGTCATAGGCACGTATATGCTAGTGACCCAAAAGGGCACGCCGAGGCACAAGGTTTTGGGCCGCATTTATATGTTGCTAATGCTGTTTACGGCCCTGGTAACCTTGTTTATGTCGGCCAAAGTGGGACCCACATTATGGGATCACTTTGGGTTTATTCATTTGCTCAGCTTGCTAGTGTTATATAGCGTACCTAGAGCCTATTTTGCGATTAGAGCAGGTGATGTGTATACACATAAGATGAATATGATCGGCCTGTACATAGGTGGTCTTATCGTTGCTGGCAGCTTTACCTTGATGCCAGGCCGTTTCCTAGGTGATTTGATCTTCGGGTAGAGTTAGCTAAACGAATGCACCAAAGTGCCAATACGATCTTCGTGGGGGTTAACCCCTAATCCATGGCCTGTGGGCAAGGTAAAGTAGCCATCGCTTGAGCGCACTGCATTTTCTGGATCATAGTGCTCATCTATATAATTACCGGCGGTCCATACGGCTTCTAACAGATTAGGTTTAACTGTGGCACCCATATGTAAAATGGCCGCCGATAAAATATCCCCCCCCCAGCTGTCTTCACAGGTATGGGGTAGGCCTCGGGCCTCACAAATATCCCGCATACTCGCCATGGCATTAAGCCCGCCTACACGGGTGAGTTTTAGGCCAAAACCGTCACATACGTTATTGCCAATGGCCCGCAACATATCATTAATACCCTCAATGTTTTCGTCTAGGACGATAGGGTGAGATATCTGTGGTCTAATGTTAGCCACCTCTTCCATGGTGTTGCAGGGTTGCTCAAATAAAAATGGGATATGCTGGCAGGCCAAACTCAATTGCAGGGCTTGGCTACCGGTCATGCCACGATTAGCATCAACCACTAAACGAACACTATTGCCTACGGCCTCCCAGACTTTGTGAACCACTTCAATGTCTTGCGCCACATTACGCCCACCCACTTTAATTTGTAAGCGTTGATAACCTTGAGCCACTTTATCTTTAGCTTTAGCCGCTGTGTCGTCTGCAGTGCCTTTGCTGATGGCAAAGTAGGCGGCTAAACGCTCGTTTTCTGCGCCGCCTAACAAGTCGCACACACGCACTTTGTAGTGTTTGCCCATGAGGTCCATAATGGCGAAATCTAGCGCTGCTTTGGCATAGTTATGGCCGTTGAGGTGCTCGTGCATGTGTCGTTGTAGTAGCAGTGGATGTAAACATTCACGGCCAATGAGAGTGGGCGCCAGATGGCACAAAGCCGCTCGTGCACCCAGCGCATGTTGGGGCTGGTACACGGGACCCAGTGGCGAAACTTCGCCCCAGCCCACTAAGCCCGTATCTGAGACGATCTTGATGATGGTGGCGTCAATGGAAGTTAGGGTCATAGTGGACATAACATAAGGGCCGTCCACAATGGTTTGATGTTTTTGGTAAATGTGTATTTCGGCAATCTTCATATCTAACTCCGTAGTGTGCTAACAATGACAACGTCATAGATTCGACAATAACATACTTGACACTAGTGTCAATATTTATGACACTGGTGTTATGTGCGATACAAAAAAACTAAAAAGGATGACTATGAAACCTACGGCAGGCCGTTCCCAGTGGCTTGATGCTGCCTACGATGTGTTGCTTGAGGCCGGCGTCGATGCCATCAAAGTGATGCCTCTGGCTAAACGCCTAAATGTGTCGCGCACCAGTTTCTATTGGCACTTCAAAGACAGGGCCGAGTTGCTTGATGCCTTGGTGCTGCGTTGGCAGGAACAAAACACCGGTAATCTGGTCACGCAAGCGGCGCTGTTTGCAGGATCTTTGTGTGAATCCATGCTTAACGTGATGGATTGTTGGAGTGATAGTGATTTATTTGACGCGCAACTCGATCAGGCTATTCGCTCGTGGGCGCGCACAGACCCACAGCTACAGGTTCAATTAAATCGAGCAGATGCGCAGCGGCATGAAGCCATAAAGGCCATGTTTATGAACCATGGTTTGGCGGCTGCTCAAGCCGAAGTGCGAGCCATGACCGTGCTCTATACTCAAGTCGGCTATATTGCTATGGCAATAGACGAACCTTTGGCGCTAAGGCTGTCGCGGATTGCAGACTATTGCGAAGTCTTTACCGGCCAAAAGCCCACCTTAATCGAAATGCAACGTTTTAACAGTCGGCATAACATGGAGCCTAACAATGTCCTCTAACGATCCCTTATTGCAGCCCTATCAACTCAAGCACCTGACCCTTAAAAATCGCATTATGATGACCTCCCATGAACCGGCATACCCAGAAGACGGTATGCCCAAGGCGCGTTATCTGGCCTATCATGTGGAACGCGCTAAAGCGGGTGTTGCGCTGACCATGACGGCGGGTTCGGCCACCGTTTCCAAAGACAGCCCGCCGGTATTTAATAATATTTTGGCTTATAAGGATGAGGTGGTACCTTATCTTAAAGCTATGACAGACGCCTGCCATGAACACGG
>DPHD01000027.1:6412-7596 GCA_003523085.1 Oceanospirillaceae bacterium | reverse complement strand
CGGCGCGAAGCGTCACACCGGGCTTTTCCCAAAAAAATTGAAGATTGGGACATTGAGCGCATTATTAAAGACTATGCCGATGCCGCCGAGCGTATGTATGCCGCCGGCTTAGACGGTATAGAGCTACAAGCCTACGGGCATCTGATGGATCAGTTTTGGTCACCGTTAACCAATACCTTAGACACGCCCTACGGCGGTTCGTTAGACAACCGCATACGCTTTACCTTGGAAGTATTGCAGGCGATTCGTGACCGCGTTGGGTCAAAATTTATAGTGGGCGTGCGCTACACTGCAGACGAAGCCTTTGCTGGTGGTATTAACCCCGCCGAAGGCATTGCCATTTCTAAAATTTTGCGTGATACCGGTCAGGTAGATTTTCTCAATGTAATTCGTGGCCGCATTGATACCGATGCAGCCTTGACCGACGTCATTCCCATCATGGGTATGAGCAACTCGCCGCACCTAGACTTTGCGGGTGCGGTGCGTGAAGCCACGGGTTTTCCTGTGTTTCATGGCGCTAAAATCCCCGATGTGGCGACCGCACGCCATGCCATAGCCGCAGGCAAGCTGGATATGGTGGGTATGACCCGGGCACATATGGCCGACCCCCATTTGGTGCGTAAAATCATGCAAGGTAAGGAGCAGGATATTCGTCCTTGTGTGGGCGCCAACTATTGCTTAGATCGTATTTACCAAGCCGGCGATGCTTTGTGTATTCACAATGCTGCGACGGGCCGAGAACTCACCATGCCCCATGACATCGTTAAAGCCAGCGTGCGTAAAAAGGTGGTGATTATTGGTGCTGGTCCTGGCGGTTTAGAGACGGCTCGGGTGACCGCAGAAAGAGGCCATCAAGTGATTGTGTTAGAGGCTGCCGCACAACCCGGTGGGCAGATACGCTTGACGGCGCAAAGCCCACGCCGTGCAGAGATGTTGTCTATTATCGATTGGCGTATGGCGCAGTGCCAGTCAAAAGGCGTTGAGTTCCAATTTAATACATGGGCCGAGGCCGACGACGTAAAGGCTTTAAACCCAGATGTGGTGATCGTCGCCACCGGTGGTATGCCAGATACGCAAGTGCTTAGTAGTGGCAATGAATTGGCTGTGTCCAGTTGGGATATTCTTTCGGGCGATGTGAAGTTAGGTAATAATGTGCTGATTTTTGATGATGCGGGTGATCATCC
>DPHD01000027.1:0-6181 GCA_003523085.1 Oceanospirillaceae bacterium | reverse complement strand
AGTTTCTCGCCCGAAGTCATGGCCATGAACTTAGTGCCTTATATGCGTAGCTTACAAGACAAGGATGTGACCTTTACCGTGACTTATCGCGCCGACCGTGCGCGCCGCGTTGGTGATCAAATTGAAGTCACTTTGAGTAGTGATTATGGCAGTGTTAATAAAACGCGTTTGGTGGATCAACTGGTGATCAATCACGGCACCTTGCCCCTAGATGAACTTTATTTTGAGTTAAAGCCAGACGCATCTAATCAAGGTGAACTTGACCAAGCGGCCTTCATAGAAGGTTTGCCGCAAGCGAGTGTGCGCAACCCCCAAGGCGAGTACCAGTTGTTTCGAATTGGCGACGCCGTAGCCGCCCGCAACACCCATGCAGCGATTTATGATGGCTTGCGTTTAGCCAAGGATATTTGACGATTATGCAAAGCACTCTAAGCATAGATAAATGGCTAATATCTATGCCTCAATTAGCGCGTATTATGATAAATACCCTATGGATGAAATGACACTGAGACAGCAACCATGCAAGCACTATTAATTAACAAAGATGACGCGGGTTATAGGGCTCAACTCGGCCAAATTGAAGCAGCGCAGTTGCCGGAAGGTGACGTGTTGATTAAGGTGGACTATTCAACCCTTAACTACAAGGATAGCCTGGCTATTACCGGCGCATCGCCTGTGGTTCGTAGCTTCCCGATGGTGCCAGGTATAGACCTTGCGGGTAGGGTAGAACACAGTGATCATGCCGACTTTAAGGCCGGTGACCAAGTGGTATTGAATGGTTTTGGTGTAGGAGAAGGGCATTGGGGCGGCTTAGCTCAGATGGCGCGTGTTAAAGGCGACTGGCTGGTGCCATTACCTAACGCCTTCACACCCAAACAAGCCATGGCCATAGGCACCGCAGGTTATACGGCTATGTTATGCGTGATGGCTCTAGAACAGCAGGGTGTAACGCCTGAGCAAGGCGAAGTTCTAGTCACCGGTGCGGCCGGTGGTGTCGGCAGCGTTGCGGTGAGTTTGCTGGCCAAATTGGGTTATACGGTGGTGGCCTCTAGTGGCCGAGCAGAAGAAACAGATTATTTATTAGGCTTGGGTGCCGCTGAGGTACTCGATCGTAGCGAGCTGTCGGACCAAGGCCGCCCGCTGGCGAAAGAACGATGGGCTGGGGCCATTGATGTGGCGGGTAGTCACACTTTGGCTAATATCTGTGCCTCCATGAAATACGGTGGTACCGTGGCCGCCTGTGGCTTAGCTCAGGGGTACGATCTGCCAGCCACAGTGATGCCATTTATATTACGCGGTGTGACCTTAGCGGGTATTGATAGTGTGTATCGCCCCAAGGCGGATCGTATAGCCGCTTGGAACCGCTTAGCCCAAGATTTAGATGTGACCCATTTGGAAAAAATAATGACCGAAATTACCTTAGCCGAAGCGTTAGAAACAGCTCAAAATCAAATTGACGGACGCACCCGTGGTCGTTTTGTCGTCAATGTTAATGCATAAGGAGTGCTTACCATGAACCCAATTAGTCGATACCCCGTGCCTGAGCTGGCAGATTTACCCCAAGACATTAAAACCCGGGTGATGGCAGTACAAGAAAAAGCCGGTTTTGTACCTAATGTGTTTTTAGCTATGGGCCATCGACCCGATGAATTACGCGCCTTCATGGATTACCATGACGCCCTGATGAACAAAGAAGGCGGCCTTAGCCAAGCCGAACGCGAGATGATTATCGTCACTACCTCCAACGATAATGGTTGTTTGTATTGTGTGGTGGCCCACGGCGCGGTATTACGTATACGTGCAAAAAATGCCTTGGTGGCCGATCAAGTGGCCATTAATTATTTGAAAGCTGATATTAGCCCACGCCAAAAGGCCATGCTGACCTTTGCCCTTAAAATCTCCAACAATGCTCAAGCCACCAGCGATGATGATTTCGCTGTCTTGCAAGGGCATGGTTTTAGCGACGAAGATATCTGGGATATTGCCGCCATTACTGCCTTTTTTGGTTTGAGCAACCGCATGGTCAACTTTGCCTCCATGCAGCCTAATGTTGAGTTTTATAACATGGCACGCAACATTTAAGACCGACTTAACTGCCCCTGATGTTGGCCATGTGGGTGACGAATCAACATGGCCATAATGACCAATAACATGGCACAAATTTGGTACTGATCTAAAACCCCACCCAAGATTATCGTGCCACAAATCAACGCCACGACCAACTCTATAGCTCCTGCTATGCTGGTTTTTTCTGGGCCGACTTTTGGCGCTCCTAGGGTAAACAGGTATTGGGGCAAACTGGTGGCTAATCCGCCCAGGGCAATGATCCATAAATACCCTGAGCTAGCGTTCGGTAACCAGGTTGTGGGTTGGCTCAGCAAGGCTAATGGTAGCAGCACCACTATATGGCCTAGCAGACCACAACGCATGCGTTGTAGCGGAGCTAACGCCTGACGTGGGTTAGACCAATAGTGAATGCTGATAGCGAAGACTAAGGGGGCTAAAAAACACCCTAATAAAGGCAACCATTGATCGGCTGTAACAATACTGGGTTTGAAAACTAAACTCGCGGCGATAATAATGAGCAAGGCCGATATGGCTCGGTTTGGTGTTGGCCGTTTACCATAAACCAACCAACCCACTAGCAAACTCATCACTGGGTAAGAATAATAAATAAAAATAGCTAAGGTGATAGGAACCCGTGTCATGGCATAAAAATAGGCCAACATGGCTAAGCCATTAGCGATGCCAAAAGCGAGCATGATCAGGCCTTCAATATACTCCGTGCGGTCTAGCCTTAACCAAGGTAACAGGATCAGGGCTGGCATAGCAAAACGATACAAACTGACTAATTGAGGGCTGAGTCCTTCGGCTAACAATAATTGGGCCAACATCGGATTAAGTCCAAAACCGATGGCAGCGGTAATTACTAATAACTGGCCAGAATTCATGTTTATGCCCTAACGATTGGAATGATTTGTTCAACGGGGAGCAATATATCTGGATTTACTTGCATGAAATAGTGAATAATAAGCATATTATATTAATAATCTGCATGTATAAGCGATGAAACTCGATATAAAACATTGGCAAATGCTTAAAGCCATGGATGATTTTGGCAGCCTTAGTCGTGCAGCAGCCCAACTTAACCTGAGCCAGTCTGCCTTGAGCCACCGTTTAGCCGAAGCCGAGCGACGCCTGGGCGGTCCAATCTTTCAGCGCCAAGGTCGACGTTTACTACTGACACCAGCCGGTACGTCTTTGACTCAGGTGGCGCAACATGTTGTACCCACCTTGATGCGTGCCGAAGACAGTTTTGTACAAACAGCCAGTGACGTAGAACACCTCGTAAAAATAGGGGTTGCGGCTTATAACAGCTACCATTGGTTAGCCGATTTTTTGCAATACTTGCGGCTTAAACACAGTCATATTCAAGTTGAAGTGGTGGCGTCCACAAGCACCCATACTCGGCAAAATTTATTACAGGCCGAGGTGGACCTGGTTTTGGTTCCGGGGCCTTTTGCGGGTCCGGGTCTTGATACGCACCATCTATTTAACGATCAATTGGTGCTGGTAACTTCACCCACCCATGGTTTGGCCCAGTATGCACATATCGAAGCTCAGCACTTATTAGACGAAGAAGTGCTCACCTATGGGCGAGATGCTTACCCGGGGTTCGAATATGATCGCTTTATGCGGCCAGCGGGTGTGACCCCAAAAGTGGTTAAAGTGATCGAAATGGTGGGCGCTATTGTGGAGTTAGTGAGTGCTGATCAAGGGGTGAGTATTTTGTCCCGTTGGGCCATAGAGCCAAGTCTAAATGCAGGTCGTTTAGTGGCCGTGCCGTTGGGCGAAAAAGGTTTAGATTTATCTTGGTCCGGTGTTTGCCGACAAGATGAAATGCCACACTCGCCCACCCGTCTAGTGGTTAAAGCGTTACAACAATGGTTCGATAAAAGTTAAATCTGAATCAAGTTAAGGGTATTAGACTTTAGTCATAAGAATAATGCCCACTATTCACCATTTAGTCTCTTTATAACCTGTTGCTTTGCCTTGTAACACGTTACTCTATTGCGACCTACTGATACTCCTATCCGACATAGTGCGGATGCCTTAAGCGGTAGGCCACTTTTATTGCTAACCCCGTTGCTAATAGCAAGGAACACCTTGATGCCTGAGTCTTTAAAAGACAGCGCTATGCGCTACCATACCCATCCCACGCCCGGGAAATTGTGTATTCAACCGACCAAACCTTTAGCCAACAAACGCGATTTATCGCGGGCTTATTCTCCTGGTGTGGCATACGCTTGTGAAGCCATTGTAGAAGAAGAATCTATGGCCGCGGCGGTAACGGCGCGAGGTAACCTAGTGGGTGTGATTACCAACGGCACTGCGGTGTTAGGTTTAGGTAATATTGGTCCATTAGCCTCCAAGCCAGTGATGGAAGGCAAGGCGGTATTGTTTAAGAAGTTTGCTAACATCGACGTCTTTGACATTGAGATCCAAGAAAACGATGTTGATAAGCTGGTGGATATCATTGCCTCCCTAGAACCCACCTTTGGTGCCATCAACCTAGAAGACATTAAAGCACCCGAGTGTTTCTTAGTGGAGCAGCAGCTACGCGAACGCATGAATATCCCCGTGTTCCACGACGACCAGCATGGCACCGCCATTGTTGCCGCCGCCGCGGTGTACAACGGTTTACGGGTGGTGGAAAAGAGTATCAAAGACATTAAGGTGGTCGGCTCCGGTTCCGGTGCCGCCAGCATTGCCTGTTTAGATTTGTTGGTGAGTATGGGCTTACCCCGCGAACAAGTCACCTTGGTAGACCGCTCCGGGGTGATCTACAAAGGCCGTGAGCAGGGCATGAATCCGTGGAAAGAAAGCTATGCCCGCGAAACCGATGACCGCACCTTGGCCGATGCCATCGCCGGTGCCGATTTATTTATGGGATTATCTGGCCCAGGGGTATTAACCCAAGATATGGTGAAAACCATGGGGCCAAAACCCCTTATTTTGGCTATGGCTAACCCGACACCAGAAATTATGCCCGAACTAGCCATGGCAGTACGCCCCGACGCCATTGTGGCCACCGGACGTTCGGACTACCCCAACCAAGTGAACAACGTGCTGTGCTTTCCATTTATCTTCCGTGGCGCCCTCGATTGTGGTGCCACTACCATTAACGAAGAAATGAAGATGGCGTGTGTTAAAGCCATTGCCGACCTCGCCTGTAAAGAAGCCACAGACGTAGTGGCAGAAGCCTATGCCGGTGAAGATTTCCGTTTTGGGCCAGAATACCTGATCCCTAAACCGTTTGACCCACGCCTCATTGAAGAAGTGCCTATTGCCGTGGTGAAAGCCGCCATGGAAAGTGGTGTGGCGACTCGTCCGATCGACGACCTAGACGCTTATCGTGTGAAGTTGCAAGGTTACGTTAACCAAGCCGGACTGTTCATGCAGCCCATGATTGAAAAGGCCAAGCAGGGCCCACAACGCCGTATCGTCTATGCCGAAGGCGAAAACGTTGACGTACTCATGTCAATGCAAGCCATGGTCGATGAAGCCGTAGCTAAACCGATTTTGATTGGTCGCCCAAGCGTCATGCAGGCCACCATCGATCGTTTAAGTTTACGTTTTAAGCTTGGCGAAGACGTGGAAGTATTTGACCCCGTAGATTGTGACTCGCACAGCCGCTATTGGCAACATTATCATAAAAAAGTAGCTCGTAAGGGCACCTCGGTAGAGACGGCTAAACAAGAAATACGCACTAATACCACGGCCTTAGCTTCGGTAATGGTGGATTTAGATGAAGCCCACGGCATGATTTGTGGCAAAGTAGGGCGCTTTGATACCCACTTTAAAACCTTGTTTCAAGTGTTAGGCAGAAAAACGCCAGACACCCACGTGTCTACGGTGTGCGCACTATTGTTGCCTAGTGGACCATTGTTTTTGGCCGATGCCTTCTTAACCGTAGATCCGACGGCAGAAGACATAGTGGCCAGCACTGAAGCCAGCATGAACTTCGTGCGTCAGTTCGGTATTAAACCCAAGGTTGCTTTGTTATCGCACTCCAACTTTGGCACCTCGAGTGACCCTCAGGCTCAGAAAATGCGCAGTGCATCGGCCACCTTGCGGGAACGTTACCCTAACGAGGAGATTGAAGGTGAAATGCACTCGT
>DPHD01000072.1:7687-15459 GCA_003523085.1 Oceanospirillaceae bacterium | reverse complement strand
AGCGTGTGGCCTTTCGGTACTGACTCATGCTCGTCAATAAGGCTCAAAATACACAACCCCTGTTGTGCTAGTTGAGCCCGTAGCAAAGGCAGATTCACAAGTTAGCCACTGACGGTGAGTTCTAGTGCCGGTTTGCCGGTGGCAATGGCACAAATTTTAGCTTCCACAAACAATTCACCATCCAGTTCTGATATCACGTGTTTATTGTCGTGGCGAATTCGCACGTCGACGTTGGTGGCACCGGCAGATAGCGCCAATTGATTGGCCTGTACCCGCACGATATCCTCAGCCTGGGTAAAGGCCTGTTGTAAATCGGTGACGTCAAACGGCTGTTCGCCATGGAAAATACGGAAAATACCTTGTGTAGGCTGGGTGATGATGATCTCAGAGCGTTGTACTACGCTGCCCATAACCGCACCAATAGCGTTAGCTACATGGCCATATTGTGGTAATTTTAATTCTAGATTAAGATTTTTTGCCACTTGTGGGTAATAGGTGGCCGCAGGAGCGCCTACGGCTACTAAGGGGTGGCTTTGGGCGAAGTTAATACCAAACAGGGCATCCTTATCGTCTTTATTACCGTTTTTCAGAATCAATTTGCCCATTAAGGTCGCCAAGTGTTTAGAGCGGGCTTCGTTGAGTAAGTTTTCCTGATGTAAACCAGCCTCGAGTAAGGTCTGGCAAATGGCGTCATTCATGAGCGTAAATACCCGTTCAGCCGGTTCTTTAGCATTGCCTTTTTCCCACGAGCCTAAACCATATAAGTGACGCATTTGGCGGGCCCAAATTTGTGCCGCCAAGTTTGCACCTTCCACACTCCAATGATCACTGTTGCCCAAAACGTGGGCGGCATCTGACGGTGTAAAACCTGAATAGATGGCCATGCCTTTACGCTCAAGCCGTGCCATGGCTTTGGCTAGCTCCTGATCCTTAAATACCAAAGTCTCCATTTCTACCGGACCTTGCTCTAGCATTTCCCAGGCTTGATGTTCGATGGGTGTGAGTTGGCTGAGTAGCGCTTGATTGCGTTCTAAGCGGGTAACAAAGCGGTTGTGGCGCGGTGTAGGGGTGTCGTCTAGGTGGGCCTGCATACGCTTTAAAATGTGCGGATATTGTTGTGCTAGCAAGCTCATGGGCACCACACGACGCGGGCCTAAGGCAATACTGCCGCCATAAAATCGTACCTCGCTGTCACCGCCTAAGCCGATAGAATACACCTTGACGGTTTCTACCATCGGTTGCCAATCGCCTACGCGGGCTCCCTCACTGGCTAATTCTGGCTGACCATCGGTGACGATGGCAATGTCTGTAGTGGTGCCGCCCATGTCGGCAATAATGGCGTTACGGCTACCAGACAATGCGCAGGCGCCAATCACACTGGCTGCAGGTCCAGACAGAATGGTAGTCACCGGATGCACCAAGGCGGTCTCGGCATTAACAATAGAGCCGTCGCCCTTAACGATCATTAACGGAGCCTGAATGTTAAGGCCCGATAGAATGTCTTGTACCGCTTGAATAAGGTCTTGAATAAACGGGATCATACGGGCGTTAAGCGACGCCGTAAGAGCGCGCCTAGGGGCACCTAAGCTGGTGGCTAATTCGTGGCCACAGGTGACGGGCATCTGGGTTAACTCGGTGACCAAGTTTTGTAATTGAATTTCGTGGCTTGGATTGCGCACACCAAATTGCGCCGACACAGAAAACGCCGACACTTTGTCTTGGTTGGCTAAGATGGCTTGCTTGGCACCTTCTACGTCCAATGGTTTAACTTGTCGACCTGAGGCATCATGGCCACCGGCGAGGCGGATAATCATGGTGTCGTCAATGATTTCGCCTAAACCACTCTTTTTTACCTGGGTCTCGCTCAAACCTGCTACTAAGGCACACACCGGTGCACCGTTGCCTTCAACCACAGCGTTGGTAGTGAGGGTGGTAGATAAAGACACCATTTCTATGTCGTTGAGAAATTCTGTGGCCACTTTATTAATGGATTCGCCAATACCAATAGCTAAATTATGACGCGTGGTAAGGCTTTTGACTGCCGCTAACACTTCATTGTTTTCATTAATAATGACGGCATCAGTGTAGGTGCCTCCAGTGTCGATGCCTAAGCGTAGGGACATGGGCTGTAAACTCTCAAAAATGATTATTATGGGCGGCATTTTGCCTTGCGTAAAAGACTAACGCAAGCGTATTTAATATGCCCTAAATGGGGCGGCATGGTTGAGTTTAAATACGTCATTGGTTAAGCCGGTATAGACCAAGTTATTAGCCTTGTATTAGGCCAACGGATAGCCTTTAATAGACGCCATAGGTTTGCAACATCACACATTATTAAGGAATTAAAAATGAGCAAGGTAGCATTTATAGGTTTAGGCGTTATGGGCTTCCCAATGGCAGGGCACCTAGCTGCACAGGGCCACGACGTTTATGTTTATAACCGCAGTATGGAAAAAGCCGAAGCTTGGCAGGCACAGAACCAGGGGCGTATAGCGGTTACTCCTTGCGAAGCGGCGTTAGAAGCCGACGTGGTATTTGTGTGTGTGGGTAATGACGACGATCTACGCAGCGTGGTATATGGCGATCATGGCGCCCTAGCGGGCATGGCTGCGGGTGCGGTGTTGGTGGATCACACGACGGCCTCGGCTCAAGTGGCACGGGAAATTGGCATTATTGCTGCCCAGCAAGGCGTTGGCTTTGTAGATGCACCTGTTTCTGGTGGCCAGGCCGGCGCAGAAAATGGCGCTTTAGCCATTATGTGTGGTGGCAGCCAAGAGGACTTTGAAGGCGCAGAACCGGTGATGCAAGCCTACGCCAAAACCATTACCCACCTTGGGCCCGTAGGCAATGGCCAGTTAACAAAAATGGTCAATCAAATATGTATCGCTGGCTTGGTACAAGGGTTATCGGAAGGCGTGGCGTTTGCCATTAATGCAGGCCTTGATGCCAAGCAAGCCCTGGGGGCCATTGGCGCCGGGGCGGCGGGCTCATGGCAAATGGCTAACCGTGGTGAAACCATGGTGGATGATGAATTTGAGTTTGGTTTCGCGGTCGACTGGATGCGTAAGGATTTAAGCATTTGTCTAGCCGAAGCCCAAGACAATGGCTCGGAGTTGCCCGTCACCGCATTGGTAGACGGTTTCTATGAACAAGTGCAGGCCCATGGAGGCCACCGCTGGGATACCTCCAGTTTGTTGCGCCGTCTGCCACGCAAAGACAAGTCGTAACACACTTAGGCTTTTCATAAAGCGAGCATGGGTCCTAACATAGGAAATAAGTTTCTTAATGTTAGCCAAGCATGGCCTATGCTGCTTGCTTGAATACCGTTCAAAAAGCGACATTTAAGTCGCGATGAGAGACAGCTAGTGGCTTTGGCTAGTATTTTTTGATGTGAGACTTAAGCCCTTTATATATTTACAGGAATACTGCAACCATTTGATTTATAAAATAAATAATTCATTGGTGTTAGAGTGTTTCCTGTGTCATGGAAATATCCTGTATTAAATCCTCTGAACCAGGCTTAGATGCGACCAGTTTAGGCAATTGACCTTGTTTCCTAACTGTCGTTATAGTGGGCTCAGTTTCTATTACGCCTATTCCAATTAAAAGTACAAGGTAATGCCATGAGTCATACTAACCACCAACCCGTTAAAACCCGCTTGCAACGTAGTGAACTGGCGGTGCCAGGTTCTAACCCCAGCATGATCGAAAAAGCCGCCGACAGCGCCGCCGACTATGTGTTTTTAGATTTAGAAGATGCGGTGGCGCCCTCTGACAAAATAGTGGCCCGTAAAAACATTATCGAAGCCCTTAATGACATCGACTGGCAAGCCAAAGGCAAAACCATTTGTATTCGTATTAACGGCCTAGACACCCATTACATGTACCGTGATGTGGTAGAGATCTTAGAACAAGCTGGTCAGCACCTTGATACCATTTTGGTACCCAAAGTTGGTGTCCCGGCCGACTTATACATGGTTGAAGCCATGTGTAACCAAATTGAACAAGCTAAAGGTTTTACCCATAAAATTGGTTTAGAAGCCCTGATCGAGACAGCGTTAGGCATGGCCAACGTAGAAGCCATTGCCCAAGCCAGCCCTCGCCTAGAAGCCATGCACTTTGGAGTAGCCGATTACGCGGCCAGTAACCGTGCCCGTACCGTCGTGATCGGTGGCTTAAACCCAGATTACCCGGGTGACCAATGGCATGCGGCGCTGTCGCGTATGACCGTGGCTTGCCGTGCTTATGGCCTACGTGCCATTGACGGACCATTTGGTGACTTCAGCGATCCAGATTCTTACATCTTAGCGGCTAAGCGTGCAGCAGCCCTTGGCTTAGAAGGTAAGTGGGCCATTCACCCCTCCCAAATTGCCTTGGCCAACGAGGTGTTCTCTCCACCAGCTGCTGAGCTTGCGCGTGCTAAAGGCATTTTGGCAGCCTTGGAAGAAGCCCATGCGAAAGGTCTTGGTGCCGCGCAACTCGACGGCAAGATGATTGACGCGGCCTCTGCCCGTATGGCTGAGAACGTGGTAAACGTGGCTAATATTATTGCTGCTAAGGGCTAAATTTTTAGTCGTTCCAAGCAGAAGGTGGCGTCCATGTATCGTATGGAGGCCATTTTTTTTAACGTCTGGCCTATCGGCCTAATTCTAGGCTAAGCTTGCACCATGACATCGGGTTGTGAGTGGGCAGGGACGTGATTTCAATTTTTCGATCGATCTTTTCATTGTTGTTAAGTTATGGCTTGTTATTGTTGGCCAATGGCTTATTCAATTCCCTTTTAGGCCTGCGAGCCAAACTTGAAGGTGTTTCTACCAGCTGGCTTGGTTTTATCATGGCCAGCTACTTTGTAGGTTTGCTTTTGGGTGGCTTGTTTGCCGGCCGAGTTGTGGCTCGCGTTGGCCATATCAGGGCCTTTGCCGTGTTTGCTTCAATTATGTCGGCCACGGCACTGTTGCACCCCATGTTTTTAGAGGTGAGCCATTGGATGTTATTACGGCTTATTTCTGGTTTTTGTATGGCGGGCTTAATTATAGTCACTGAAAGCTGGCTCAATGAGGCGACTCCGAGTCACCAGCGTGGCGCCGTACTTTCCAGCTATATGATGGTTAATTACATGGCCGCTGGCTGTGGTCAATTTTTGCTCAACTTGGGCGATATTGGTCAGTTTCAGCTGTTTAGCTTAGCCTCTATTATTTTCTCGCTAGCGCTTATTCCTGTGCTGCTCACGCGCCATGCGGCACCTAAAATCGAGACCCATAGTAAGCTGTCGTTACCCTTGTTACGCCAGGTTGGCCTGCTGGCCATTTTAGGTGTGTTTATTGCCGGTGCCAGTAACGCCAGCGTGCACGCGTTTGCCCCTGTTTATGCCTTAGAGGTGTTGGGTGACGCCAGCCTGATCCCAAGGTTTACGGCGACTTTGCTGGTGAGTGGGTTATTGTTGCAATGGCCTCTGGGCAGGTTGTCGGATCGTATAGGTCGAGGCTGGCTAATGATTTTTGTACCCTTTTTTATTGCTTTTTCGGCTCTTGGCGTGATCGCAAGTGCAACCTTTGCACCCCATTTAATCTGGTTTGCCATAGGTTGTTATGGCGCGTTTTTGTTTACCCTGTATTCAATTGCCGTAGCTCTGATTAATGACATCGTGGGGCCTACACTGCGGGTTAAAATTGCTGGCGCCATTCTCATTGTATACGGCGCAGGGGCTATTGCAGGGCCTATCATTGTAGGGCCGCTGATCGATCTTGTTGGGGTGCAGGCTTTATTTATGGTGAGCGTGCTAAGCAGTAGTTGTTTGGGCCTTTTAGCTGCCTACAGGCGGCTGTACCAAGCTATTTTCGTTAAACCCAAGCAATCGTTTGTGGCGGTGCCATCAACCCAATATAGCTCTAAAGAACTCTACTTGGCAGCCCAGCAAAGCCTTGAAGGAGAAGTAAAGCGCGAGTGAAAGGCTAATATTTAGCCAAAATGGGTCGATAGGTTGTGGTACAAGAGTTGTTACCTAGGCCCGCTTATGTCAGTTGAAGAGCTTGATGAACTACTGCCCCTTGCCATGCGTGCCGAGGAAGGCAATACATGGTTATCAACCCATATGTGGTTGACTTACCATGGCAGCATTCAGGCCGCTAAGCTGGAGACCGAAAGCAACAACACTGCGCTGCCTAGAGTGCAGCATCACGCCCATCATGATTATCAAGTGTTACAAGGCTAGTCCGAAAGGCATTAATTTGGCTATAGGCAATTTTTAGTTGGATTTTTAATGCGCTCCAGTTAGGTGCAGGTGTAGTTAATAGCTGTTCCATCAAAGTTAAAGTTTGGGTGAGCTCATGGCCACCAAACATTGCACTGGTGCCTTTTAAACCATGTAATTGGAACAGTAATTGGTCGCTATCTTGGCTGTTGATAAGTTCTCCAATTGACTTGCAGGTTTGTTCGGCTTTGATGAAAAATTTATCCACTATAGCCAGTAGTGTAGGGTCACAATCGAGCGCTAAAGTGAAGTTTCGGGGTGTTTGTAAGAGCGTGCTTACAACCGAGAGTAGTTGCTTTTGGTTGTAGGGTTTAGGTAAGAAATAATCAATACCCGCAGCCTCTGTTTCGCTCCTAACGCTTGTTCTTACATCGGCCGTTTGTAATACGATAGGGCATGAGGGCCAGTTCTTTTGTTGCTCCAATGCCCTCACGGCATGGGCTACCTCGATACCATCCATGCCATTCATTTGTAAATCCGTGAGTACAAAATCTACGCCACCTTTTTGAAATTGGGTAATGGCCTCGATGCCTGTATCGCAGCATGTGATGTTGATCCCTGCGGGCTCAAGATAAGCTTTAATCAGTAGTTGGTTGATGTCTGAATCTTCGATCAGTAACAGCTCTAGGTTGTTTAAGTCTATTAACGGTGGTTTGGGCTGCCGTTGTGTTTGATCATCCGGCTTATGGGTGGCTGATGTCGTGTCTTGGTGAGGCAGGTGTAGGCTAAAACAGCTGCCCTGATTAAGTTGCGACTGCACAGCCACGTTACCACCCATGGCGTGGGCAAGTGTTTGTGAAATGCTCAACCCTAATCCAGTGCCAACCTGGGCCATTTTTTGTACTTTCGGGTCTTGCTGATATGCAGAAAATATGGAGGTCATTAACTGAGGTGCGACGCCTGACCCTGTGTCGGTAACGTCAATACGTAGATCGCAAGCTGGTGTACCGCTGTTAAAACTAACTGCAATAGAGCCTTGCTGGGTAAATTTAAGGCTGTTACCGATCAGGTTGATTAATATTTGACGGATACGGTTTAGGTCACCGGCCCATGTGGTGAATTCAGTATTTAGCCCAAAGCTTAGGGTGAGGCCTTTGTCCTGTGCGGATGACTTAAATATGCCTTCGAGTTCTTCGATAAGTTGCGTTAGGTTAAAACGTTCAACGTATATATCGATGTGTTCTTGGCCTGCTTTAGACAAGTCCAAAACATTGTTGACTAGGCTGGCAAGGTGGTGGCCTGCGGTTTTAAGGGTAGTAAGGTAGACCTGAGATTTGCTTGGCAAGGGCTCTTTTTGCAACAGGTCTACCATGCCTAATATGCCGTTTAGCGGGGTGCGAATTTCATGATTAACCGTGGCTAAAAACTCGCCTTTGGCGTGATTGGCGTGTTCGGCTCGATTGATGGCCGTTTGTAATTCTTTTGTGCGTTGCTGGACTTGTTCTTCTAGAATTATATTGGCTGTGGTTTTTGCCTGCAGTAGGAGTTGTTGGTGATGTTCATTTTCGTCACGGGTAGTTTT
>DPHD01000072.1:2852-7338 GCA_003523085.1 Oceanospirillaceae bacterium | reverse complement strand
GCATAGACCAGTACGAAAGTCATGAACAGTGTTAATGGGATGCTAAGGGCAACGATATAATGCAAGTGATCTATATTGAAGACTAGCCATAAAGTGAGTATGTAATCGAGCCCAATGTTAAAGGTCAGCCAGCGGTGTAAGCGGGGCAATGTGGTGGCAGTATTGAGTACTCGAGTGACAAACTGCACAAAGAAAGCGCCGGCTAAAATAGGTGTCGCTTCCAACAGGTTATGTAGCTTCACGCTTGAGTGCAGATATAGGTCATAGCCACTAAAGGCGAGGGTAAAACAAAAAAAAGATAAGCCATAACCCACATAGTAAAAATACAACGAATCCCTCAAAAATGTAAACATGAGCATGTTGTACAAAATAAGTGACCCTGTGGCACCAAAAAATAACATGTACAAAGCGGTTTGGAGGTGGCTGTTGAGGGTAAATGTTGGCTCATTGAATACCTCAATAGCCGTTCCAAACAGGTGTTTAGTACTGCTAGTTTCTATAAAAACAGTGCGCGAGCTAAAGGCAGGAATTGGTAAGGTAAAGGCGGCCGATCTTGCGACTATAGGCCTTTGTGACATGGGGACAGTGGTACCACTAGTTTGTATGACCCAATCGTTACCGTCCTGATAATATAGGTTAACCACGTCTGGGTATGACTCAGTCAGGCGAATGATGGGTGACACGGCAACCGGGTCGATGTTTGCTAGGCTAAAAATTAGCCAATGGTTTGCGATTTGAGAAGCATATTTAAATTCAGCCCTTTGGGGCTTAGCAAGGTGTATATTTGCAGCGACTTCGTCAATACCTAGCCGTTGGCTATAATCAATGTGCTGGAGCAGCGTAAGGTCAGTTACTTGGGAGGTGTCAGCATCAATAGGGTGGCTGGGAATCGACGTTTGTGCCTGTGCATAGCTGCAGACCCAAACTAAACATAGCAGTAGGCCTGCCAAAAAGCGTGTACTGTGCATAACCGGCTATGTTCCATTCCTTTGTGTGTGCAAAATATACCATAAATACATGTTTATTAAATGCTATTGCCGACATGCAAAGTCCGGCAGTGACTATGGCTGCGTCTTAAGGTAGAGTGGGCGGCTTTTGAGCGTCACCATGCCTGTTTCGTTTGCAATGTACAATCAAGCCCCCCTGTTGCCACTTTGGCAAGCGTGGTGGCAGGCCGTGATGCCGTACATCAGCGCTGCGGGGGTGACGGACTTACCCCAGCACCTTAGCTGGCCAGAAGACTACATGGCTCATTGGCGCCAACCTGAGTTATTGTTGAGTCAGGTCTGTGCCTTGCCGCTGGTGGATGAACTTAAAGGCCAGGTTCAATATGTGGCTAGCCCGGTGTTCTCGACGGCCCTCCAGCAGGGCAGCGACTACTGCAGTTTATTATTGGTGGCCGAGGAGTCTGCCGTTGAGCAACTGAGCGATCTGCGCCAAGCCAGAGTGGCGATCAATGACATCAGCTCGCAATCAGGTTATGGCATTCTTAACCACAGCCTCATGCAAACGGGTGTGGCAATGGACGAGTTGGTTGCCGCATGCGCAATTTCGGGTTCACATCTACAAAGCATGCGCTGGCTGCAACAGGGGCGGGTTGATTTAGCTGCCATTGACTGCATTACCTATCACTTTGTAGGTAAACATCAGCCCCACTTGATTGCGGGCTTGCGGAGCATTGGCATCACACAACCCACCTTAGGCCATGCGTGGGTCACTGGCATGCAAACTGAGCCTGCCACCATTGCTCAGTTACGCACAGGACTTGTCAGGGCCATGCAGGCACCAGAACTTGCGGGCTTGCAATCAGAACTGGGCTTAACAGGGGTGCAAGTGTTGCCTGAGTCTGCTCTTGATGCCACAGCCTTGATGCAGCAACAAACCCGTGTAGCAGGGTACGACATTGGTCAGCGGCCGCGCCTACACATTACTCCTTAGGGGGCGCTTCGCCACCGTACACCAGCCACTGGTGGGATAACCAATAGTAATTTTTTTGACCCCAAATAGGCGCGGTGCAATTGTAACGGTTGCGGCCTTTGCCCATGGGCGTGTTGGCTGCAATACTAAAGTTGAGTTTGTCTGACCATGTTGGTTTTTTGGCACTGCCCGAAATGAAGCAGGATAGCTGTTGGCGCACGCCTAAGCGTTGTGACTGGGTTAAGTTTACTGTGAGTAATGGTTGTTGGTTTTGACCTTGATCCGTACGTATAACAGGTTCTGCGAAGGCTGAGTAATCGGCCGGAAATGGCTCTGAAGCGAGCTTGGTTTTAAGTGTCTTTAAGTTGCTATAACGGCCCGCCGCTGGAAAACGGGGCAGGGCTTGCCAATCGGAAAAGGCGGCCACGCCACCAGATTGCTGGCCGAAGGCGGTATAACCACGCTCTTTAAGGGCCTGCTTTAGGAGGTTGTTGTATTCACCAAATGGGTAGGCCAGCCACTTGGGCGTAGGCCCCAGCTCTTCTACCAAACGCCGTTGTGCATAGTCAATGTTAGCTAAAGTCGCATTGAGCCAAGCGTCATCATACTCTGGTTTGCGCACTAGGTAGGCATGGTCACGGGTGTGGTTAGCTAGAGTTCCCTTATGATTTTTTAAGTCCCGCAGCATATCCCAGGTCATTGCGTGGCGGTTATGCTGGTCTACAGGGTCTGTATTGACGAATACCGTAAAGGGATAGTCGTACTTTTTGAGTAACGGTAAACCCTGCTCATAAATGTCGCGCCACGCGTCGTCAAAGGTAATCACTACAGATTTACTGGGCAAGGGCTGGGACGATTGCACTGCTTTTAGCGCGGCGCCCAAATCAATGACATGATAATCGTTTTCTTTAAGGTGCTTGAGGTGGCCCTCGAACTCTTCGGCAGTTAACGAGGTTGAGCGCGGCATGGTGGCGCTAACGTGGTGATAAAGCAAAATATTAAAGCTGTCGGCGGCTTGGCTGGCAGACGCGGCTAACCATGCACAACAAAATATAGCACTGAGTTTAGTTAAAGGTTTCAACATGGTGTTACTTATCCGGATACAGGTCGCTACACAGTTCGCCACCAAAACCCCAATCGGTTTTTGGTACATCTCTGATCATTACTTGCACGGCGCTCGGGCTGCCGCCAGTGATGTCGCATAGGGTTTTGGTAAGACCTGCAACAATTTGACGTTTCTGTTCGACCGTTCGGCCTTCAAACATTTCCAAAGTGAGTAGTGGCATGGGGATTCCTTGAAGTTGAATTAATGGTGTATTTTATAACTCGTGTAAAGGCCTATGCAAGCTGTATAAGTTGGGCTAAAGTGCGGGTGACTATAAGACTCCATAAATCAGAGACCCCCCATGCAAACTGATAAACCTAGGCCTTTAGTGGGCATCTTGTTAATGCTGTTAGCCATGTTAATGGTGCCCGTGTTGGACCTGTTTGCAAAATTATTAGCCGCCGATTATCCGGTGATTCAAGTCACCTGGTCGCGGTTTGTATTTCATGGTTTGTGGCTGTTGCCGCTGTTAATTTGGAAAGGCTATGTTTGGTGGCGTATACCGCCACAGCCGGGTTATCAGCTATTACGAAGCCTTTTGTTAACGGTCACTACCTTGGCGTTCTTCTTGGCCATTAGAGATAACCCTATACCTACTGCGTTGACTTTATTGTTTGTGTCGCCATTAGTTGTGGCTGTAGTGGCACCATTTTTGTTAGGTGAATCATTCGATTGGCCTAGGGGTTTGGCGGTGGTGTGCGGTTTTGTTGGTGTGCTAGTTGTGTTGCGGCCCAGTGGCGATAGTTTTTCCCCGAGTATTTTGTGGGCTCTGGTGGCAGGCGTAGGTTATGCCTTTTATATTATGTTTACGCGTAAACTAACGGCCTCATCTAAACCCTTGTTAACTCTATTCTACACTGCTGTAGGTGGGGTGTTAGTGTTAACTCCGTTAGTCTTTGATGTGTGGAAAACACCTGACTTAACGGCCTTAATGATGATGGCGAGTATGGGGTTGTTTGCCGCCTTTGGGCATTATTTAATCATTAAGGCCTGTGAGTACGCTACGGCGTCACAGTTAAGTCCGTTTAATTATTTTGAGATTGTAGCCGCGACTGGCATTAGTTACTTTGTGTTTGATTTTTTTCCTGATTTTTACGTGTGGCTGGGAATTGCCATTATTTGTTTAAGTGGCGCCTACGTGTCGTTACGTGAACTTCAATCGAGCCGCAAGGCACGGGCTACGAATATCGGCAGTATTGATGTGGTTTAATTCACTGGCCTTTTGGGGGCATTACAAGTTGCGCAACAAATGCGTGAGCAAGGTTTAAGCGGTTCGATTGCGACCTTATTGTGTGATGCTTTGATGAGGTCCTGACCTACGTCAGGACGACGTACCCCTGCGTCAGGACGACGTACCCACCTGTCATACCGGCGTACCCACGTGTCATACCGGCGTACCCACCTGTCATACCGGCGTAGGCCGGTAGCTTAGGTCCTGACCTGCGTCAGGACGACGCGCCTTTA
>DPHD01000072.1:0-2691 GCA_003523085.1 Oceanospirillaceae bacterium | reverse complement strand
CGTCAGGACGACGCGCCTTTATCGTCAGGACGATGTACCCCTGCGTCATGCCGGCGCAGGCCGGTATCTAATCCAGCGAGGGTTGCATGTCTTTCAAATCAAACGGCGTGGCTTGATAAACACAGTAATTGAGCCAATTGCTAAAAAGCAAATGCCCATGGCTGCGCCATTTGGCTCTTGGCGTGGCGGTGACGTCATCATTGGGGAAATAGTTAATCGGCAACATGGGATTCAAGCCTGCGGCTTGGTCACGATGGTACTCGTCGGCTAAAGTCTGGGCGTTGTATTCGGGGTGACCAGTCACGTACACTTGTCGGCGGTCTTCACTGGTCATTAAATAAACACCCGTGGCATCGGATTGGGCTAGCACAATAAGGTCTGTATTGGCTTGTATGTAGTCTACGGGAAAGTCTGCAGTGCGTGATTGTGGGGCTAGAAAATGGTCGTCAAAGCCGCGAGTGAGGGCGTCATGGCCCGGATTAACGTTTTGGCGATAGATGCCTGATAGTTTTTGGGAGCGGGTTTGTTTGGGTAAGCCATATAAAGACTTGAGCCCCGCTTGCGCGGCCCAGCATAAAAACAAGGTTGAGGTCACGTGGGTGCGCGACCACTGAATTATCTCATCGACTTGGGGCCAATAAACAACATCTTCAAAGGCCACTAAACCCAAGGGCGCTCCTGTAATAATTAGGCCGTCGTAATTGTGCTGTTTGATTTGCTCAAAATTACGATAGAAACTATTTAAGTGTTCAGATGGGGTGTTCTTGCTGGTACGGTTGTCGATACGCAACAGTTCGATGTCTACTTGCAATGGCGAGTTAGACAATAAGCGCATGATCTGATTTTCGGTCTCAATTTTTTTGGGCATCAGGTTGAGGATAATAACCTTTAGCGGGCGAATATCTTGTTGCAGTGCCTGCGTTTGCGTCATTACAAACACGTTTTCCTGTTGCAATACACTGGTGGCAGGCAGGGCGTCTGGAATACGGATTGGCATGGGAGTCTCTATCTGTTTAATCAAACAATATGTATACGTAGTAGGATATCTGGCTGGGTGTTGAGTGTCTATAAAAAAAGCTGCTTAAACGGCAAAAATGAGACTTTTATGCCAAAAGGTGACTTTTTATAATTATATGTCGCAAATAGGGTTTGATATCGGGTCTTAGTAGCGGATATACTCGGCTCTTCGCTGCGGCACATAGGCCGTACGACGACCGGCAGTAGTTTCGTTCTACCAAATTAGCTTACGACTACATAGACTCACCTCAAACACCTTTGAAAGTGACCAATGCCATAATATAAATATAAAATTCCTAGAGGAATAGGTTAATGCAAAACACGTTTAAAAAGACACTTCTAGCTACCGCAGCTGCATCTCTAATCGCTGGTGCCGCTCAAGCAGACATTAAGGTTGGTGTAATTCTTGGTTTCACTGGCCCAATCGAATCTCTAACTCCAGCTATGGCGGACAGTGCCGAGTTGGCCTTTGCCGAAGCATCAAACTCTGGCTTGTTGCTCGGTGGTGAAAGCATCACTTCTGTACGTGGTGACTCTACCTGTGTAGACGCAGCTGCTGCAACTGCTGCTGCCGAGCGTCTAGTTAACTCTGACGGCGTTGTCGCTATTATGGGTGCTGACTGTTCTGGTGTTACCGGTGCAATCGCTAAGAACGTAGGCGCACCAAATGGTGTTGCTATGATCTCTCCTTCTGCCACTTCTCCTGGCTTAACTGGTATTGACGACAACGGCGTATTCTTCCGTACAGCTCCTTCAGACGCACGTCAAGGCGTAGTATTGGCTGATATCGTTATGGCCCGTGGTATCGATACTGTGGCGGTAACTTACACTAACAACGACTATGGTAAGGGCTTAGCAGACGCGTTTGCTACTGCATACCGTGCCGCGGGTGGTACTATCACTATTGAAGCAGCACACGAAGACGGCAAAGCAGACTACTCTGCTGAAGTTGGCGCCTTGTCAGCTTCTGGCGCATCTGAGCTAGTGGTTCTTGGTTATGTTGACCAAGGTGGCCGTGGTGTGATCCAGGCTTCTTTGGACTCTGGCGCATTTGATCGCTTTATCCTAGCCGACGGCATGATCGGTGACTCTCTACTTGACGTAGACGGTGGCATCGAAGGTACCTTCGGTACTCTTCCTGGTTCTGAGTCTGAAGGCGCTGCAATGTTTAACGACGTCGCTGCTGCTGCTGGCCTAGACGGTTCTGCGCCATACGCTGCTCAAGCCTATGACGCTGGTGCATTGTTGGCTCTAGCTATGCAAGCTGCAGGTTCTGCAGACCGTGCTGGCATCGTTGCTAACATCAGCAACGTAGCTAACGCTCCTGGCGAGATCATCCTGCCTGGCGAATTGGCTAAAGGTCTACAGATCTTGGCAGACGGCGGTCAGATCAACTACGAAGGCGCAACCAACGTAGAATTTGATGTTAACGGTGACCCTGCTGGATCGTACAAAGAGCAAGAAGTTAGCGGTGGTGCATTCACTACGATTAAGGTTCACTAAGCACTAGCTTAACGCCTTTAAAAAGCCCGCTTTGGAGTATTCCTAATCGGGCTTTTTTGTGCCTGATATTTATCTGAGGACTTCCAAGTTTTGGTCTTGACAATAATCATACAGTTGTTTTAAATGTTTGATTCAAACGAGTGTTTGATTATATAAAATAACAAAGGGGTT
>DPHD01000034.1 GCA_003523085.1 Oceanospirillaceae bacterium | reverse complement strand
CCTAAAGTCACCACCACCATATAAATGGATAAAATGGCGCCACGATTTTCGTTACTGGCCCGGTCGTTAAGCCAACTTTCTGTTACCACAAACAAACCAGAGAAGCAGATACCGGTGACTAAACGCATCAAACTCCAAGTATAGGGGTTAATGTAGATACTGTGCAGAAGAATAGCGATGGATGCGGTAGAAGCTAACGCTGCAAACACCCGTATGTGGCCTACCCGCGCCACTAGTTTTGGGGTAAGAATACTGCCTATTAACATGCCTGAAAAGTAAAACGACATGATAATGCCGGTGGTAAAGGTTTCAAATCCTTCCAAACTGGCCCGCACGCCCAGCAATGTGCCTTGCAGCCCATTGCCCACCATAATAAAACCTATACCTAATAGCAGAGCCCAGCTGGCTTTTATTTCGTGCAACATGGCGCGCATCTCCACCATAAGTGCTTATCTTAAGGGCGCCACAATACTGCTTTTTTGAAGCTGTGGATAGAGCCAAAACCAACAAAATCGCATACATTTTAATCCAAGCCATGGATACCAACCTCGTCGTTCTGAACTTGTTTCAGAAGCTAGATACCGGCCTGCGCCGGTATGACGAAATTGGGGGCCTAGTAGGACGAAATGTGGGCCTAGTATGACGAAATGGAGGCCTGATATGACGAAATGGCGGCCTAGTAGGACTCAAAAGTTAGCCGTAGGCTTTTTGGACCTCATTCGCGATAATGGTTAAACCAGCAGCAATACGTTCGGGCGATTGGGCCGCATAGTTAATACGAATACACTCATGTTGATGCTGCCAATCGTCATCAATACCGACAAAAAAGTTATGCCCAGAAACCACCACCACGCCCTGCTCTTTGAGCCGTTCGTAGAGTTCTTGACTGGTGATGGGCATGTCTTTAAACCACAGCCAAAGGAACATGGCCCCTTCTGGTTTATGCATGGCGTAAGGCACATTAGGGTCCATAACTTCATGCAGCGTTTTTTGAGCAAAGGCTAATTGGGCTTCATAGGCGGGTCGTACCACCTTTTGACTCAAGTCGATGATTTCACCAGAGGCAATAAGATCGGTGGTTAGTGCCGCACCAAAACTGCCACTGGCTAGGTTAATAATGGCATTAATTCCAGATATAGTGCGGATAGTTTCTTCATTAGCCACTACAATGCCCGTACGGGCGCCGGGCAAACCAAACTTAGACAAACTCAAACACACAATAGTGTTGTCATTCCAAAACGGCGTGGCTGGGGTATAAATAAGCCCCGGAAACGGTATGCCATAGGCACCGTCGATAATAAGCGGCACCTTATTGGCTTTGGCTAAGGCATCGAGCTGTTCTACTTCGTCGTCGGTAATGACGTTGCCCGTAGGGTTGGTAGGACGAGACACACAGATAGCGCCGGTATTTGGCCCTACGTGTAAGTCATCAAACTTGACTCGGTATTTAAACTGGCGCTGTTCCAGCTGCTCAATGTTGGGGTGGGCCGCGGTGAATAAACTTGGGCCAATACCGGCATCGGCATAGCCAATGTATTCGGGTGCCATGGGTAGCTGAATTTGCTTGTGGGTGCCATCGTCAAACTCACCGGCGAGCATATTGAACAACATAAAAAAGGCAGATTGACTACCATTAGTGAGGGCAATATTATTGCGTGTTACCGGCCAACCGAGCTTTTTACTGAACAACGAAGCAAGGGCATCAATTAAATCGGCATTGCCTTGGGCAGGATCATAACTGCCTACAAGGCTGCGCACAGCCACTGGATCATTAGCCAGTTTTTGCAGACGTTGCTGCATTATGAGCTCTATTTCTGGGATATTAGCAGGATTACCACCACCCATCATAATCATGTCGCGGCCACTTGAAAGGGCATTGGTGATGTCGTCCATAAGCACCGTAATGCCCGCTTCACCGCTAAACTTTTGACCAAATGTAGATAAATTCAAACCATTATTCCAACTCAATTGAGGTTAAAACTAAACCATGGATCACACGGATTAGTGACGTCTCCTTGAGTAAACCAATTGTGTCAGTCACTCAAGCCAACCGGCATATTACAGGTATTTTTGCCAGAATTCTGCTTTACCGGCGCCCTCGGTTAATTCATAGGCGTTAAAACCAAATTTGTTATACGAGGCTTTGGCAATAGTATTATTACCCAATACTTCTAGGGTTACTTTACAGGCATTGCCTTGCCGAGCATGGTCTTCTACGGCCTTGAGTAACGCGGTACTGATGCCCATACCACGGAATTGTTTTTGTACGCCCAAGTCATGAATATTTACCAAAGGTTGCGCCGCAAACGTGGAGTAGCCCCACAGGCAATTGGTCATGCCGGCACACTCATCCCCTACCCACGCCAACAAACTAAAATTTTGTTGTTGTTTGGGCAAGTCTCGCATCAAGCGCTGCTTTACTTCTTCTGACAAAGCCTGACCACCGCCCATGTCATCAAGGGCATACTCACCCAACTGAGCAATTAGCATGGCCATTTGTTGTGGGTTTTGATAATCAACTAAGGTAATCGAAATGGTTTTTTCTACGGTCATTAGTGCCTCTTAATCTGGGTTGTTGGGGTCGAGATATTCGCCTACATATAACAAAATGGAATAACGTTTAAGTTTTTTATTACTTTTTCTTTTAAAAAAGTGGTGGCATAATGCCCGCAATCCATGGCACCAATCTGCAGCTTCAGATAGGGCCAGCCAATTAAAACCGGGAGCAACATGCCGTGAGTAAGATCTCTAAAGCTCGTCTAAGCCATCTCAAACAATTAGAAGCGGAAAGCATTCATATCATGCGTGAAGTTGTGGCTGAGTTCAATAATCCAGTGATGCTTTATTCCATTGGTAAGGACTCGTCGGTGATGCTGCATTTAGCCAAAAAAGCATTTTACCCTGCGCCGCCACCGTTCAAGCTGCTGCATGTGGATACAACCTGGAAGTTTAAAGAGATGATTCAGTTTCGTGAGAAGGCGGTAGCCGAATCTGGCATGGAGCTCATCACCCACATTAATCAAGACGGTTTAGATATGAACATTAGCCCCTTTACCCACGGGTCTAAAGTTCATACCGATGTGATGAAAACCCAAGGCTTAAAACAAGCCCTGGACCACTACGGGTTTGACGCCGCCTTTGGCGGCGCACGCCGAGACGAAGAAGGCTCCCGCGCTAAAGAACGTATGTTTTCGTTCCGCTCTAAAGAACATCGCTGGGACCCTAAGAACCAACGTCCAGAGTTGTGGAACCTGTTTAATACCCGCATAAATAAAGGCGAAAGCATTCGTGTATTCCCCATTTCCAACTGGACAGAACTCGACGTGTGGCAGTACATCTACATGGAGCAAATAGACATTGTGCCTTTGTACTTTGCCGCTCAACGTCCCGTGGTTAAACGCGACGGCATTGACATCATGGTGGATGACGAACGTATGCCTATTGCCGCCAATGAAACCATCGAAAAAAAATCGGTGCGCTTTAGAACCTTGGGTTGTTACCCCCTAACAGGCGCAGTTGAATCTACCGCCAACACCTTGCCAGAAATCATTCAAGAAATGCTGCTGGCTACCACCTCAGAGCGCCAAGGCCGGTTGATTGACGCCGACCAAGCAGGATCAATGGAACTTAAAAAAGCGGAGGGCTACTTCTAATGAGCCATCAAAGCGAATTAATCGAACAAGACATTCATGCTTACCTAAACCAGCATGAAAACAAAAGCCTTCTGCGTTTACTCACTTGTGGTAGCGTGGATGATGGTAAATCTACTCTTATTGGTCGCTTGTTACACGACAGTAAACTGGTGTATGAAGACCATTTAGCTGCTATTAAAAATGTTGCTAATGGCAGCCAACATAGTGGTGATTTGGATCTAGCGCTGCTTGTAGATGGCTTACAAGCAGAGCGTGAACAAGGCATCACCATTGATGTAGCATACCGCTACTTCTCTACGGCTAAGCGCAAGTTCATCATTGCCGACACCCCGGGACATGAGCAATACACCCGCAACATGGCAACCGGCGCATCCAACTGCGACTTAGCCATTATCTTGATTGATGCGCGTAAAGGATTGCTTACACAAACCCGTCGTCACAGTTTTATTGTGTCTTTATTAGGCATTAAACACGTGGTAGTTGCGGTTAATAAAATGGACCTAATGGACTATAGCCATGATGTGTTTAAAGCCATAGAAAAAGACTACCGCGAATTTGCCGGCAATCTAGACCTACCTAATATCCACTTTGTACCGGTATCGGCACTGACAGGAGACAATGTAGTAGACGAAAGTCCGCACATGCCATGGTACACCGGCCCTGCGCTATTGCCTTTATTAGAAGACTTAGACACCGCCACCGACCTCACTCAAGGCGACTGGCAGCTACCGGTACAATACGTCAACCGACCCAACGCAAGTTTCCGTGGCTATTGCGGCACTATTGCTTCTGGTAACGTAAAGCCAGGCGACGCTGTTAAAGTGTTACCGTCTGGCCACACTAGCCACATTGCAAAAATAGTCACCGCCGACGGCGACTTACAACAAGCGTTTGCGCCCATGGCCATTACGGTGACCTTAACGGATGAAATTGATATTTCCCGTGGCGACACTTTGGTGCATGTGGAAAGCGCTAACCACACAGTAAGCAGCCAACAGCTCACCGCAGATTTGGTGTGGATGGACCAACAGCCCCTCAGCTTGAGCCGCGACTATGAATTAAAGTTGGGTGGCAAACGCATCAACGCTCGTATTAAAAACATCCACCACCAAATCGATGTGAACACCCTCGAACAGCGTCCAGCATCGGACTTACAGCTTAACGAAATTGGTTTAGTAGAAGTTTACTTAGACGCGCCTATACCGGCCTCGGAATTTAACAACAGCAAAGGCCTAGGTTCGTTCATTCTTATTGATAAAATTAGCCACGCTACTGCTGCTGCGGGCATGATCTCCGAGCTAAAGGTCACCTCTACCAGTGCCGCCAATGATGATTTAAGCGCCTTAAATCTGTCACGGGCTAATCAGCAGCTTGCCTCAAGCAACGCACAACAAGTGGTTGAATGGGCCATCGGCCTAGGTGGAAAAACCTTAGTCACCACCAACTTTGGGCCCCAAGAAGCTGTGTTATTACACATGGTCAAGCAAGTCTCTCCCGAAATCCAGGTGTTATGGATTGATTCGGGTTACAACATGCCTCAAACCTATGTATTTGCCGACAAAGTAATTGAACAACTCAGACTTAAGGTAGACGTTTACACACCTAAAGTAAGTGCAGCTAGGCGAGACGCCGTGATGGGAGGCATTCCTACTATAAACGACCCCGCTCATGCCGAGTTTACCCAACAGTTCAAACTAGAACCGTTTAAACGCGCTATGGACGAGCTAGCGCCAGAAGTATGGCTCACGGCCCTGCGGCGTGAACAAAGCCAATTGCGACAACAAATGGACACCGTAGCACACGGGCCCAATGGCATGATCAAGGTGTCACCGTTATTGGATTGGAGTTTAGAAGATATGCAGAACTACTTGGCCAAGCACGGCTTGCCCGACGAAGCCCGCTACTTCGACCCGACTAAGGCCGAAGCGGGTCGTGAGTGTGGTTTACATACGCTTAAAAACTAATACGCGTAGTTCAAAACCTAAGACAATGCTGACAATGCAGCTTCTGGCTCTTTATCAAGCACCTGATACAAGGCTTTCGCTGCGCCAACTGGTGTGCGCTTGCCTTGTTCCCAATTGCGTATGGTGTCAATTGAAACCCCAATATGCTGGGCAAGTTGGGTTTGGCTAAAACCTAATTTATGACGCACGTGTCGTGTGTACTTAGCCGCGTCTAACATTGCTTCCTCGTGATCTTCTTTTATTTGGCGGGCAATATCCGTTTCTGTGGTGGCATCCAAAAGTGCTTCATTTACTCGCCCACTAATCAACTTCGACTGAGTTTTCATATTGTGCCACCTTTTAGCAAATATAATATTTCAAGTGTAGTTCAAATATTCACCCAGACCTTTGCATGATCCAGCGAAAAACCCCGCTGCTTGGTGTATCACCCTTTGGAGTTGACGGGTAGCCGTGCCCACTAGCGAAGCCGCTTCTGCAACGGAATTAACAATATAAAGGGTGTGAACAATGCGTTGCGTGACGGCATGTTCGACCACTTGTTTTGCAGTGCACTAAGCTACTTAACCGCCGGCACACAACTATTAATGCTCAAAACTAAATTTTTGACCATACCGCCAATTCATTACCACTAGGTTCGGTGAAGTGAAAACGCCTGCCGCCTGGAAAATCGAAAATCGCTCGCACAACAGTGCCGCCTGCGGCTTCTACCTTCGCTTGCGTCGCCTCTAAGTCTTCGCTCAAAAGCACCAACAGCGCCCCACCCTCTTTTGCTGTAGAACAAACATCAGACGTATAAAAGCCACCATCTAAACCTTGGTTAGAAAAGGCGCAGTAATCCGGGCCATAGTCTTCAAATACCCAGTTAAAGGCGTGCGCGAAAAATGCCTTGGTGGCCACTAAGTCTCGTGCTGGGTATTCTACGTAATTGAGTTTTTCTGCTGTTGGCACAAGCGTCTCCAGTCTTTATTTTGAGGTGGTTGGTTACTAAGGTTGGTTTGCAAACAAACGGCACAATTCCGGGTCGCGGATTTTTACGTTACCTTTGATCTGGCTATGCATCAGCACCAGGATCTACCAGAGTGCTGGCGCGCAAATGGTTGTATTGCCCAAGAGAAATCAGCACACGGTGCCAGCCCTGCTCTCGGGTTACGTTTTCGGCTTTGCTCTGTTTGAGTAATTCATGACGATTACCCATACCCAGTTCAATAACCTTAGCGGTGGCTAAGTCAATTTTAAGGTAATAGCGGGTATCTTTGTCTGGTTCTGCTAGATGTATTAAGACCATGTAGTTCGCCTTTAGGACCCGGGTTAATCCGGCATTTGTACCAGTTCAGACACTTCTAAGGTGCCGCCGATATCTAGGAACGGACAGGCTTTGGTGATCTTTACCGCAGCTTCAATGGAGTCTACCTCAATGATGGTGAAGCCAGACATTTTGGTGCCCGTATTGGTAGCAACCTTGCCATCTGGGGACACTTGATGGGTATCTTTTAACGGATTCATTGCACTCACAACGGTATCTCCCAACGCCTTAACCCACTGCATGTATTGAGCAAAGTGAGCGCGGCCCTCTTCTGGTGTTGCGGGCTGATTGCCGCCTAAATAGGTAATGATAAATTGCGCCATGCTTCTAAACTCTCTATAAATGGAAATTCAGATGAGTCTAGCAGATAGCCATGTTAACTGTATATCGAGGGATGCTACACTGGCCCAATGCAGAAAAATTTACTCATCGTTGCCCACCAGCCGTCCCCCAACACGCAATCATTAGTGGCTGCCTGTGTGGCTGGCACCGTGGCCGCAGAAGCCGACAAGGTTTTAGTATCTGTAGTTGCACCTCTGGCGTGCCAGCCAGAACAGCTGTTGGCTGCAGACGCAGTAATCATTATCACGACAGAAAATCTTGGATATATGGCTGGAGCCACCAAAGATTGGTTTGACCGTGTATATTACCCCGTGTTGGATCTAAAACAGGGCCTAGCTTACGCCTTAGTGATTCGCGCAGGATTAGATGGCACCGGCACCCACCGAGCCGTGGAGTCTATTTGTACGGGGTTACATTGGACCTTAGTTCAACCGGTGTTGGTGTGTAAAGGAGACTGGCAAGACAGTTTTAACGACCAGTGTTTTGAGCTAGGCCAATATATGGCAGCTGGTTTAGAGTTAGGCATGTTTTAGTTATTGTCTTCCTGAACTTGATTCAGGATCCCTGCCAAACGTCATCCTGAACTTGATTCAGGATCCCTGCAAACTGGCTGAGGTTCCGGATCAAGTCCAGAACGACGACGTGAACACAAACAACCGTTGCTTATTGATCTCAAGGAGCGTAAACAGGTAATAACCTGCTTTTAGGCTCGAAATATGTTTCAAAGTTCTGACATTTATACTGTGACTGAGTTTAGTCGCAAACCAGCTGAGCATATTAAAAGGCTCTCCCTAAGCAAGCGTCCAGAAATCCTCACCGTAAACGGCAAGGCCTCTATTGTTATTCAGGATGCCGAATCATACGAAAAAATGGCGGCATTAGCGGACTACGCCCAAACCATACAAAGTTTAAAGCAAGCATTAACAGAAGATGCGCGACCAATAGCTGATTTCACAACAGAGTTTGAGCGAGCACAAGGCATTGCATCTTCGCCGTCATCACATGGAACGGCAGCTATAACACAAGTCTCAATAAACTAAAAAGCCCGCTAATGCGGGCTTTTTAGAGATTCCGGATCAAGTCCGGAATGACGTTCTCCGTCATCCTATGCTTGATTCAGGATCTTTGCGATTAAAGCACTTGATCCAAAGCGGCATCCAAAGAAGCCACAGAGCGTTCTACATTATGCAGTTTGTCCAAACCAAACAAGCCTAAACGGAAGGTACGGAAGCCTTCTGGCTCGTCGCACACGAGTGGTACGCCAGCGGCGATTTGCATACCTAGGGCGGCAAACTTGCTGCCGTTTTGGATATTAGCGTCAGAGGTGTAGCTAACCACTACGCCTGGTGCGCCAAAACCTTCTGCCGCTACGCTCTTAATACCTTTAGAGGTTAGCAATGCACGTACGGCGTCGCCTAGTTCTTGCTGCTCTGCTTTTACCTTGTCAAAACCATAGTCTTCGGTTTCGCGCATGACGTTGGCAAAACCTGCAATGGAGTCCGTAGGCATAGTAGCATGGTATGCATGGCCGCCGTTTTCGTAGGCCGCCATGATGTCTCGCCATTTTTTAAGGTCGCAGGCAAAGCTAGTGCTGGTAGAGGCTTCTAAAGCGGCTACGCCCTGCTCGCCCATCATCACTAACCCACAACAAGGTGAACCACTCCAACCCTTCTGAGGCGCGCTGACTAACACGTCTACGCCCATGGCTTTCATGTCTACCCATAGGCAACCAGAAGCAATACAGTCGAGTACGAATATACCGCCCACGGCGTGAACTGCGTCGGTGACGGCTTTGATGTAGTCATTTGGCAAAATCATGCCTGAGGAAGTTTCTACATGGGGTGCAAAAACGACGTCTGGCTTTTCGCTAGCGATGGTCGCTAATACTTCTTCGATAGGAGCTGGAGCAAAGGCTTCGGTGTCGCCCGATTGCGCTTGACGCGCCTTAAGCACAGTAGAACTGGCGGCGATGCTGCCCATTTCTAAAATTTGGGTCCAACGGAAGCTAAAGAAACCGTTGCGAATCACTAAGGTCTTTTTGCCGGTGGCAAATTGGCGGGCCACAGCTTCCATTCCGAAGGTGCCAGAACCTGGCACAATAGCCACTTGCTCGGCAGCGTAAACGCTCTTTAAGGTGTTAGAAATATAACGCATGTCGCCTTGGAAAGACTGGGACATATGGTTTAGGGCACGGTCGGTGTAAACCACTGAATACTCTAACAATCCGTCGGGATCTACATTGGGTAATAAGCCAGCCATGGGGCCTCCTGATAATATTGGTTGGTAGTCGAATCTTGGCATGAAAACCAAGCTCCGTAAATAAAAAAAGGCCAGCAATAGTCGCTATTACGGGCCTTTATTGCGTTTGATATCCTGACCTTCGTCAGGATGACGAGCAGTTGCGTCAGGATGACGTTTCAAGTGTCATTCCGGCGCAGGCTCCCTCGTCATTCCGGCGTAGGCCGGAATCTAGAGATCCTGACCTGCGTCAGGATGACGAGCAGTCGCGTAAGGATGACGAGCAGTTGCGTCAGGATGACTAACGTAACGTCTCTGCCGAATGTACCAAGAATTCCGTAAGGGATTTGGCGAAACCGCGCATCACCCATACTTCAAACTGTGGTTGGCCACTGACATCGGCGTTGCGAATGACGCTTACACCTATGTGGTTAATGTGGCTGTGCTGAACTTCGCCAATAGCAAACTGACCTTCACTGATATCCAGTGGTAAACCACGGGCCAATAGGGCACGGGCGTCTTCACCAGTAATCAATAGTTGGGTTTTACCATAGGTTTGATCCGTAGCGTAAACGCCATCGCCATCGGTTAGGTCTGTGCGCGCGGTAGTGAGATAGTAGCGGTCACGACCGCCCCATACTAAACGCTCATCGCCCTGCACCGTCA
This sequence comes from Oceanospirillaceae bacterium, assembly GCA_003523085.1. Lineage (GTDB taxonomy): Bacteria > Pseudomonadota > Gammaproteobacteria > Pseudomonadales > Balneatricaceae > Njordibacter. The sequence continues at coordinate 10,299 of DPHD01000034.1, read as the reverse complement.
CTTGACCTTGTGCCGGCACAGCCATGCCAGCAATAGTAGCTACTTTTGCGTCTACGTTTTCGCAGCCTTCGAGCTGCCACATATTTGTGGCAGTGAGATCGATGCTGACTGCAGCGAAAGTTTGTGGCATTTCAAAATGCCCGTTTAATGCACCAGCCATTAGCCTTTCACCCTATCGTTAGTTGGATCAACAAAGTGGTTGCTTACAACTTCCACTTCAACATTTATACCTTTTACCGGGTAAGCGGCATAAATGCGCTCACCAATACGATCTTTACCACCGCGTAGGAAACCTAAGGCAATAAAGTTACCAAGTTCAGGGCTATAGGTCATAGAACTGACCCAACCTTGCTTATCCGCACCGGCCGTAGCGTTAGCTTCAGTCACTAAGATAGAACCCGTAGAGATGGGTGTGCGCGGATCAACCGACTTCAAACCAACCAACTGCGGACGGTCTGGGTGTACCATACCTTCACGCTCTTTTAAGTTCTTACCTACAAACCACTTCTTCTTAGAAGCCATACCGTCCATGTGTACATCGCCTAAGGTCACACGACCGTCTAGCTCTGCACCGGTTACGTGGCCTTTCTCAATACGCAATGCACCAAGAGTTTCCAAACCGTAAGGCACGATATCGTAAGCCTGACCCGCATCAACAACGGTTTGCCAAATGTCTGTTGCATGCTCAGAAGTTGCATACACTTCATAAGCCATTTCGCCAGAGAAACTGATACGCAAGATAACCATCTGTGCACCGTTATGCTCGGCATGAACCACACCCATGAATGGGAAAGCTTCGTTGCTGAAGTCTACCGATGGGAAAGCCGCCGTTAGCGTTGCACGTGAATCAGGACCGGCAACGGCCATGGCACCCCAACGTTCACTCACAGAGCTCACACGTACTTTTAGTTCTGGCCAATCAATCTCTAAACAGCGCTCCAAGTAGGCCATCACTGGGCCAGCTTTGGCCGTAGTGGTGGTCATAAAGAAGCGGTCTTCAGCAAAACGAGAGGTGGTGCCGTCATCATAAACGATACCGTCTTCACGTAACATTACGCCATAACGCGCCTTGCCTACTTTTAGGGTGCTGAACATGTTGATGTAAACACGGTCGAGGAACTCGGCAGCGTCTGGGCCAACAATTTCGATTTTACCTAAGGAAGTAACATCACAGATGCCCACTTTTTGACGTACATGAGCGGTTTCACGCTCGTAGGCATCATCAATAGTCTCACCCGCTTGTGGGTAATACTGTGGACGCATGTACATACCCGCTTGCACGAATACAGCGCCTGCTGCTTCATGCCATTCTTGCATCGGTGTACGACGAACAGGCTTAAAGTGCTTGCCAATTTCGCGGCCCGCAAAACCACCCATAGACACAGGGGCAATGGGTGCACGGAAACGTGTAGTTCCGGCTTCGGCAATGCTCACTCCGCGACACTGGGCCATAATAGCCAAGGCGTTAACGTTAGAAGTACGGCCTTGATCGTTGGCCATGCCGAGTGTGGTGTAGCGCTTAAGGTGTTCTACCGACACAAAACCTTCACTGTGGGACTGAACCACGTCGGCGGCAGTCACGTCGTGCTGGATATCAACCAACTGCTTACCTTTAGCAGGCACGCTCCATAAAGGCACAATGTTGGTTGCGCCGTCACGATCTTGTGGTGGTGCGGTGACAGAACCTGCCGTGCCACCCAATTCAGCACAGGCAGCCTTAGCGGCTTCTAATGCTTGAGCAACACCGGCTAACAAACCATTTTCGCCTTCAGCAGCACCAACAGAATAAGTGTCTGGAGCTTGGTCGCCGACGACAAAGGCAGCAATGGTCTTGTCATACACCGGTGGCTTACCACCGTGTGCAGCCATTTGAACTTGCGGCGTCCAACCACCTGAATGTGCCAGCACATCACAGGCAACACGACGACGATTGCGAACACTTTGACCATTGGCCGCAAGGTCTGCAATTTCAATGCTACGTACCGCTTGCCAACCTTTGGCTTCGGTCACTACGGCTTGTGTATGCAAGGTAATACCACGCGACTTACAGCCATCTACCAAGGCTTGGCCTGGGTACTGGCGGCTATCCACCACGGCAGAAACCTGAATGCCAGCATCTGAGTAATCAAATGCAGTTTGGTACGCACTGTCGTTGTTGGTGAATACAGCCAACATCTTACCCGTGGCTGTACCATAGTGGTTGAGCATACGGCGTGCCGCAGAGGCTAACATGACGTTAGGCTTGTCGTTGTTACCAAACACCAGCGGACGCTCAATGGCGCCGGCTGCAATGATAATCTTCTTAGCTTGTACCTTGATGTAGTTTTGACGTACTTTGCCATCCACACTTTGGTGTGCTGCCAACATGTTGCCGTCAAACCGGCCCCAACATACAGCACGTGTTAACACAGTCACGTTATCTGCCGCCGTTAAAGCCGCAATGGTGTCTGCACGCCATTGTTCTAGGTCGGCATTGACGTCGTTGTTTGCTTCGTTAAGTAACTGACCACCCAGGTCGTTATGTTCATCAAAGATGACCACACGCAAACCACTTTGCGAGGCGCTCAAGGCAGCCGTTAAACCCGCAGAACCACCACCCACAACAGCCACGTCGCAGAACATCTGAATGCGGTCGTAAATGTCTGGGTCAGCAACCTTAGGTGGCACACCCATACCTGCAGCGGCACGGATAGAGGGCTCGTAAAACTTGTACCAAAGGGCCGCTGGCCACATAAAGGTCTTGTAGTAGAAACCCGCTGAGAACAACGAACCAGGCAAGATGGCACCGGCTAAACCATTGACAGACATCAAGTCGAACTTAGGTGACGGGAAACAGTTTTGAGAAAACACTTCCAAACCTTGGGTCACTGGCTCCATGGTTGCACGGGCATTAGGATCGGCTTTACCACCCGCGCCAATGGTGACCAATGCGCCTGCTTCTTCTGGGCCACTTGAAGTTACACCACGTGGGCGGTGATATTTAAAACTACGTCCAACCACTTCTACGCCATTGGCTAACAGAGCCGAAGCTACCGTGTCGCCAGCGCGTGCAAGCATGGGTTTACCATCAAAGGTAAAGTTGAGTTGGGCATCGCCTAGACGGCCTGCGCCATGTCTAAATCCGCTCATGATGCAGCCTCCGGATTTTCATGGGGTAAACCCACCCAAGAAATGTCGTGCGTTATAGTGTTGCGCTGAACTTTTAACCAAGCTCTGCAACCAAACGCATGGTGCCAATATTCAATGTGTTCACCCGCGGGGTTATCCCGCTCGTAAACAAACTTGTTCCACTGCTCCATCGGAGCGTCATTGTCTGGTGTGGTACGAGTCGCGTCTTCACCGTAAGTGAATTCACTGTGTTCGCGTTCACCACAATAGGGGCAATTAATTCGTATCATAATTAGTGCGCCTTCGGATATGGACCCATACCCTTTTCATCAATCGTGTAGCCTTTGGCAAAACGATCTAAGGTATAAGCTTTGTTAAGTTCGTGGGCTTCGTCATTGGCAATGGTATGCGCAAAACAATAACCCGAGGCAGGAGTGGCCTTAAAGCCACCGTAACACCAACCCGTGTTGAGGTATAAACCGTCAATTGGGCCAACGTCAATAATAGGTGAACCGTCCATTGACATGTCCATCACACCGCCCCAGTTACGTAGCAACTTAAGGCGCGACAAACACGGCATCATGGTTAAACCACCGGCAATGACGTCTTCAAACACGGGTAAATTACCGCGTTGAGCGTAAGTGTTGTAGCCGTCGATGTCACCACCAAATACCACACCGCCTTTGTCTGACTGAGACACATAAAAGTGGCCCGCACCAAAGGTCACCACACCATTAATGAGTGGCTTGTAGGGTTCGGTTACAAAGGCTTGTAATACATGGCTTTCAATCGGTAGGCGCAAGTCCAACTTCTCTGCCAAACGGCTAGAAGAACCAGCAACGGCCATACCTACTTTTTCTGCATGGATGTCACCACGACTGGTTTTAACACCAATAATGCGCTCACCTTGCTTAATAAAGTCGATTACTTCACAGTTTTGAATAATGTCTACGCCCAACTGGTCGGCGGCACGGGCATAACCCCAAGCTACGGCATCATGGCGAGCGTTACCGGCGTCTGGCTGTAAAATACCGCCCCACACAGGGAAACGCGTATCGGCACTGCCATCAATAATAGGTTCGCGTTCTAGCACTTCTTCACGGCTTAGTAGTTCGGCTTGAATGCCGTTCAGGCGCATGGTGTTAGCACGACGTGCAAAGGTATCGTATTGCGACTTAGTATGGGCAATGTTCATTACACCACGAGGCGAAAACATAACGTTGTAGTTTAAGTCTTGCGCCATGTCGCGCCACAGGTTCATACCATGCTCATAGAATGGCGCGTTGCCATCTAATAAATAGTTAGAACGTACAATAGTAGTGTTACGACCCACGTTACCACCACCAATCCAGCCTTTTTCAAGCACCGCGACGTTGGTAATACCGTGGTTTTTAGCCAAGTAGTAGGCTGTAGCAAGGCCGTGGCCACCACCACCAATGATAATCACGTCATAGTTGGATTTTGGTTCTGGATCACGCCACGCACGCTGCCAATTTTTATGGCCTCGCAGAGCGTTCCAAGCGATGTTCAGGGCGTTATATTGGCCCATGTGTGCCTCCGCTATTATTGTTGTAGCCACAGGTGGCTGGTTGGCAGAAATAATAAAGTATGATCATGCAAAATAGGTACTTTATCTAGTGTTGAAAAAGTAAAATAATTGGCCTAGGGGGTAGAAGGATAAATCGACACCTTGTGTCGTTTTTGAGCGCAAAACGACAAAAAACAGGATATATTCGACTTTTTGGCGATAACAGCAGGTCGTAAAGCCCTAAACCCACACCATTCCCCTCTCATCCATTTCGCTCAAATACAAAAAAGAGGGCCACGCCCTCTTTTTTCAACACCCCGGGTTACGAGGCCTAATTATCTAAATATGACTCAAGGGAGTCGTCCAACGCGTCTAACCAAGGTGTATGGTGAGGTGGAGATTGAGTTCCCGAAATCAGAGACTTAAAAGACTTATTACGGAACCCCATAATGTCGTTATGCTTATGGCCCTCCCACTCCTCAAAGGTTCGGTTTACGCCAGCAATATCAAAATTAGGGTAGTCCGTGGCATCAATAAGGTCTTGCGTATAGTCCCCCTGGTACCAAATCATATCCGAGTCAGTTTCTAGTTTTTCTTCGCGCGCCAGCCAAGCGTCACTATCAGTTTGCATCGCGGCCTTATTTGGAGCTTCAATACGCCCCATAATCACATCACGCGCATACCATGCCTGTGCATCGAACATGTTGAAGGTATAAAACTGATCTTGCATACCCAAATAAACCAACTTTGGATTATCAATCCACAACACACCTTTGTACAAAGGCTGCACCCACAAACGATTTTCACATTCTAAACGCAAGTCATCGGCCATGAACGGGAAGAAGTGTTTGTAGCCAGTACACAAAATAATGGCATCCACCTGCTTGGTACTGCCATCGGTAAAGGTTACGGTATTACCCGCTACATGATCGACACCAACCCGACGCTCAAAATTGTCTGGCCAATGAAATTTTAAGCCATCGGAGCGGCTACTTAGAGTAATAGATTTAGCGCCGTATTTGTAACACTGAGAAGCGATGTCTTCAGCCGAATAACTACTGCCCATAAACAACACATCTTTGCCCTTAAACTCCAGCGCATCACGGAAGTCGTGGGCATGGAGTACGCGGCCACCGAAGCTGTCAAAACCCGGATACCAAGGTACGTTGGGTGTTGAGAAGTGCCCCGTAGCCACCACCACATGATCAAATAATTCGGTGTAAATCGTGTCTTTGGTGTGGTCATGCACCGTTACTGAGAACAGTTCTGTGGCAGCGTCATAGGTGACATTTCGGCAAGGCGAGTTAAAGCGTATTTGCTCCCGTACGCCCGCTTTTTCTACCCGACCTCAACATTATAATTATTATTGCGGGGCAATATACGCCAAGGCTATACCAAAGTCTAATTCAACAAAGACAAAATTGAGGCAAAAAAAAGGCGACCTATAACAGTCGCCTTTTTCAGAATAAGTGGTGGGTGATGACGGGTTCGAACCGCCGACCCTCTGCGTGTAAAGCAGATGCTCTCCCAACTGAGCTAATCACCCACATGATCCGTTTGCAGAGGCTTAATCTCTCTGCTAAATCAGTGCGCGTATTATAAGGTAATAACACCATTAATCAATGATTAATTAAGATTTTTTAGCAAGCTGATTATTGCGCCATGGCAAGCTATAATAAGCCGTTAATTTTTCCACTGGGCAATTTTAAGCCTCATTTGTAAAGGATTCCTTCATGGTTATCAAACCTCGTGTTCGCGGCTTTATGTGTATCACCACCCACCCGACCGGCTGCGCCGCTAACGTTCAAAGCCAAATTGACTATGTGCAGTCCAACGGCAGCTTAGCTAATGGCCCTAAAAAAGTGTTGGTTATTGGTGCGTCCACCGGCTACGGCTTAGCCTCGCGCATTACCTCGGCCTTTGCCAGCGACGCCGCTACCTTAGGTTTATTTTTTGAAAAAGAAGGCACCGAAAAGAAACCGGGTACGGCCGGCTGGTATAACTCTGCAGCCTTCCATGATGCAGCACAAGCTAAAGGCCTTTATGCCAAGAGCATTAACGGTGATGCCTTTTCAGACGCAGTTAAACAACTGACCGTCGACACCATCAAAGCCGACCTAGGCCAAGTTGATCTCGTGGTCTACAGCCTTGCATCCCCTCGTCGCCAGCACCCCAAAACCGGCGAAGTCCATATGTCCACGCTCAAGCCCATTGGCAAAGACGTGATTCAGCAAGGCGTGGATACCGACAAAGGCATTATTAAAGAATTTGCCATAGGCCAAGCCAACCAAGAAGAAATTGATAACACCGTGGCGGTAATGGGTGGTGAAGATTGGCAAATGTGGATTTCGGCACTCAGCGATGCAGGTGTATTGGCACCAGGCTGCAAGACCACGGCATACACCTATGTAGGCGAACAAGTAACACGCGATATTTATTGGGACGGCACCATTGGCCAAGCCAAAAAAGACCTAGACCTCAAAGTAGTGGGTATTCGCGAGCAAATGCAACGTATCAAAGGCGATGCCCGCGTATCGGTACTCAAAGCAGTGGTGACCCAGGCCAGTGCTGCCATTCCTGTGATGCCGCTATACCTTGGTTTATTGTTTAAAGTAATGAAACAAGAAGGCACTCACGAAGGCTGCATTGAGCAAATCGACCTATTGTTCCGCGAGAGTCTGTACGGTACCAAACCATACCAAGACGAAGAAGGCCGCTTACGTGCAGACTACAAAGAAATAGAACCCCATGTACAGTCTGCAGTGGAAAAAATATGGGCTAACATTACCGATGAAAACCTATTCGAAGTAAGCGACATGCAAGGCTACAAAGATGAGTTTTTACGTTTGTTTGGGTTTGGTCTCGACGGCGTAGACTACGATGCTGACGTTAACCCAGTGGTTAACATTGAGAGCCTAATTAGCGCCTAATTGACTCAATGAAACCGTAACATGGCCACACCCCGATGAAGCAGCTACGCGCATTTATCATGGACCGCCCATACATATTTGGTTATGTGTGGGTATTTGCACTAGTGGCCATAGTCAACGGTTACACCATTTTGCTTAACCATACCACTCAAACCCACGACACTACCTGGGTGATCGCGTGTTTTAGCGCGGCATTATACGTGGCACCCATAAAACACTGGTTGGGTGTTGCACTTGCCTTAATTGGTTGCCACTTAGTCTGGCAATTACTGCCTGTAACGGGGGCTAACAATTGGCCTCTCATTGCCACTTACTTAGTCGGTAGTGTGTGTATGGCACTGCCGGCGAAAATACTTGGCAAATTATGGACCCCGTCAGACTTCACCGGCTACTTTGGCTCATACCTGCCAGGGTTACTGCCCATTATGCTGGTCTATGCTTGTATCTTATTACTGCAACATTGGATGAGCCTAGACAGCGTCACACTCGAGCAAGTGACCGATACTGACTTTCTATTTAAACACCTGCATTTACTTGAATTTGCCGCCACCGGCAACATGATGTTCTTAGTCTTACAGTGGTACAAGCGAGGCTTAACGCTGCCCAAAAACTCGCCATTAGCGATACTTGCAGTCATCGTTCATCTGGGCCTATTGTATTTATACCCGCACAACTTTTTACCTTTAAGCCTAATCATTGGCATATCGATTTATTTTACCGGCTTGCAGGGGGTGGCAATACCTGGGCTGATTGCGGCACTTTTCTCACCCTTCATTATGACCGATGGCGAACCGCTAATTAGAGATGCAGAACAACTCGATTACGCCATTCTAATTTTTATAATGGGCTTGATAGGCCTCATGCGTGACGGTTTTATTGCTGCCGCCAAAAATGGCGAACCCTACAAGCTAATATTGTCCAAATCTGGCACAGTAGGCCTCACTATGGCCTCACCCGATGTCGATGCCTTACGCCTTGAACTGAAGGATAAGAACCAACAAATTAGCCATGCTTATAGTGATTTAGAACAAAAAAATGATCGTCTTCAAAGCTTAACCCAATCACTAGAATTTCAAAAACAAACCTACAAACAACTGGTAGAGGTAGACGAGCTCACCGGGCTCAAGTCACGGCGATATTTCTCCAACTTACTGGCCGATGACACTCGAAACACGCCCTACAGCTTGCTTATGATCGACCTAGACAACTTTAAAAGTGTTAACGACGTCTACGGTCATCATGCCGGAGACCAGCTACTCAAAGCCTGTGCCAAGGTGATGCAACAAAGCGCCCAGCAGCACGGATTTGCCGCTCGTTTAGGCGGCGAAGAGTTTTGTATCGCCCTAGAAAACAAAGACATCTTTGAAGCACAAATACTAGCCGAGCGCCTTAGATATGGCCTTAGCCAAACCAACATCACTATTGTAGGCACTAACATTAGCCGTAGTGTCAGCATAGGTGTTGCCGCTTTGCCCGTTGATTCTCAGCTCAAAGATGCCATGAGCTTAGCCGACGCTGCCCTTTACCAAGCCAAGGGCAAAGGCAAGAACAGCACCGCCTTAGCCGATGCTTTATTTGTCAGCCAGTGGCAAAAAAACAAAAATTCCCCCAAGCTAGACGCCATACTTGCAGGCTTAGCCAACAACGAATTCCAATTTTACATACAGCCCATTTGCGACAACAAAACCCACAAGGCGGTAGGTTTTGAAACCCTAATGCGCTGGCATCGATCCGACGGCAGCATATTGGCGCCAGGCAGTTTTTTAGACATCGCCCTATCACCACCGGTTTACCCAAGTTTTAAAGAAAACTCATTGACGCAAATTGTGCCTATTCTCATGAGCCTCATGAGCCGTAATCCCAACTACTATCTGGCATTTAATACCGATAGCACATTTATTCATTCGACAGAATTTGTCATCGACTTGATCAGCCAATTTGACCTTTCTGATGCCAACCCTAACTGCTTAGTCTTAGAGCTACCAGAAACAGCCACCATAGACGATCAAGAGCTGGTATTAAGTAACGTATCACTGCTACGCAACAATGGCTTTGGCATCGCTTTAGACGATTTTGGCATGGAACACTCCAACATGGATCGCATCCGCGACATTCCTGCAGACTTTGTTAAAATTGACCGTAGCTTTATCGTGCAAATGGAAGGTAACCCCCGCAGTCTGGCGATTATCAAGGCCCTTGTGAGCATGTCCAAAGAGCTTGATTTTCAGATCATCGCCGAAGGCATAGAAACACTCGCCCAAGCGCGTCTACTAGAAGAAGCAGGCGTCACCCGAGTACAAGGCTATTATTACGGCAGACCGCAAAGCGTGGATTATTGGCTGGACCAGCTTGACAAAGGTTTGTTGTAAGCCTAGTTATGTCATCCCGGTGCATGCCGGAATCTCACAAAAACCACTGGGATCCTGACTTTCGTCAGGATGACGCCGTTCTAAGTTATGTCATTGTGGCGCAGGCCGCAATCTGGGCATCCTGACTTTCGTCAGGATGTATAGGGACTCCTCCAACGTTACAAGCCTCGATTTGAAAAATATTTGCCGGTGCGTACGTATAGTCGGTCTCTAATTGGGGTTGCTATCCCCTGACCCTAATGATTGTCGCGTACCTTCTTTCCTCTATGACAACACGGCCTCTAAGGCCTTCATCCTGATCAGGTTTTAAGAAGGTTGGTCTAGCCTATTTTTCATTATCGTTGCTCGGCAACTCGGGGGTGAT
>DPHD01000006.1:11105-11259 GCA_003523085.1 Oceanospirillaceae bacterium | reverse complement strand
GAATTATTAGCCGCGTTAATGACCCTATGCCAAGCCATTACCCAAAGCAAAGAACCCTTGTTTGGCTGGCATTCCCCACAAACACAAATTATGGCTGACTTAAACGCCATCAACAGCGTTAAACCCGCCGCACTCATGGCGCAAGGGTATAGCG
>DPHD01000006.1:3474-10930 GCA_003523085.1 Oceanospirillaceae bacterium | reverse complement strand
GCCTTGGGTGAAGCCCTTAAACAATCCCAAATACACGCTTTAGGTAATATCTAGGCTATTGGTGTTTTTCGATTTCTTTGTGGTAGCAAATAGATTATTTGTAAATGAGCCTTTAGCTCAATATTGACTATGATGGCATATATGCTATCGTTTATAGGTTATGCAGAAAATCGTAGTCGACACTAGTGTACTTATTAGCGCTTTAATCGGCGACAGAGGCCCTAGCCGTGAGATACTAAGGCAGTGCTTACAAGGAAAGTACAAACCTCTCGTTAGCAACTCACTATACCAAGAGTATGAGGACGTAAGTGAACGGCAGAGGATCATTGCCTTGTGCTGTCTAACGAGAACTGAAATACGTGAGCTACTAAATGCATATTATAGCGTTTGCCACTGGGTACCCATCTATTACTTATGGCGACCAAATCTAAAGGATGAAAACGATAATTTTTTAGTGGAGTTAGCAATCGCTGGAAATAGCGATCTAATAATAACCAACAATACAAAGGATTTAGTTAACGCTGAACTGTCCTTTGAAACTTTAAAAATCCTAACGCCTGAGCAGTTTTTGGGAAGAGAGTGACCATGTCTACATTAACAGTGCGCATGCCCAATGATAAACATGAAAGGCTAAAAGCCTTAGCCCATTACAGAAAAATCAGCCTGAATAAATTGGTTGAGGAGCTCTCAACACAAGCTCTAGCTGAATTTGACAGCGAAGTTCGATTTCGCACATTAGCCAGCAACGGCAATATCGACAGGGGCCTTGATCTGCTTGATAAGCTCGACCGTCATTAAAAATAACTTTGCAGTACAAACAGCAACAGATCTTTGAATACTAAACTCTAGTACAAGAAAACAACCAGTGTAGATTTTATTTAGGGTAGGTGAAGTAATCTATGTTGAGAGCGTCCCATCAAAAAGAAAGATCAACACGAGTAAGCAACTGCTTATGGCTACACGCTGCTTGAAGCTGTGCCATGCTTTGACCAGAACATGGGTGCACTAAGTTGGGGGCCAAATCTGCCAGCGGTTGTAATACATAAGCACAGGTGAGGATATCTGGCCGTGGCACTTTTAGCGCGCTATCAACCAGCTCACCAAATAACAGCACATCCATATCTAGGCCATGACTGGCTGGCTTGTGGTGGGCCGCTGCGGGCCTAACACGACCATGTTTAGCTTCTACCCTGCGGATCCAGGCCATCAGCTCATTGTGGTTCATAGGGCAAGCAAACCCCACCACCATATTAAGAAAGTCTGGCCCATTGATGCCCACGGCTGGCGCCAAGTAAACGGGCGACAAGTTGATTGCGCCAAACTGCTTACGCAACTCAGCAACACCAGCTTGCAAGCTCGTTTGAGGGTCGATATTAGCACCGAGGCCCAAATAGACTTGCGTCATCATGCAGGCTTTTGGCCACGCTCAATAATCACACCCACGTCTGCTGCATTAGCAATAGCGTCGGGTTTGCCCAACTTAATACGTACAAAGGGTACGGGGAATTCTGCCAACACTAAGGCAGCAATTTCTTCGGCCATGGTTTCGACCAACAAAAACTCACTGGCTTGTACAAACTGCGTCAATCGATCCGACACATCCTTGTAGCTCACGGTGCGGTCAATGTCTTCGGTGGCGGCAGACGGGCTTATATCCACTGCCAGTTCAATGTCCAGCACCACCTTTTGTTTGATCTCGCGTTCCCAATCGAAGATGCCTATCACGGTCTCAACAGTTAAGCCGTGTACATATACTGTGTCCATAGAAGAGTCTCTTAATAAAGTTTTCTGAATAATTAAACTACGCCAAGTAGTTCATTAACGGCCAACAGCTCACTAAGAGGCCAGCGGGGTTTAACTTTTAGGGTGAGGTCGTCGCTTTGCCCTGCGGCCAGCCTCAGAGCGCCTGCATAGGCGATCATTGCGCCATTGTCGGTGCAATATTCAGGCCTAGGGTAATACACCTGGGCGCTTAACTTAGCGGTTTCTGTGGCCAGCTTTTCGCGCAATTTTAGGTTAGCACTCACGCCCCCTGCCATCACCAAGGTAGAAAGCTCCGTCTGTTGCAGTGCCCGTCGACATTTTATAGCTAAGGTATCCACCACCGCTTGCTGAAAGGCCACTGCAATGTCTGCCTTGTCTTGCGGGTTGAGGCTGCCTTGTTGTTTTTGAATGTCTTGAATGGCATATAAGGTGGCTGTTTTGAGACCACTAAAACTCATGTCTAAGCCTGGACGATCGACCATGGGGCGCGGGAACTTAAAACGTGTAGCATCGCCTTGTAAGGCCAACTTAGCCACCAGCGGACCGCCGGGGTAGTCTAAATCCATCATCTTAGCGACCTTATCAAAGGCTTCGCCTGCGGCATCATCTAAGGATTCACCCAGTAGCTCATAGTCGCCTAGGGAACGCACATGCACTAATTGGGTATGGCCACCGGACACTAACAACGCCACAAACGGTGGTTTAGGAGCATGTTCTTCTAACATGGGGGCCAATAAATGGCCTTCCATATGATGTACGCCAAGGGTGGGTATATCCCACGCCATGCCTAACGCTCGGCCTGTGGCTGCACCCACCATTAGCGCCCCAATGAGGCCCGGGCCTGCCGTGTAGGCAATGCCGTCAACATCACCATAGGCTAGGCCGGCCTTGTCGAACACCTCTCGCATCAAAGGCACAAGCTTACGAATGTGATCGCGGGAGGCTAATTCGGGTACCACGCCGCCGTATTCTGCATGCACTGCCACTTGGCTATATAAAGCTTCGGCTAAAATAGCGCCATGGCCCAAACCATCCACATCGGTGTCGTAGATCGCCACACCAGTTTCGTCGCAAGATGTTTCTATGCCTAATACGCGCATCAATAAAACCAAATAAAGTCTATAATAGGGCGCGAATTTTACTCCTCATCAGCCTCAATAACCACCTACACAAGAGGCTATAATGGCAGTTAACGTATAACTTGAGTAAAAGTCTGTTAACTTAGTCCAAACTGGGGTTTACAGTGGCTAACACATAGGAGTAAAATACGCGGCCTTGAAGACTCAGGAACACCTTCCCCTAGTCGTTGATACAATGACTGGAATGTGAATAGAAAACATTAGGATTACTGCCTACCGCAGCATCCACAATTAGGTAAAGATATGCCAGCTGTAAAACTGAAAGACAACGAACCATTTGATATTGCCCTACGTCGCTTCAAGCGCGCTTGTGAAAAAGCCGGCACTTTAGCAGACGTGCGCTCAAAAGAATTCTACGAAAAGCCTACCAGCGTTCGTAAGCGTCAAGCGGCTGCAGCTGTTAAGCGTCATGCTAAGAAGCTAGTACGCGAAAACCGTCGTCACGTTCGTCTTTACTAGGTTTTACACCTACTAATACAGAACCTTGCACGACCTGTTACTTGCGTTATGTACTTAGCGCGACTAACGATCTATACATAGGGGCGGTTTTTCAGTTACCCGCCCCTTTGTCGTTTCTGACGTTTGTGGGTAAAATCCAAACCCAGTCACATCAGCAACTGAAACCAATACAGGCAAAATCCACCATGTCAGACTTAAAGCTTCAACTTAAAGACGCTCAAAAACAAGCCATGCGTGACAAAAATAAACCTCGTTTAATGTGTATTCGCACCATGCTTGCAGAATTCAAGCGCATTGAAGTAGACGAGCGCATTGAACTAGACCAAGCCCGCGGTTTGGCTGTGTTAGACAAAATGCTTAAACAACGCCGCGACTCCATCACCCAGTACGAAGCAGCAGCACGCCAAGACTTGGCCGACGTTGAGCACTTTGAAATGGGCGTTATCCAGGAGTTCCTACCCACGCCTTTAACCGATGACGAAGTGACTGCGTTAATCGCCCAAGCCATTACCGACTCAGGCGCGAGCAACATGAAGGACATGGGCAAAGTAATGGGCATTCTTAAGCCACAGTTGCAAGGTCGCGCAGATATTGGCAAAGTAAGCGGTAAGATTAAAGCGCAACTCGCGTAAGCTTTTATAAAAAGGCACACCCCTTGGCCGCACGCATACCGCAATCGTTTATCGATGACCTACTCGACCGCACTGACATTGTTGACTTGGTTGATAGCCGCGTAAAGCTTAAAAAAACCGGCCGCAACTATTCCGCTTGCTGCCCTTTTCACAAAGAAAAAACCCCTTCGTTTAGCGTCGCACCCGACAAACAGTTTTACTATTGTTTTGGCTGCGGCGCTGGCGGCAATGCCATTGGCTTCTTAATGGAGCTAGAAAACCTTAATTTCCCTGAAGCCGTGGAAGAACTGGCAGGCAAAGCCGGGCTCACGGTGCCTAAAGACGACAGCGTTACCAGCCAAGCGGCCACAGTCGCCAGCCAAGCCAAAACCAAAGCGCGCAACCAAGCCTACGACCTGCTCAACCGTGCAAGCCAGTACTACCAAAGCCAACTACGCCGCCATAGCGACCGCCAAAAGGCCGTGTCTTACCTTAAAGGCCGCGGCCTCAGTGGCCAAATAGCGCAGCGCTTTGGCATCGGCTATGCCCCCTCTGGCTGGCAGAATCTGATGACGGAACTTGCCCCCAATAGCCACCAAGAACCCGAGCAAGAACAACACTTAATTGATTGTGGCATGGTGGTTGAAAAAGAAGAAAGCAAACGCCGTTATGACCGCTTTCGCGACCGCATTATGTTTCCCATCAAAGATTACAAAGGCCGCATCATTGCTTTTGGTGGCCGTGTATTGGGCGACGAAAAACCCAAGTATCTCAACTCACCAGAAACCGAGGTGTTCCACAAACAGCGCGAATTGTACGGCCTCTACGAAGCCCGCCAACAAGAGCGCAACCTCAAGCGCATCTTGGTGGTTGAAGGCTACATGGATGTAGTAGCCCTAGCGCAACATCAAATTAACTATGCCGCGGCCACCCTAGGCACCAGTACCAGCAGCTACCACCTAGAGCGTATTTTTAAGCTCGTGAGCGAGGTGGTGTTTTGTTTTGATGGCGATGCCGCCGGCCTGAAAGCCGCCGACCGAGCCATGCACACCTGCCTGCCGTTTATGGAAGACGGCCGCCAAGCGCGTTTTTTGTTATTGCCAGACGGCGAAGACCCAGATTCGTTAGTACGCCAGATTGGCAAAGACCAGTTGAGCCAGCGCATTGTTGAAGCCACACCACTAAGTGACTTTCTGTTTGCGCGCTTAGGCAAAGAGCTGGACCCACACAACTTAGAACACCGCGCCAAATTGGCCACCGACGCCAATCCACTCATCAATACCATGCCTAAAGGCATCATGCGCAGTATGATGCAGGCCCGCTTGAGCAAAATCACCGGCCTAGACAAAGACACCCTGGCCGAACTTGCGGCACTTAAAGCCCCTACCCCTGCGGCCCAACCAGCACCCACAAGCGCACCCACACTAGCTCCAGTGGCAACCAAACCCGAATCATCGTCGGCGCCCAACAGCACCCACGACTACGCCGACTACCACATGGCAGACAGTGAATCACAAACCGATGACGACGCCAGCTACTGGCACCACGACGAACACCAGACAGCGCCTCAAATGCCGCAAGACTCTGCACCGTCGCGTAACTTTAATACCAACCTACCCAAGGTACAAAACCCGGCGCAAGCGGCTATTCGGGTCATTCTACGACACCCAGAAACAGTGCAGCACATTAGTCAAATACCGAGCCACCTTGGCGAATTACAAATGCCCGATGCCGCAGTGTTAACGCAGCTATTAACCACTGTTCAAACCATGCAAGCCGCCCTTGGGCGCTGGCCCATTACCTCCGAAGTGCATATTGAATGCGCGCCATGGGATGCCTGGCCCATGTTACGCCAACTCGCTGCCATGGAGTCGCTATTGCCGCTCGGCGATCACGCCCTCCAGCTTCAAGCCGCCATTGACAAGTTACTCGAACATCACCTAGACGAGCGTTTTAATCAGCTATTACATCAAATCGCGCAACCCAATGCTGACCCCACAGCCAAACAACAGATAAAAATCCTGTTAAAAGAAAAAGAAGAGTTGCAAAAGCGGCTGAAAAGTAGACAATAGCCTTACCTAAGGATCTTATACTGGTCCGCGGTTCAAGGGCGGCATGCTAAGCATCGCAAAAACAGACCCATATAGAGCCATCGTCTAGTGCAGGCACTCAAAAGCACAATTCATTAGCTAATTCCGAGTCATTTGTGGAAGAACTTCCGTATCTCGACTATAATGGAGAGCTAGCATTTTATATTATCCGTCCACCTAATAGGGTAGTCATGGCCGCCAACGAACAGCAACAATCGCGTTTAAAACAACTGATCACCAAAGGTCGTGAACAGGGTTTCTTAACTTACGCAGAAGTTAACGATCACCTGCCACAAGATATCGCCGATCCAGATCAAGTCGAAGACATTATCGGCATGATCAACGACATGGGAATTACTGTATCTGAGCAAGCGCCAGATGCCGAAACCCTGCTCATGACCGATGGCGACTCCACCGATGAAGCCGCCGCCGAAGAAGCTGCCGCAGCCCTGGCTGCCGTAGAAACAGAAGCCGGCCGCACCACCGACCCCGTACGTATGTACATGCGCGAAATGGGTACCGTAGAGCTGTTGACTCGTGAAGGCGAAATCGTCATTGCTAAGCGTATAGAAGAAGGCTTACGCGATGTCATGTCTGCGTTGGCGCACTACCCTGACAGCGTTATTACCATCATCGATTCCTATAAGCGCATCGTTGAAGACGAAGGCCGTTTAAGCGACCTATTTAGCGGTTATATTGATCCAGATGGCGAGCCAAACCCGTCTCCAGTCAACCCCACCACCGTGGTTAAAAGCGATGATGACGAGGAAGAGGAAGAAACAGATAACGGCCCAGACCCAATTGAAACAGCAGAGCGTTTTGCAGAACTAGAAGAGCACCTAGTTAAAACCTTGCTGCTGGTTGAAAAACACGGCCGCGAAAGCAAACAAGCTAAAGAGTCGTACGCTCACCTTGGTTTCTTATTCTCGCCCCTCAAATTGGTACCTAAGCACTTTGAATCAATTGCTAAGTGGCCTCGCGCCGCTCTAGCCAACATCCGTGCTCAAGAAAAAATCATCAGCACTATTTGTTACCGTAAAGCCAAGATGCCACGAGAAGAATTCCTGGCACAGTTCCCTGGCAACGAAACCAATACTGGCTGGGCCGACGAACTCATCGCCCAAAACGCGCCTTACTCCAATATCATCCGCCGCAACGCCGTTGATCTTAGGCGCGCACAACGCAAACTCTCCGAGGTAGTGGACGCTTCTGGTATTAGCCTTAGCGAAATCAAAGACATCCACCGCCGTATGACTATTGGCGAGGCCCGTACACGCCGCGCCAAGAAGGAAATGGTAGAAGCCAACTTACGTTTGGTTATCTCCATTGCCAAAAAGTACACCAACCGTGGTTTGCAGTTCTTAGACTTAATCCAAGAAGGCAATATCGGCCT
>DPHD01000006.1:0-3245 GCA_003523085.1 Oceanospirillaceae bacterium | reverse complement strand
TGGTGGATTCGTCAAGCCATCACTCGCTCAATCGCCGACCAAGCACGTACCATTCGTATTCCGGTACATATGATCGAGACGATCAACAAGTTGAACCGTATTTCTCGTCAAATGCTACAGGAAATGGGCCGCGAGCCTACGCCGGAAGAACTAGGCGAACGCATGGAAATGCCAGAAGATAAGATTCGCAAGGTATTAAAGATCGCTAAAGAGCCGATCTCAATGGAAACCCCCATCGGCGACGATGAAGATTCTAGCCTAGGCGACTTTATCGAAGACAGCTCCATGGACTCCCCCATCGACTCTGCTACAGGCGAAGGCTTAAGGGAAGCTACCAAGGATGTGTTGGCAGGCCTTACAGCCCGTGAATCTAAGGTATTGCGCATGCGTTTCGGTATCGAAATGAATACTGACCATACCCTAGAAGAAGTAGGCAAACAGTTTGACGTAACCCGTGAACGTATTCGTCAAATCGAAGCTAAGGCCTTACGTAAATTGCGCCACCCAATGCGCTCAGATCACCTACGTAGCTTCATCGAAGAATAAATCCGGCCTATAATTAGGCCAATAAAAAGCCATGCCTAGCTGCTAGACACTTGTCGGCAGTTGGGCATGGCTTTTTTGTGTGTGTTACTTCAGTTTATTGCGTGAATTGGCCCACGGATCAAACTTACCACCCGCATCTTGAGCCGGCGTCTCTGCACGCGCTTTAGGCTGTGGCGTCCAGGGCGACTTGGATTCAGACCGGCCACCTGCCTTTTGCCAAGGCTTATCATCACTGCGGGGACCCTGACTACGGCCAGACTTGCGGTCATAATCTTGCGCCTGCTTGGCACGCTGCGCTTGCATCCGCTCGGCATCCTCCAAGGTGAGCTCACAGGGCTCTCCTGGCACTTGGCCTTCTGGGATTATGCGATCGCGTGGCGGCAGGTCAAATTGGTCACTGGCAACCTTGGGCAAGTTCTTAAACTTGTAAAGGTAAAAGCCCTCTACCTTTTCGCGGGCCCAGGTTGTTTTTTTCAAAAACTTCACACTAGACTCAATACTTGGATTAATTTTGAAGGTGTTAATCCACAGGTAAGCGTGAAGAATTTCAAAGCCATAGTGATCCACAATTTCCGTCAACATGGTTTTCAAATTCAAACCATGCAAAGGGTTATTTTGGTAATTAACGTCGTCTGTCATGCGCTTGTGCACCCGATAAGAATTATTGCGCTAATTATACCCTATAGTCACGGCTAATCGCTGACTAACACGCCTATTGACTCCAACCTTTGCCGACAGCTATATTGCAGCCAGGTAACCTTTTGATGTCAGGCTTATGTCATTCCCTTTATTTAGATCAAATAATACCATTGGCATTATTTGTGCCATTGGCGCTAGCCTGTGCTTTTCTGCCACCGATGTCACCATCAAGTTTCTCAGCGATGCCTATGCCCTGCATCAAATCATCCTGTTGCGATCGTTAATTGGTATATTTGTTATTATTCTTCTAGTGGTGGCAGGTAAAGGCAGCTGGCGCAGCTTTAAAACCCAACGTTTAACCATCCACCTCATTCGGGGTGGTTTTGTAGTCATGGCCAACATGTTGTTTTTCTTAGGCTTAGCTGCTATGCCACTGGCTGATGCAGTGGCTTTGTTTTTTATTAGCCCCAGCCTCATCACTTTGTTCTCCATCATCTTTCTAAAAGAACACGTGGGACCACACCGGTGGTTTGCTATAGGTGTAGGTTTTGCAGGCGTATTGATTATGGTGCAGCCAGGCAGTAGTAGCTTTGTGCTGGAATCCTTACTGCCAATTGGTGCCGCCTTTGGCTACGCCGCCTTGCATACCCTCACACGCACCATGCGCGCCACCGAATCCGCCTCCACCATGACCTTTTACATACAATTGACCTTTATTATCGTCAGCACCCTGATGTGGCTCATGGTCGGCGACGGCAGCTATAACCTGTCCGACAGCCCGTCACTCAATTTTTTGCTGAGACCATGGGGCCCATGGCAAACCCCAGACCTAAAGCTATTTGTCCTGTTAGGCGTAACCAGCACTTTTGGTGGCTACCTGATTAGCCAAGCCTACCGCATGGCCGAGGCTGCATTAGCCGCGCCCTTTGAATACACAGCGCTACCCTTAGCCATGGTTTGGGGAGTTGTATTTTTTGCAGAATGGCCCAGCAACATTACCTTTATAGGCAGCGGCCTTATTTTAGTATCCGGCCTTTATACCTTATATCGAGAACTGCTCCACCGTCCTAAACAACCAACACCAGCACCCCACTTGTAGGAGCCATACCCATGGGTAAAGTACTGACTCAAGAGCAAATCGACGACTATCAAAAAACCGGTTTTGTGTCGCCTATTGATGTCATGTCAGAAGACGAAGCATTGTCTTACGCACAACGCTTACAGCATGCTGAAAACCAATATCCGACGGATTTAACAGGCGCAAACCGCAATAACGCCCACCTGTGTTTTAAGTGTTTAGATGAGCTCGCCTACCACCCCAGAGTGCTCGACGCAGTTGAAGACCTTATTGGCACTGAATTTTCCCTTTGGGGTAGCGTGTTATTTATCAAAGAACCCAGCTCCAGCCATTACGTCAGTTGGCATCAAGACGCCACCTACATGGGCATTACCCCCCGCCACTTTGTTACCCCTTGGATCGCATTAACGCCAAGCACCCGCCAAACCGGATGCATGAGCATGATTCCAGGTAGCCACCACAAGGACATTCAACCCCACGAAGATACTTACGGTGAAGACAACATACTGACTCGCGGGCAAGAGGTAAAAAACATAGACCCGAGTCAAGCCGTTGACCTGATCTTAAAACCCGGGCAAATGTCGATCCATCACGCCATGGTAGTACACGGCTCACAACCCAACCTGAGCACCCACCAACGGCGTATTGGTTTTGCCCTGCAATCCTTCATGCCCAAGGGCGCACGCCAAACCATTGGTGAAAATTATTGGTCTCCAGTCCGTGGTAAGTGTGAGCAAACTGGCGACGTAAGACTCAAACGCCCCAACCACGAAATGGACCCCACTGGCATAGCCGAACGGGACAAGGCCAATAAAAACTTTAGCGATATTCTATATCACGGCGCCAAGGCAAAAAGAGACTATTAAATCAGTGTTTTAGAGCTTATGAATCTTGCCCTCATCCACCAGCACGGGTATCATGCGTGCTCCCATACGGGCCTGTGGCGCAGCGGTTAGCGCAGAGGACTCATAATCCTTTGGTC
>DPHD01000052.1:6951-26793 GCA_003523085.1 Oceanospirillaceae bacterium | reverse complement strand
AAGGGGAAAATAAGGCTAACAACGTGCGCCACTTGCGTGGCGCAGACTACTTGGTAATCTTAAGCGCCCAACAAACAGGGCCAGATACTGCAAACGCAAGAAATGTTAGCGCCAATAATATGGGCGGCTGTAATGAGTAGATAGCAAATACCAAGACTACGGCCAACAGAGCCACAAACGGCACTTTGCCTTTGAGGTCTAGATCTTTAAAGCTATAGTATTTGAAGTTGCTTACCATCAAGACACCTAATACGGCAGTAACCATTGCAACCATGTAGCTTAATTGCACACCATCTAAACCGTAATCAACACCAGTCCACAGCATACCCGCCATCACACCGGCGGCTGCAGGTATCGGCAAACCTATAAAGTACTTACTGTCGGTAATTTCCAATTGCACATTGAAGCGCGCCAAACGTAAAGCGCCACCAGCCACATAGATAAACGCAGCCACCCAACCAAAATTACCTAGGCTTTGTAACGACCAAGAAAACAACACTAAAGCTGGCGCCACACCAAAAGCCACCACATCGGCCAGACTATCGTATTCTGCGCCAAACTTACTGGACGTGTTGGTTAAACGAGCCACTCGGCCATCTAGCGTATCCAGGATCATCGAAATGAAAATGGCAATCGCCGCGTTTTCAAAATCGCCACTCATGCCCGAGACAACCGCGTAAAAACCAGAAAACAATGACGCAGTAGTAAAGCTATTAGGCAATAGGTAAACGCCCTTAGCCGGCTTCTTAACCACAGTCTCTTCCTGCTGATCTGAGTTACTCGACTGCTCTGAAGGATCTTGAGTCATGAATTTACTGCTCTATGAATGAATTAACGCTAGCTTACCATGGCTAAACCACAATACAGAAACAAAAAAGGCAGCCTTAGCTGCCTTTTACTTAATGATAAAACTAAATGCTCAGCACTTTGTCGCCTCGAGCAATCCCCGACACTCCCGTACGTACGGTTTCCAATACGTAGGTTTCGCCAATGGCTGCAATAAAGGCATCCAACTTACCTTGATCACCGGCCAGCTGCACTGTGTAAATACTACTGGAAACGTCGACGATCTGGCCACGAAAAATATCTACTGTACGCTTTACTTCGTCACGATGCTGGCCCGTCGCTTTAAGCTTAATCAACATCATTTCACGCTCGATATGCTCGCCTTCAGTTAGATCAACCAACTTTACCACTTCAATCAACTTATTTAGCTGCTTGGTGATTTGCTCAATCACACGATCGCTACCTGAAGTCGTCACCGTGAGGCGAGACAAAGTAGGGTCTTCCGTAGGTGCCACGTTCAAGGTTTCGATGTTGAAATTACGCTGCGAGAACAAACCTACAACCCGAGACAATGCACCGGCTTCGTTTTCTAACAACACTGCAATAATGTGTCTCATTAAGTTCTCTCCGTCTTATTCAACCACATATCACGCATTGAGGCCTTAGGCACCAACATCGGATACACGTGCTCCGTTGGATCAACGTGAATATCGAGAAACACCAATTCATCTTTGAGGGCAAACGCCTCTTCTAGCGCTGGAATTAATTCTGCTTCTGTCTTTACCGTAATCGCCTTGTGACCATAAGCATCGGTGAGCTTATGAAAATCAGGCAATGACTGCATGTAGGACTGAGAATGACGACTTTCGTAGTTCATATCCTGCCACTGACGCACCATACCTAGAGAGTGGTTGTTTAAGCAGACAATTTTAACCGGTATGCCGTACTGGCTACAGGTGGAAAATTCTTGCAAGTTCATCTGAAAACTACCTTCACCGGTAATACACACCACTTCGGCGTCTGGGTAGTGCAGCTTCACACCCATGGCTGCTGGAAAACCAAAACCCATGGTGCCTAGGCCACCAGAGTTAATCCAACGGTTAGGTTTATCAAATTTGTAATATTGCGCGGCAAACATCTGGTGCTGGCCCACGTCGGAACAAACGTATGCGTCACCCTTAGTGACTTGGTACAAAGCCTCAACAACTTGCTGCGGCTTTAACATGCCGCCTTCGTTACGTTCGTAGCGGCCACCATGGCGCTCGCGCCATTGATCAATTTGACTCCACCAACTGGATAACGCATCAGCATCTGGCTGCTTGCCAGCCTTTGCTAATAGCGCCAACATTTCGATCAGTACACTTTTGGCTGGGCCAACAATCGGCACGTCGGCCGCAATGGTTTTAGAGATCGACGACGGGTCGATATCAATATGAATAATCTTAGCCGTTGGGCAGAACTTTTCTGTGGCATTAGTGACTCGATCATCAAAACGAGCACCGATGCTCAAAATCAAATCTGAACTATGCAATGCCATGTTAGCTTCGTAGGTGCCGTGCATACCCGGCATACCCAACCACTGTCGATCGGTTGAGGGGTAACCACCCAAGCCCATCAATGTATTACTTACTGGGAAGTTTAGGGTTTTGGCCAATTCAGTGGCTTCGGCTGTGGCTTTACCACCTACCGCACCACCGCCCACAAGGATCACTGGACGACATGCGGCCAACAACAACTCAACCGCTTTTTTAATTTGCCCACTGTGGCCACGGGTGGCAGGGTTATAAGAGCGCATTGACACTGATTCAGGGTAGACGTATTCGAATTTATCCGTTGGTGTGGTCATATCCTTAGGAATATCAATAACCACCGGCCCGGGGCGACCACTACTCGCAATGTAGAACGCCTTTTTAATCAACATCGGAATTTCTGACGGGTGCTTAACCGCAAAGTTGTGCTTAACCACCGGGCGAGAAACACCCATCATGTCGGTTTCTTGGAACGCATCTTCGCCAATCAACGTACTGGGTACCTGACCACAAATCACCACCATTGGAATAGAATCCATAAAGGCGGTAGCAATACCAGTGACTGCGTTGGTAGCACCTGGGCCAGACGTCACCAGCACTACACCCGGCTTACCCGATGCACGCGCGTAAGCGTCGGCCATATGGGTAGCAGCTTGTTCGTGACGAACTAGAATGTGTTTTACTTGATCTTGTTGAGCCAAGGCATCGTATATATGTAATACAGAACCACCGGGGTAGCCGTATATATATTCTATTTTTTGATCCTGTAAACTACGGATCACCATTTCTGCGCCGGAAAGCATTTCCACTGTAATATCCTCTCGCCCTACTTTAAAAGCAGCGGCCGTTATTTTTTGTCTGAGATTTTTCTCATGTAACCATCGATGGTTTGCGGGCAGCGCTTGTAGCCAGACCGCAATATCGCGTAGGCACGAGTGTGCCTAAATTGGTGACGCTCAAAGTTCCAGCATTGTCGGGTTGCAACGTGCATAGAACTCAGGGCAGACAAGCGAAAGGGTACTGCTTACCGTATCACAAACGCCAGGGATCACCTGTGCGACATGTGCATCAACCTAAAGCAATAATTTTTACATGCCAAGGCCCTTAATTCAAGGGCTTAGGCGTAAAACAGGGGTGAATATACCAACTATTTGAGTAAATTATTGGCCACTTTTTCAAACCTGATTCAAAGGTTTGGTGTTATAGTGATCAGCATATAGCAAAACGTTTTAAGTTTGAGGGTACCCCATGTCTAGTTTAGAGTTACGAAACCGCGATCGCGTCATTGAAGAGCTGCGAATTTTTCTTAAAAAAATCTTAGTAGAGCCAGAGATTATTCCACAATCTTTAGCCATTACCCGTGAATTGATTGACGAAGATCATGCCGACCAAAAAATAGCTCAAAAAATTGCAGATTCTACAAATGTCAAAATACCTGCACAACACAGCGATGCCGACAAGTTGTTTTTGGAAGCCTTACGCGAAGTCGTACGTGATGAGAAAGCCATGTATTAATGAGCACCGGCTAGGCTATAGACGACAAATACCCAACTAGTGTTTGTCCGCCACGCCAAACGTGAGTTTGGCGTCATCAACATCACACAGTATGATCTGCCCCGGCACATAATGGCCAGCCAACAGCTCTTGCGCTAATGGGTTCTCCAAATTACGCTGAATCGCTCGCTTAAGCGGCCTTGCGCCATAGACTGGGTCAAACCCTTCTTCTACCAACAAATCTGTCGCGGCATCCGTGAGTTGCAAACTCAAATCATGCTGTCCTAGACGCTCTTGCAAACGTAATAACTGAATGTCGGCAATTTGTCGAACGTGATCCTTAGCTAACGGGTGAAACACCACCAGTTCATCAATACGGTTAAGTAGTTCCGGCCTAAAATGCGCACCAACAATGTCCAACACCTGTGTACGCATTGCCTCATACTGACTTTCATCGGTCATAGTTTGAATCACATCAGACCCCATATTAGAGGTCATAACGATCACCGTATTACGAAAATCCACCGTACGGCCTTGGCCATCGGTTAACCGACCATCTTCCAATACTTGTAACAAAATATTGAATACGTCTGGGTGGGCTTTTTCCACTTCGTCCAACAGCAGCACAGCATAAGGACGGCGGCGAACGGCTTCGGTGAGATAGCCCCCTTCTTCGTACCCCACATAACCCGGTGGTGCTCCAATTAATCGAGCTACGGAATGTTTTTCCATAAACTCAGACATATCGATACGCACCATGGCTTCTTCTGTATCAAACAAAAAAGTAGCCAACGACTTGCACAGCTCGGTTTTACCCACACCCGTGGGGCCAAGGAAAAGGAAAGAGCCATTAGGTCGATTGGGGTCTGCCAGACCAGACCGTGAACGACGCACAGCATTCGATACGGAAGACACGGCTTCGGCCTGACCAATGACCTGATCATGCAATACTGCTTCCATGTTTAGCAGCTTCTCGCGCTCGCCCGCCAACATGCGGCTTACGGGAATACCGGTCCACATACTCACCACTTCGGCAATTTCTTCTTCGCCGACTTTGCTACGTAACAAGGTGGTTTCAACATCTTCTGTTTCGTGGGCTGCTTCTAATTGTTTTTCTAGATCCGGAATGCGGCCATACTGCAGCTCAGACATGCGACCTAAGTCACTATTACGGCGAGCCACTTCGAGCTCTTGCCGTGCCAGCTCTAAGTCTTCTTTAAATTGCTGAACCCCATGCACCGATGCTTTTTCTGCCTTCCAAACCTCCAGCAAATCAGCAAATTCTTTTTCTGTTTGGGCCAGTTCACGCTCTAGATCTTTTAACCGCGCCGCAGCCGCCTTATCCTTTTCTTTGCTCAAGGCTTGCCGTTCAATTTTTAGTTGAATTACATGCCGCTCTAACTTGTCCATCACTTCTGGCTTAGAGTCCATTTCCATGCGAATACGGCTACCGGCCTCGTCGATCAAATCAATGGCTTTATCCGGCAACTGGCGGTCGGTAATATAACGCTGCGATAGTCGTGCGGCGGCGATAATGGCCGAATCCGTAATATCCACCCCATGGTGTAATTCATAGCGCTCTTTAAGTCCACGTAAAATGGCAATGGTGGCTTGTTCTGTGGGCTCACCTACAAATACCTTTTGGAAACGGCGCTCTAGGGCTGCATCTTTTTCAATGTACTTACGGTATTCATCGAGGGTGGTTGCGCCCAAACAATGCAACTCGCCACGGGCTAGGGCAGGCTTAAGCATATTGCCCGCGTCCATTGCACCTTCGCCTTTACCAGCCCCCACCATGGTGTGGATTTCGTCGATAAATAAAATGACGTTACCATCTTGCTTGCTTAGTTCGTTCAATACACTTTTGAGGCGTTCTTCAAATTCACCACGGAACTTAGCCCCCGCAATGAGCGCGCCCATATCTAACGACAACACTTGCTTTCCCAACAAACCTTCGGGCACTTCACCATTCACAATACGCTGCGCCAGGCCTTCTACAATGGCGGTTTTACCCACGCCAGGCTCGCCAATCATTACTGGGTTATTTTTAGTGCGGCGTTGCAACACCTGAATAGCTCGGCGAATTTCATCATCTCGGCCAATCACAGGATCCAACTTACCTTGCTCTGCTCGTTGGGTAAGGTCGATGGTAAATTTATCTAACGCTTGGCGCTCTTCTTCTGCACCTTGGCTGTTGACTTGCTCACCACCGCGTAACTTATCAATGGCTTGGGTCAGTTTGTCGGTTTTTACACCCGCGTTACGCAGCAAGCCACCTACACCGCTGGTATCTCTAACCAGCGCTATTATTAGCTGCTCACTAGAAATAAATTGGTCACCTAACTTACCTGCAGCCTTTTCTGCAACATTAAACAGGCGCGCCAAACCATTACCAAAATGCACATCGCCGCTATCGTTTGCCACCTTGGCCATGCCATTTAGTCGCTGACTAAGTTTAGTTTGCAACATGGGCATATCTGCCCCAGCTTGAACTAACAAGGATTGTGCCGAACCACCTTGCTGCTGTAACAAGGCGCTGAGCATATGCTCTGGCTCTATAAATTGATGATCTAGTGAAAGCGCCAAAGACTGGGCTTCGCCCATGGCTTCTTGTAAACGGCTGGTAAGTTTTTCAAAACGCATGATACAACCTCAATAATACCCGTCAGTGCTTTTCAGAAAGGGCCTGAATAAGGTGACCTAGTGATTAACTTGTGGTTTATTTATGGGGTCTTGGACAGCAACTTCAAGAGCAGGCCATTGCAATATTAGGAAGTTCAAATATACAGATTCCGCCATGCTAATCAAACCAAATCAAACTAGCCATGCGCCCGCTGGCAGGATCACGCCGGTGAGAATAGAATTTTTGAGGGTCGGATAGGGTGCAATATTGGCCGCCGTAGATTTGCGCTACACCTAAGCCGTTTAGCTGTTTGCGGGCCAGAGCGTAAAGATTGCCTAACCACTTATGGGGTTTACCGGCAATTGGCGTAAACTCTGCCGCAGTCGATTGCGCACCAACACCAAATGCTCGCAACACGTCGTCACCCACTTCAAAGGCCTGCGGGCCAATGGCCGGGCCAAGCCAAGCCATCACTTGTGATGGGTCGTCAAACTGAGCAACGGCTTTACCCACTATGCCATTGGCTAAACCTTGCCAACCGGCATGCACTGCCGCCACTTGGGTGCCACCCGCATCACATAACAGCACCGGTAAACAGTCTGCAGTCATCACCACACAAGGCCAGTTTTTGGTTTGCGTAAAGCTGCCGTCGCAGTCATATAAACCAGGGGGCGTGGGCAATTTTAATAGATCAGTAGAATGGGTTTGATTAAGCCAAAAAGGCGGGCGTTGCAGGCCAAGATCCTGTTGCAGCTGCACGCGATGCCGTTCTACCCGCGCTGAGTCATCACTGACATGGCGCGCAAGGTTAAACCCAGACAAACCAACCACTGGGTCATCGGCGGTTAAACCACGGCAGGTAGAGATTGCATAAACATTGGCAGGGGCGGGCCAGTCGGGTTGTAAATAACGCGATGTCTGGCCCTTTTCACTCACTAGTAGCGCGACTCAGGGTTGAGCTTGGTGTCTACGTTAAGCTGCTTTAATAGGCCCACCATGTCGTCTGGCAAGTCCACTTCCCACTCCATGTCTTCATGGGTAATCGGGTGCATTAGCTCCAAACGCTTGGCGTGTAATGCTTGACGTTTAAAGCCTCGTAAAGCTTCCAAAAAGTCTTCATCACAACCTTTAGGTAACCGCTGGCGACCACCGTATAGCGGATCACCCTGCAATGGATAGTTAACGTGGGTCATGTGTACACGAATTTGGTGAGTACGGCCCGTTTCTAGCTTCAAACGAATGTGCGTGTGAGCGCGGAAACGTCGCAACACACGATAGTGGGTAATGGCTTCTTTACCCATGGCAGACACGGCCATTTTTAAGCGGTTGCGACTGTGACGGCCCATCGGTTCATCAACAGTGCCACCTCCGGTAAGTACGCCTTTAACCACAGCCTCATATTCACGGCCCATACTGCGGTCTTGCAGCTGAGCCACCAGGGCAGTTTGCGCCGGAATGGTTTTAGCCACTACCATCAAACCGGTGGTGTCTTTGTCTAACCGGTGCACGATGCCTGCACGGGGCACACCATTTAATTGTGGGCAGTGGTGTAATAATGCATTTAGCAAAGTGCCGCCATGATGACCAGCAGCCGGGTGCACCACCAAACCTGCCGCTTTGTTAATAAGCAGTATGTGGTCATCTTCGTAAACAACGTCTATATCAATTGGTTCTGGCTGCCAACGTTCCTGAATTTCTATTTTGCAATCCAAAGTAATTTGTTCACCACCGTAAAGTTTTTCTCGGGGGCGTAGTTGTTTGCCGTTGACCAGAATATCGCCTTCTTCGATCCACTTTTTTAAGCGTGAGCGAGAATATTCAGAAAAGGCTAAAGCGGCGATTTGATCGACGCGCATGCCGGCCCATTCTGGGTCGACTTGGGCTTGGAGCGAAATAGTTTCGTGCATTATGGGTATCGTTTGTGAGCAATCGTTGGCGCCAGCAGAGCTGGCATATTAAACTAGGGGCTCATTGTACAGCATTTACCCCGATGATAGACAATTACCCTCTGCGGAAGACAATGATATACTCAACTCTCTTTGCAACAGGCGATCTACCCAATATGCATCACACCCACACTACCCGTTCCTTTCAAGTCATTGGAGTTTTACTCGCTGGCTTAATACTTGGCGCCTGTTCCAGCAACAGTAAAGAGCCGGTAATAGAGGAAGTTAAGCCAGAAGCCGAACTCTATACTAGTGCCATGAGCAAGCTAGAAGGTGGCAACTACCGCCCTGCCATAGAGGACTTAGAGGCGTTGGAAGCACGTTACCCCTACGGCCGCCATTCACAACAAGCACAACTTGAATTAGTGTATGCCTACTACCGCAGCAGCCAGCCTGCTGCAGCCAAAGCGGCCGCGGCGCGCTTTATCCGCTTACACCCCGACCATGAACACGTCGATTATGCATACTACCTAAAAGGCTTAACGGCATTTGAAGAAAACAAAGGCGCCTTTGACCAATACCTTGGAACCGACAAAGCCAAAAAAGACCCAGGCGCAGCCAGGGACTCTTTTGCCGACTTTGCCACCTTATTAGAGCGTTTCCCAAGCAGCCAATATGCACCAGATTCCCGCGTGCGTATGGTGTACTTACGTAATTTGCTTGCCAAACATGAAATCCACGTCGCCAACTATTACATTTCTCGTAATGCTTGGTTAGCCGCAGCCAACCGTGCCAAGTATGTGGTTGAAAACTACCAACTCACGCCCTCGGTAGAAACGGCCTTAGGCATTATGGTGACGGCGTATAGCCAACTAGGATTACAGGATAATGCTGATAACGCCCAACGGGTATTAGACGCCAACTACGGGGCAGCGGCGATCAACAAAACCACAGCGCCAGTGGCCGAAGAACAGCAAGCCGACGCCAAGCCCCGCTCTTGGTTTAGCCGCTTAACCTTTGGTTTGTTTGACTAATTTAAAGCCTAACTTCAAGTGTCCCACTGACAATACAAAGTCACGGGGCCTTGGCGTTTATGCTCAGTTTGGCGGTAGCGCTGCTCTAACTGTTGTTGTGCGTTAACGTCGATCGCCTTACCTTCCAAATAGTCATCAATCTGATCATAACTTAAGCCCAAAGAATCTTCGTCAGCCTGCTGTGGGTTTTGTTCTTCCAAATCGGCCGTGGGCACTTTATTCACCAAATTTTCTGGCGCACCTAAGTAGGCGGCAATACTGCGCACCTGACGCTTATTAAGGCCAAACAGTGGTGCAATATCACAGGCTCCATCGCCGTGTTTGGTAAAAAACCCGGTAATCGCTTCGGCCCCATGATCAGTGCCAATCACTAAACCGTTAAGCAAGCTGCCAACATAGTACTGGGCGCTCATCCTAGCGCGAGCTTTGTTATTACCACGGGCAAAATCGACCGTATGTGCATCTAGGTTCAACTCTTGTACCAGCTCTTGCGCGCCTAAATCCAAACCTTTAACCATGGCTTCTATATTCACCGTGACTCCTTGGCTGGGCTGAATAAACTCGAGCGCCTGCTGTGCATCTTCTTCATCGGCCTGTACGCCATAAGGCAAACGCACCGCAATAAATCGATAGTCATTGGTGTTGTGTAATTGATTGAGTTGATCACACGCCAACTGAGCTAACTTACCCGCCGTAGTCGAGTCCACGCCACCGGACAAACCTAACACCAAGGTCTTTACACCAGCAGTGTTTAAACACTCCTGTAAAAATTCAATACGCTTAGCCGTCTCTGCTGCAATGTCTATTAACGGCAAGGTATGCAGGGCAGATATTATTTTGTCTTGCTGTGAAACACTCATAAAGAAAACATCCAACAACTAAAAAATCTATTTTACCCTATATCGCTATAACCCAGTAACTCTACTCATCGACAAATGTTAGATTCGCCATGGCTACCATAGCTTTTAACTTCACCATTGGCCGCTAAAGTTAACCGCTGACACTGTAAATCATTGGCTTGAGGGCCATTAGTTTTAATAGTTGCAGATAACAAATAGCCACTGTCTGTGAGCGCAATGAAGTAGTCATAGCCGGTGGTTTCGGGAGCCAGGGCCAATAACGCCACATCGTCAGCGTAAGCCCCATGCTGGAGGTACCAGATTTGTTGTTGCAAACCCATATTCTGCAACTGCAACCAAGCACTTTGACGACCGGCTATCCACTGATGTTGTTGCCAACTGGGCACCGCCATAACCAACAAAACCCCCACCAAAACCAGCACTAACAACAACTCCAACAAACTAAATGCAGCCTCGTTATGTACCATTATTTGACTCCCGGCTAATCAATAGCGGCGGCCACTGATCAACATCATGTTGCAATGTTTGGTACTCTTGCTGAACACTGCGCAGCCCCAAATGGGCTTGCGCCATTAACATGGCGGCACCCGCAGCGACCAATAACATCACCACCAGCACCACCAGCAACAACCAGCCGGCTTGTTTGGCCACATTGTCGTTAGCCACTACACACATGAGCCACGCGCCAAATAAACCCAACTTTGTTTAGCAACACGCTGTCTTGCTCGTGCCACACCCAACGACCTTCTAGGCTACCCCCTAATTGCCTACTGGCTTCAGTACGCATGGTTAAGCGCACCCGAACTTGGTGCAAACGGTGGTTTACGGAAGTTTGGTAATGATTAGTCCACAGGTTAATACCACAGTCACCGTTAGTGTCGACGCCATACCACAAATCTAGCGCCTCAACACCGGCCAAAAAACTACTATAACGGCCACCGGCGCGCTTGCGCTTGAGGCTATGTGCAGACGCATTTAAGGCGTAATCATAAGTCACACATTGTGCTTGGTGCCGGCGTTTAAGAGAAATTGAGGTTGCTGAGCCTTGAACCACGCCAGCGCCACACACATCAGCCCAATCTTGTAACACCTGAGCGCTGGCGAGTTGGCTCTGGGACTGTTGATTAACAATCGTTTGAGCTACCAATTTATGACGATTAAATTGCATTAAACTGGCCATTAGTGCTGTCATCATCAGTGCCGCTAACCCAGTACTTAACACCAGCTCTAATAGACTGAAACCCGCTTCACTCCGGCAGGGGCTTAAAGTGTCAGTTGCAGCGCTACACATGCCACCTCCAACGGGCAGCTTGGGCTTGCTGACGCCAACTTTTGCTGCCATCGCAAGGTGATGGTCAGGCGCTGACCGGCGACACAGGCATCAGCACAAGTCACAGTCAAATCAGCTTGGGGCAATTGTTGCAACGGGTGTTGGTGCCAATAGGTTGCCCAAGCCTGAGTCATCGCGGCAGGACTACAATGGCGCCCCGCAAGGCACATTGTGTCACCTGCATTGAACTCACTGGTTAACAATGGGTAGTGTTTCGGGTAAGCCCATACTTGGCTGGCCACTTGAGACAACAACTGATTGGCGAGATGTAGTTGCTGGCTGTACACCAGTACAGCTTGGCTATGGCGTTGCGCGCTATAGAGCACCAATAGCATGACGCTAGACAAGCCCAAGGCCAGCAACACCTCAAGCAAGGCGAACCCATGCACAGGGCCCCTGCCAAAACCTATTCGCATGATGCCTGTGCCAACCTAGCACGACCATTAGAAGACAACACCACAGACAAACCCGAAGCCACGCCGCTAGCGCACAACACCAGCGTGCCAGACTGGGCGGTATTACCTGAGTGATTGAAACTAATTTGCGCAGCACGATTAAACTCAAGCCTCAGGCCTGTTGGCATCTGCCAACGGGTTAAGCTTGTGTCTGAAGTTTGCCACTGACCGTCGCCGTTGTCGTCACGGTAGACGTGAAAACCCTTAGCGACACCACAGGTTGGCGCCCAACAAAGGTTAGTTTTAGTTTTGGTCTGCAGGCCTGTTAGGCGAGCATAGCGCAGCGACTGCACCAACCGTTGACGTTCGTCGTGTAGTTGTTGCAAGCGCCATGAGGCATGAAGTCTGGGGGCGGTAGTGGCGGCTAACAGAGCCATGATGGCAAGCACTACCAGCAGCTCTAGCAAGCTCCATGCGGCACAGCTAGGCAAAGGGGGTTTTCTGACAGTGAGTAAGTGCATGACAACATCCTTATTGGCTGCTGTCGTAAGTGTAGACTAGTTTTAGCTTACCGTTATTATTTCAACTTCAAATTTAATGTCCACGCCGGACAAAGGGTGGTTGAAATCCATGATCACCTGATCGCCGTCTATGGATTGCACCACCCCGGGTAGTTCAGTGTTTGCCGCATCAGAAAAACTAACAATAAGCCCTGGTTCCAAAACCATGTCTGGGCCAAACTGATGACGCTTTAGGGTTTGCAGGTTTTCGGGGTTACGCTGGCCAAAGGCGTTTTCTGGTTGCACCACAAAAGTTTGGTGATCACCGGCAGACAAACCAATCAAACACGCCTCAAAACCAGCCAGTAAGTTGCCGTCACCCACCGTAAACTCAACCGAGCTTTTACCAAAAGTGGAATCAATGACCTCGCCATTTTCGTGGTGCAGAGCAAAGTTCAGGCCCACTTTAGAGCCCTGAGCGATTGTTTGAGTCACGTGTTCATGTCCTTTTGCTGTTTTTCGAGTTTACTGGTTTGCCAAAAATCTATAAAAAGGCCAACTACGCCAAGGAAGATCACACTGTCGGCAAGATTAAAAGCTGGGAAATAATACGGCGGGTAATACACTAAAATATAATCTACGACGTAGCCATTCACCAATCGGTCGGTTAAATTGCCAAGGGCGCCAGCCAGCACCAAACTCAAGCTCATCCCCAGCATAGTATAGGTGCGAGGCGTACGCTTGAGCCAAACAACCAACCACCCACTAATACCAATAGCAATGACTGCCAACACCCAACGTTGCCAACCCGACTGGTTGGCCAAAAAACTAAAGGCCGCACCGGTGTTATGGGCTAACACCACATCAAATAGCGGCAACACATGCAGGCGTTCGCCATAATTAAAGTGCTGGGTCACCCACCACTTAATCAGTAAGTCTAGGCCCCATAGCAACAATATCAAGCCACTAAAGCGCCTAAGGGCTGAGACCGAAAAGTTCTCTGCCTCTGCCATTACAGGGGCATTAGGCAAACTTTCGAACCTCGCCTTGGCCATTGACATTGTCATCACAACGGCCACACAATTCAGGCTCTGCAGCCACTGTGCCTACGTCTTCGCGATGATGCCAACAACGCTCGCACTTGGTGTGAGCAGAGGCTTGAATATCGATGTTTAAGCCTTCAAGCTCGGTCGCCACGCCGGCGTCTTGGCCTGCGACCAAGGTGGCTGCCGAGGTGAGCAACACAAAGCGTAGCTCGTCGCCCAGCTGAGCCAATTGCTGATGCAACTCTGGTGCTGCATACAGGGTGATTTCTGCGCTTAATGAACCACCGATCACTCCGTTATTACGCTGTGCTTCTAAGCTCTTATTGACGGCTTGTTTAACCGCCATCACTTGAGTCCAATAGTCGGCGTTCATAGATGCGGCTTGTGATTGTGGGATGGCGTACCACTGATCCAGCTGTACCGATGCGGCACGCTGCCCAGGGATGTGCTCCCACAGTTCGTCAGCGGTGTAACTCAAAATAGGCGCCACCCAACGGGTTAAGGTCTCAATCAAATGGTACATTGCCGTTTGCGCCGAACGTCGCGCTAAACTGTTAGCTCCACAGGTATATTGGCGATCCTTGATGATGTCTAAATAGAAACCACCTAAATCTTGCGAACAAAAATGGGAAATTTTTTGGTATACGGTGTGGAAGCTATAACTGTGATAAGCCGCTTCAATTTCGGTTTGCAATTCGGCAGCTCGGCCTAAAACCCACTGATCCAAAGCCAACATCTCATCCACTGCCACCAAATCGTCAGCCGGATTAAAACCGTTGAGGTTAGACAATAAGAAACGCGCCGTATTACGAATGCGACGGTAGGCGTCGGCCGTGCGATTAAGGATCTCATCAGAGACTGACATTTCGGCACTAAAATCGGTTGCAGCCACCCATAAACGGATAATGTCGGCACCTAGGGTGTTACACACTTTTTGCGGTGACATGACGTTGCCGATCGACTTAGACATTTTGCGGCCTTGTCCATCTACCGTAAAGCCGTGGGTTAGCACGCCTTTGTACGGCGCTACGCCATGCATGGCAATGGAGGTTTTAAGGGACGACTGGAACCAACCACGATGCTGATCGGAGCCTTCCAAATATAAATCCGCTGGGAAGCGTAACTCTGGGCGCTGTTCCAGTACAGAAAAGTGAGTGGTGCCGGAATCAAACCATACGTCCATGGTGTCGGACACTTTTTGATAGTCGCAAGCTTCATCACCGAGTAAGTCAGCAGCGTCTAGCTCAAACCAAGCATCAATGCCTTTTTCTGCCACTTTTTGTGCCACTTGTTCAAACAACTCAGCGGTGCGTGGGTGTAATTCTTGAGTTTGGCGATTAACGAACAAGGTAATGGGCACGCCCCAAGTACGTTGACGAGACACACACCAGTCTGGGCTAGACGACAACATACCAGCAATACGCGCTTCGCCCCACTCCGGGTGCCATGCCACTTGCTTCACTGCATCTAGGGCTTTTTCTAACAAACCGTTCTCAGACATCGAAATAAACCACTGCGGTGTGGCACGGTAGATCAATGGTGTTTTGGTGCGCCAGCAATGGGCATAACTGTGGGTAATTTTGGTCTGAAACACGAGGTTGTTTTGCGCCTTAAGGGCTTCGATCACCTGATCATCCACTTTGTAGACGTGGGCGCCCGCAAATTCGCCAGCCGCATCGACATAGACGCCGTTATCATCCACTAGATTTAGCGTGCCGATACCATACGCACGGCCAACATTAAAGTCGTCTACACCATGATCTGGCGCAGTGTGTACGTTACCGGTACCGGCTTCGGTGGTAACGTGATCACCTAAAATAACCGGCACCTGCAAGCCTTCGATAAATGGATGCTGCACAGCAAAACGTTCAAACGCCTGGCCTTTAGCTTCGCCAAGCACTTGGTAATCTTCAATGCCATAACGTTGCATAGCATTGGCTAACAAGTCCTTAGCAAACACTTGGCATTGGCCGTTCACTTGGGCTAATACATAATCCAGCTCCGCGTGTACGCTCACCGCCTGGCTCGACGGCAAGGTCCATGGAGTGGTGGTCCATATCACCACAGAGATAGGCAGATCTGTATTGGTGCCAAAGGCCGTATTCCATGCTTGCTGATCAACCACGGGATAGCGTACATCGATGGAGTTTGAGGTTTTGTCTTGGTATTCAACTTCCGCTTCCGCCAAGGCAGAGGCACCTACTACACTCCAATAAACCGGTTTGTAGCCTTTTACCAAGTGACCGTTTTCAACAATTTTGCCTAATGATCGGATGATGTTAGCTTCGGTTTCAAAACGCATGGTTTTGTATGGATTTTCCCAGTCGCCAATGATACCTAAGCGAACAAAGTCGGCCATTTGACCGGCCACTTGTTTTTCTGCATACACTCGGCACTTTTCACGGAATACGGCATGGCTCACTTTATTACCGGCCTTACCTATTTTTTGCTCAACTTTATGCTCGATCGGCAAGCCATGACAATCCCAGCCCGGCACATAGGGGGCATCAAAACCACTTAAGGTCTTGGATTTAACAATAATATCTTTAAGGATTTTGTTGACCGCATGACCAATATGAATGTCACCATTAGCGTACGGAGGGCCATCGTGCAAAATAAACTGTTCGCGGCCTTTACCTGCCTCACGCAATTTATTGTAGAGATCCATTTGCTGCCACTTTTTGAGTATTTTGGGCTCACGTTGGGCTAAGTTACCACGCATAGGGAAATCGGTTTGTGGTAAGTTCAAGGTGGATTTATGGTCGCTCATGCTTTATTTCGCTTCTTCTGTAATCAAATGTATTGTTAAACTGCAGCAGGCAAAGCAAAAAAAACTCTTGCCACCTGCATATCTTTTTTAATCTGTGCCTGCAATTGCTCTAGGCCGTCAAACTTTTGTTCGGTGCGAATAAACTCACACACCTCAACACTAATATTTTTACCGTATATATCGCCACTAAAATCAAACAAATGCACTTCTAACTGCGGCTGTACGCCAGCCACTGTTGGCCGGTACCCAATATTGGCCACACTGGCGATGGGTTGGCCCAACAAACCATGTACCCATGTCGCGTACACGCCCTGCAATGCTGGCCGAGGCTTTTGTAAACGAATATTGGCTGTGGGCACGCCCAGCTTACGGCCTAACTGCTGGCCATATGCCACCTTGCCGCTGATGGTAAATGGCCGCCCTATAAAACGCTCTACCGCGGCTAAGTTGTGCGCTTCTAAAGCATTACGTATACGAGTACTGGACACCCGCTCGCCGTCTAACTCACAGGTTTGAGTATTTTGTACCTCAAACTGGTGTTCGGCGCCGGCCTTTTGCAACAGTGCAAAATCACCCGTGCGACCTTGGCCAAAACGAAAGTCATCACCCACTACAAAGTGACTTACTGCCAAACCGCTGACTAACAATTGATCAATAAAGTCGTTAGCCGTTAAGGCCAATAGCCGTGCGTCAAACCGCAAACACAAGACGCGGTCGATGCCATGCTCTTCGAGCAGCCGGAGTTTTTCTCGCAACCGCGTAATACGTCGTGGCGCCTGCTCCTTCGCAAAAAATTCCAGAGGCTGTGGTTCAAACAGAATCACCACCGCTGGCAACCCTTGCATTATGGCCTGTAGCTTTACCTGGCGCAGAACCCGCTGGTGCCCTATATGCACACCATCAAAATTACCAATGGTCGCCACACAGCCACGATGTTCCGGCTTGAGGTTGTATAGACCACGAATAAATTCCATAGGGTTCCAACAATAAAAAAACAAGCTGGTGATTATATACTAGACACGGCCTATTAGGCGACTTGTGTGGCTTTTTTGTATGCTGAAATCATGCTTCTTTGGGGCCCCGCAAATGGTGCAAGCGCAAGCCCGTAAGCAGTAATGCCGCAAGGTAAGCTAGAGCACCGCCAACAACGATTAGTGTGAGATGCCCAATCCGCTGCCACAAACCCCAATCCAACCACACCTGCGCCGGCTGGTAGGTCAGGGAAATGACCGCAACTAGAGCCAAGCTGGCCACCAACAAACGCCCACCCAATACCCACCAACCCGGCGCTGGCTGCCATATTTTTTGGCGATACAAACCCAGTGCCAACCAAGCGGCATTTAAGCCGGCCGACAAGGCAGTCGCCATAGCCAAGCCGACGTGATCAAATTCCCACACTAGCAATAAATTAAACACCATATTAGCAGCCATGGCCCAAATACCAATACGTACCGGTGTCTTCATGTCTTGACGTGCAAAGTAGCCAGGCGCCAGCACTTTCACCAACATGAAAGCCAACAGCCCAAAGGCATAGGCGCGTAAGCTGGCCGCGCTAAATAACACGTCACGATCACCCATGGCGCCGTAGTGAAACAGGGTGGCGATCAAAGGCTCGGCCAACACCCCTAAGGCAATAGCCGCCGGCACACCAATAATCAACACCATGCGCAACGCCCAATCTAAGGTTAGGCTAAATGCCTGCTGCGACTTGGACGCATGGCGCTGCGATAAGCCTGGCAAAATCACCGTGGCGATGGCAATACCAAATACACCCAAGGGCAACTCCATGAGGCGATCAGAATAATACAGCCAAGACACGCTGCCCGCTTGTAACAAAGACGCCAGCACTGTGTCCAACAGCAGATTGATTTGGGCCACGGAAACGCCAAACATGGCGGGCAACATCAAACCCATGACTTGCTTAACCCGGGCATCAGAAAATCCAACTTGAGGTTTGACCAACAAACCTAAACGCGCCACAAACGGCAACTGCAGCGCCAACTGCAAGATACCCGCAGCCAACACCCCCCACGCCAAAGCCATCACCGGCACGCGCATTTGTGGTGCCAACCACAAGGCCGCGGTAATCAAACTTAAGTTGAGCAGCACTGGCGTCAGTGCAGGGATCGCAAACCGCTGAGCATGATTTAACAGACTGCCTAAAAAGCCAGTCATGGAAATGAGCAACAAATAGGGGAAGGTAATACGCAGCATATCAGCCGTTAAACCCAGCTTATCACCATCATCGGCAAATCCAGGTGCAAACACCAAGGCCAACACCGGTGCCGCCACCAAGGCCACCACAGTAATGGCCGACAACACCAACAACAAACTGCCAGATACCTTACTGACCATGGCCTTAAGTAATTGCCGGTCGCCTTGCTGGCTAATTTCTGCCAACACTGGCACAAAGGCCTGGCTAAACGCTCCTTCAGCAAACAATCGACGCAAGAAATTAGGTATTTTGAAGGCCACAAAAAAAGCATCGGCGTGGGAGCCAGCGCCAAACATCGAGGCAATGACAATATCGCGCACTAAACCAAGCACCCTTGACAGCATGGTCATGCTGGCGACAATCAAACTCGAGCCAAGTAAGCCTTTGGAGGCATGTTTCTGAGGTGACGTTGAACTCATGAGCGGCTGACTTAATCTCTAAAATAAAACAAAAACAGTGTAACTTACACCGTCTATTCAGGTGTTTTACCTATGTTAACGTAAAAACATCAAAATGATCGCATATTTATGCCAAAAAGGCGTAATCTAAGTTGACAAGAGGCGCCCAAACGGGAATAATTTCGCACCTCATAAACACCCTGCTTAGGATGCTGTATTTCACTCAATAGTGAAACGTTATTTTAAGCTTTTAATTATTATTTTATATAGGAGCCAGATCGTGGCCAATTCCGCTGGATCAAAGAAACGCGCTCGCCAATCAGAGAAACGTCGCAGCCACAACGCAAGCCTGCGCTCCATGGCACGCACATACTTAAAGAAAGTTCTCGCTGCTATCGAAGCTGGCGACAAAGAAGCTGCCCAAGCCGCGTACACAACTGCCGTATCAATCATGGACAAGAGTGTCTCTAAAGGCATTTTCACCATGAACAAAGCTGCTCGTCATAAGAGCCGTTTAAGTGCAAAAATCAAAGCCCTATAATTGTTAATTATAGCGTTAAAAAAACCGGCTTAGGCCGGTTTTTTTGTGCGTAAAAAAGGTCAGCAATGCAATTGCACGCATCTCACCTCCATCGACAACCACTCCCAGTGCAGGCTCGTTACAAATCAGCGATAGAACGGACTCAACTTGGGCAATAAAAACATCGCCTAAACCTTGCACTCTTAATTCATAATACCCAACAGATTCCAAAAATTCGGCTTCAGCGTCGGGGTGGAATTCATACTCCATTAGACTAAATTTTTAGCTTTTGCCATAACGCGCTCCCCTGGAATCGCCTCCACAGCTCCGTCGTCAAGCGCAACCATCCGCGACTCAGCGACGGCCAACCACTCTTGCTCCACGTCAGCCGCCGACTGAACACCCAAACTAAGCATCAGCTTTAACATGAGCGCCTCCTGATCTTCTTTAGGCAAT
>DPHD01000052.1:5894-6697 GCA_003523085.1 Oceanospirillaceae bacterium | reverse complement strand
GCCCGTGCTGCAGCAGAAGTAAAAACAATAACTCTGAGTCCGTCGAACCTTTTCTAGCGTCATATAAACCATCTGAGAGTAAGTGCTCTAACGACCTTTTCATTTTCTGAAAACCACCGATTTGACCATTATGGGCAAAGCTCCAGTTTTGATAAACAAACGGATGGCAATTAGATCGCATTGTAGCTCCTGTAGTAGAAGCCCTTACGTGCGCCATAAACTACCTCATTTACCATTTAATCATGCAGCTGCAAATGCCACTGATGATGCTTTTGCAACATTAAGGCAAAAGCAGACGCAACGACAACTGTTTAGGCAAGCTAATAGTGTAGACGATGTTCAACGAGAAATTTGAGAAAGCGCTATATTACCGCAGCCTCAACCTATACGAGCACCAGATTATCGCGGTGTACAAGTTCAGGTTCGGCCATAAATCCTAACCTAGATTCTATGGCGCTGCTGGTAAAACCGAGGATTTTTTGAGCTTCTGGTGAGGAGTAGTTAACTAGGCCGCGGGCGATCACTTGGTGATTAGGGTCTAGCATCAGCACCATATCACCACGGGTGAAGTCGCCACTCACCTTAGTGACACCCACCGACAACAAGCTCTTGCCTTGCTGGGTGAGCACTTTTGATGCACCAGCATCTAAATACAGCTCTCCTTTAGCCTTAAGGTGGCCCGCAAGCCACTGCTTACGTGCTAACAAGGGCTCTTGATCGGGCACAAACAAGGTGCCATGGGTCTCACCTTGGCGTAAACCTTGTAGTACATTAGGGGTGCGGCCATTAGCCACAATGGTATT
>DPHD01000052.1:0-5597 GCA_003523085.1 Oceanospirillaceae bacterium | reverse complement strand
TTGGCATCGGCATGATGGCGCGGGTCTTTATCACACAAACCATCTTGGTCGGTGAGAATAATCAGCAGATCCGCTTCTACCAAGTTAGCCACTAAGGCCCCTAACGTATCGTTGTCGCCAAACCGAATTTCATCCGTCACTACGGTATCATTTTCGTTGACGATTGGAATGACGTTATGGCTCACCAAGGCACGCAGGGTGCCCCGCGCGTTAAGGTAGCGTTCGCGGTGCGTTAAGTCGTCATGGGTGAGCAGGATTTGGGCGGTGCGCATGCCGTGGCGGGAGAAACTCGCCTCGTAGCACTGCACCAAACCCATTTGACCCACGGCTGCGGCAGCCTGCAGGTTATGAATTTCTTTGGGCCGTTGGGTCCAACCCAAACGCACCATGCCTTCAGCAATAGAGCCCGACGACACCAGTACAACTTCCACCCCTTGCTCGCGCAATGCAGCCAGCTGATCTACCCAGCCAGCAATCGCTTGCCGGTCCAGACCCTTGCCATCGTCGGTGAGCAAGGCGCTACCGATTTTTACCACCCATCGCTGGCCGCTTACGGCGGCCATGTGGTTAGTCATAGGTATACTCGACTTCAACATCGTAGTCGTCGTCATCATAGTCGTCATCGTCGAAGTCATCACTGCCTTTGGCTGCGAGGCGCTGCTGATGGCTAGCCAACTTGAATTGCTGTACCCGCTCGCGAGCTTCTTGCTCTAAACGTAGCTTTAATTCTTCTTCTTGCGCGGCGTATTCTGGATCAGCAAGAGTACGTTCAGTACGCTCATCAATGAAATCCATAATTTCGCCAGCCAGCTTTTGTGTGCCTTGCTTGTTAATGGCCGCAATTTGAAATACCGGACCTTTCCAGTTCAGCGCTTCAACGACTGCGTCACAGCGCTCTTGGCGCTCATCTTCTGGCACCATATCGAGCTTATTAAGCACCAACCAACGCTCGCGGTCTGCCAATGCTGGGCTAAACTTTTCTAGCTCACGCACGATAATCTTAGCCGATTCGGCCGGTGTTACGTCATCCCACGGCGCCATGTCTACCAAATGCAATAACAAACTAGTGCGGGACAAATGCTTAAGGAATTGAATACCAAGGCCTGCGCCTTCGGCAGCACCTTCGATAAGACCGGGAATATCAGCCACAACAAAACTACGGTGGCGCTGCAAACTCACTACACCAAGGTTAGGTGTAAGAGTAGTAAATGGGTAGTTGGCTACTTTAGGCTTAGCTGC
Source organism: Oceanospirillaceae bacterium (assembly GCA_003523085.1). Classification (GTDB taxonomy): domain Bacteria; phylum Pseudomonadota; class Gammaproteobacteria; order Pseudomonadales; family Balneatricaceae; genus Njordibacter. Next base: position 4,358 of record DPHD01000052.1, on the reverse strand, counting down.
AGATACCGCACGGATAAAAGTAGACTTGCCGGCGTTGGGCAAACCCAACAAGCCAACATCGGCCAATACCTTTAATTCAAAACGTAAGTTACGTTTTTCACCCGGCGAGCCGTTAGAAGTTTGACGTGGAGCGCGGTTAACGCTGGACTTAAAACGGGTATTACCCAATCCATGGAAGCCGCCTTGGGCCACTTTGACCACCTGACCTTCTTCGGTAAGGTCGGCTAATACTTCGTCGGTGTCACGGTCAACAATAGTGGTACCTACGGGTACCGTTAGTGTCATGTCTTCGCCAGAAGCACCGGTACAGTCACTGCCTTTACCCGACTGGCCTGACTGGGCCTGATAACGTGGCTGGAAGCGATAGTCTACTAGGGTGTTAAGGGTATCGTCTGCGGTAACAAAGATACTGCCACCGTCGCCACCGTCGCCACCGTCAGGACCACCACGGGGAATGTATTTCTCACGCCGAAAGCTCAAGCAACCATTGCCGCCCTTACCTGCCTCCACTATGACATTACTTTCATCGATAAATTTCATACAATCTCCGTGCAGCTCCTTTCTTGAGGTAAAGGCTGCGTGATAAAGGCTCAGCGCCTTGATCAGTAATTTTAACTAAAAAAGCCCCGCTAGGCGGGGCTTTTTGAAATAGGTATTAAAACCCCTTAAGCCGGTACGATAGTAACGAACTTACGGTTTTTAGGACCTTTCACTACAAACTTAACAGTGCCAGCTTCGGTAGCAAACAAAGTGTGGTCTTTACCACAACCTACGTTAGTACCGGCGTGGAAGTGAGTTCCACGTTGACGAACAATAATGTTGCCCGCTGCTACTGCTTGGCCGCCAAATCGCTTAACGCCTAAGCGTTTCGATTCTGAGTCGCGACCGTTATTAGTACTACCACCAGCTTTCTTATGAGCCATGGATTATCTCCTTACGATTAGGCACTAATGCCAGTAATCTTAACTTCAGTAAACCACTGACGGTGACCCATCTGCTTCATGTGGTGCTTACGACGCTTGAACTTCATGATGCGCACTTTCTTGCCACGACCGTGAGACACGATTTCAGCAGAAACCTTAGCACCTTCAACAACAGGAGCGCCGATCTTAACATCTTCACCGTTAGCTACTAAAAGCACACGGTCAAAGTCAACGCTGGCGCCAACTTCAATGTTCAATTTCTCAAGCTTAAGGGTCTCGCCCTCTTCTACACGGTGTTGCTTACCACCGCTTACAATTACTGCGTACATACACTTCTCCAATATGTGCTGATCCGGCTACTAAAAAAGGGCCTGCTGCTAATAGCATTTTAAGGACTCAAAAAGACCTTAAGTGATGCCATATGACAGGGAGCAAGGTGGACCAGTCACAGGGGGCGTAATTTTACGCTAAGTAGGCCCCTTTCACAAGCCAAATTGAACAGTTATTTAGCACACCGACCAGCCCCCTTTTACTCGCACCTTCCCTTGACACTTGGGCCTCAGCTCACTAGCATTGCGCACTCAACTTTCTAATATTAGACACCGTCTAACCTATGCAGGCTACCGACCTTTATTCCGCCGTCAAAAAAGACTTTGAAGCCGTTGATGCGGCCATAGTTCACCACCTGAACTCGCAAGTTCCGCTGGTAGAAAAAATTGGCCAATACATCATCGAAAGCGGCGGCAAGCGCCTGCGCCCGCTGCTGGTGTTATTGGCAGCTCGCGCCTGCGACTATGACAAACACCAGCACATCACCCTTGCCGCCGTGGTAGAGTTCATTCACACGGCCACTTTATTACACGACGATGTGGTGGACACCTCAGACCTACGCCGCGGCAAACCTACGGCAAATAATAAGTGGGGCAATTCGTCCAGCGTATTAGTGGGCGATTTTTTATACTCCCGAGCCTTTCAAATGCTGGTGTCTATCGGCCAGGTGGACGTCATGGGTACCTTATCCAATGCCACTAACGTGATCGCTGAAGGTGAAGTATTACAACTATTAAACGCCAAAAACCCAGACGTCAGTGAAGCCGATTATCTACAGGTGATTTTGGGCAAAACCGCCATGTTATTCGAAGCCGCCAGCCATACCGGCGCACAACTAGCCCAAGCGGACCCACAACAAACTGAAGCCTTACGCCGCTTTGGCCGTCACTTGGGCATTGCCTTTCAACTCATTGACGACCTAATGGACTATACCGGCGATGAAACCACCATGGGCAAAAACGTGGGTGACGATTTGGCCGAAGGCAAACCTACCCTGCCGCTCATCCATGCCATGGCCCACGCCACCGACGACGAGCGTAAACTTATGCGCAAAGCCATTCGCCAAGGTAGTGTCGAACATATTGACAGTATTCAACAAATAATCAAACGCTGTGGCTCCCTAGATTACACTTACCAGCGCGCCACCAAAGAGACTCAGCAGGCCCTTACCTGCCTAGACGCGTTACCTGACACACCTTACAAGCAGTCTTTGGCTGATTTATGCACCCTAGCCTTAGCCCGACAAAACTAATAATGCTATAATCGCTGACTTATCAGCCATAACTATACGGAAATACTTCATGACCAGACCTTCTTCCTTTAACCGTGACGAGTTACTTTCTTGCGGCCACGGCGATATGTTTGGCCCAGGTAATGCACGCCTGCCGGTTGGCAACATGCTTATGATGGACCGAGTTACGCACATTTCTGAAACCGGCGGCAGTCACGACAAAGGTCAGATCATTGCTGAATTAGACATCAACCCAGACTTGTGGTTTTTTGATTGCCACTTTCCCACAGACCCGGTAATGCCGGGTTGTCTTGGCCTCGATGCCATGTGGCAAATTGTTGGTTTTTACCTTGGCTGGAAAGGCAACAAAGGTCGCGGTCGCGCCCTTGGCGCCGGTGAAGTTAAGTTTTTTGGCCAGGTTCTGCCTACCGCCAAAAAAGTCACCTATAAAATTGATATTACTCGCTGCATCGAACGCAAGCTCGTTATGGGCATTGCCAACGCCAGCATGGAAGTTGATGGCCGCGAAATATATAGCGCCAAAGATTTGCGTGTAGGTCTATTCACCAGCACCGATGATTTTTAATTAGCACTCTATACACCACAGAATAACGAGGTCTATTATGCGACGAGTTGTCGTTACCGGTTTAGGTATTGTTTCTTGTATTGGTCACAATCAAGACGAAGTTTTAGCGTCCCTACAGGCGGGAAAGTCGGGTATTAGCTTTCAGCCCGAGTACCAAGAAATGGGCTTCAAAAGCCACATTGCGGGCAGTGTTGATATCGACTTTGCCAGCCTCATCGACCGTAAACAAATGCGCTTTATGGGCGACGCTGCGGCTTACGCATATTTATCCATGGAGCAGGCCATTGCCGACTCAGGTTTAACGCAAGAGCAAGTCTCTAATCCCCGCACCGGTTTAATCGCCGGCTCTGGTGGCGCCTCTAACGGCAACATCGTAGAAGCGGCCGACGGCATGCGCGAAAAAGGCTTACGCCGAGTCGGCCCTTATCGTGTGACCCGCACCATGGGCAGCACGGTTTCTGCATGCTTAGCCACACCCTTTAAGATTAAAGGCTGCAACTATTCCATTACCTCGGCTTGCTCCACTAGCGCCCACTGCATTGGCAACGCCATGGAACAAATCCAACTCGGCAAGCAAGATATTGTGTTTGCTGGCGGTGGTGAAGAGCTACACTGGAGTCAAAGCGTATTGTTTGACGCTATGGGCGCCCTATCCAGCAAATACAACGACACCCCTACCAAGGCGTCTCGCGCATACGATGCTAACCGCGATGGTTTTGTAATCGCTGGTGGCGGTGGCATGTTAGTGATTGAAGAACTCGAACACGCCAAAGCCCGTGGCGCAAAAATCTATGCTGAACTGGTCGGTTATGGCGCCACGTCTGATGGCTATGACATGGTATCACCTTCGGGTGAAGGCGCGATGCGCTGCATGCAGCAAGCCATGAGTACAACTGACATGCCGATTGATTACATCAATGCCCATGGCACCAGCACACCCGCAGGTGACATTCAGGAACTGAAAGCGGTAAAGTCGGTATTTGGTGACAAGTGCCCTCGCATCACCTCAACCAAGTCGCTGACTGGTCACTCTTTGGGTGCTGCTGGCGTACAAGAAGCCGTATACAGCTTACTCATGCAAGCTAACAACTTTGTCGCTGCCTCGGCGAATATTGACGAACTGGATGAAGGTGCTGATGGCATGCCCGTAGTCACGCAGAAGCAAGACAATGTGGAATTAACCACAGTCATGTCTAACAGCTTTGGTTTCGGTGGTACTAACGCAAGTCTGGTATTTACTAAATACGTCGCCTAAGTCGGCGGCGTCATCCTGGCGATCTCCCGAGTC
>DPHD01000053.1:12265-12449 GCA_003523085.1 Oceanospirillaceae bacterium | reverse complement strand
CACGCTTTGTGGGTTTGGATTGCCACGCTTCGCTCGCAATGACGTGTGGGCTTCTCGCAATGACGTGTGAGCTGCCTCGCAAATACGTGTGGGCTTGGCTCACAATGACTAAATCAAGAAATAAGGACATTATGAAAGCGATTATTCCAGTAGCGGGTTTGGGTACCCGCATGTTGCCAGCCAC
>DPHD01000053.1:8105-11985 GCA_003523085.1 Oceanospirillaceae bacterium | reverse complement strand
CGGCAGTAAAAACTCCATAGAGAATCATTTTGATACGCAGTTTGAGCTAGAGTCTACCTTAGAGACACGGGTGAAACGCCAATTGCTAGATGAAGTGCGCTCTATTACCCCGCCTGGGGTGAATATAATGCACATTCGCCAGGGTAAAGCCTTGGGTTTAGGCCACGCTATTTTGAGTGCTAAACCAGTGGTGGGGGATGATGATTTTGTGGTGGTGCTGCCCGATGTGCTGATTGATAACCTAGCTTCTAACCCCGCCCAAGATAACCTTGCCGCCATGGTACAGCGTTTTAATGACAACGCCGCCTGCCAGATTATGGTTAACCCTGTGCCTACTGAACGGGTGAGCAATTTTGGCGTGGTGGATGTGAATGGATCTTCCCTAACTAGTGGCCAATTTGCTCGTATTCAAGCTTTGGTAGAAAAACCCGCTACGGAAGAAGCGCCTAGCAACTTAGCCATTACCGGGCGGTATGTGTTACACAAAAATGTGTGGAAACAACTTGCCGCCACGGCCCCTGGCGTGGGCGATGAGATTCAACTCACCGATGCCATTGCAGGTTATTTGGAGGCCGGTGGTGCCATAGAGGCCTACCACATTGCCGACCGTACCTTTGATTGTGGCGATAAGCTGGGTTTGGCCATGGCTTATGTGGAACATGCCTTGCGGCATGAGGGTATTGGTGAAGAGTTTGCCGAGTTTTTGCGGGGGTTGAAGTCATTCTGACGAAAGTCAGAATCTCCCGAGGGTGAAGAGATCCCGGATCAAGTCCGGGATGACGGGATGACCAAAACCTAGCGTCTTCCTGAACTTGATTCAGGACCTAGCGTCTTTCTGACGAAAGTCAGAATCTCCCGAGGGTGAAGAGATCCCGGATCAAGTCCGGGATGACGGAGGGGCAAGCCTGGGATGACCAAAACCTAGCGTCTTCCTGATACCCAAAGCACTCGCTATGCTCATGGGGTAGGCTCACTTGATTCAGGACCTAGCGTCTTTCTGACGAAAGTCAGAATCTCCCTAGGGCGAAGAGATCCCGGATCAAGTCCGGGATGACGGGAGGGTGAAGTCCGGGATGACGTGTGGGGAGGTCCGGGATGACGGGCGGGGGCAAGATCGGGATGACGCTGTGGTGGCGTGTCGTCTGACAATAAATTTAGGTCGCCATATTGCTCAGTAGGTAGGGGCCTTTGTGTGTGAAAATGCCGCGCTCATAATGTGAGGAAAAGGCATGCACAAACACGCTCTTATGCGCCAACTGGTGGCACAACGCAAACCCAACTTTAGCTTACCGCAGTCGTTTTATACGGATGAGGCGCTGTTTAAGCTGGACATGGAAAACCTGTTTCATAAACAGTGGTTGTTTGCCGGCCACGATTGCGAAGTGGCCAACGAAGGGGATTACATTACCCTAGAAATTGGTGCCCAGCCGGTGATTATTGTGCGCGGTAAAGACGGTGTTATTAATGCCTTTCATAACTCCTGCAAACACCGTGGCTCGCGCATTTGTTCGGAAAAAAGCGGCACCGGCCCTAAGCTGGTGTGCCCCTATCATCAGTGGACTTACGATTTAGACGGCCAACTGCAGTTTGCCAAAGACATGGGGCCTAATTTTAACCCCGCCGACTATCAGCTTGAGCGCACCCACTGCCAGTCTGTGGGTGGTAGCATCTTTATCTGCCTAGCTGAACAGGCACCCGATTTCACTGAGTTTACCCAGCGTATAGAACCTTACCTATTGCCCCACAACCTGCGTGACGCCAAGGTGGCTCACCAAAGCAGCATCGTAGAAGAAGGCAACTGGAAGCTAGTGGTAGAGAACAACCGCGAGTGTTACCACTGCCAAGGCAGCCACCCAGAGCTGTGCCGCACCTACTCCGACGACCCAGCACTCACGGGTGTGGCCCTAGAAGGCGGCTCGCCAGAGATCGAAGCCCATTGGCAAAAGTGTGAAGAGAACGGCATTCCAAGCCGTTTCCACATGCACGTAGATGGCCAGTACCGCGTGTCAAGAATTCCATTATTACGTACCAGCGAGTCGTTCACCATGAGTGGCGCCGTGGCCTCTGGCAAGTCTATGGTAAACGGCGATGACAAGGCCCTCGGCTCCTTATTGTTATTCCATTACCCCAATACCTGGAACCACTTTTTGTCCGACCATGCCATTACATTTCAAGTGATCCCCGTGAGTGCCACCCGCACTATCGTCACCACTAAATGGCTGGTGCATAAGGATGCCGTAGAAGGGGTGGATTATGATTTAGAAACCCTCACTGCGGTGTGGCAAGCCACCAACGAGCAAGATCGCCAGTTGGTGGAAGAAAACCAAAAGGGTATTAACTCACCGGGCTACACCCCTGGCCCCTACTCCCCATTACATGAAGATGGCGTAGCCCAGTTTGTGGATTGGTATTGTCAGGCTACTGAACAGGCCTTAGCTCAATCGGACAGTCAACCCCAGGTGAGCTTGCTTGACCTTGCGACAACTCAGCCCGCAACTATGGCGTCTACGGCCGCGACGACGGCGACCATTCCTTTGGTAACGCTTGCGGCAACAGGCACGGCTACGGCGCCGAGCGAGCAAGCAGCGATCACTCCTGTTATTGCCCCCGCGCCGGCCTTACCCCTGGCCACCCGGTCAGGGTCTGACCTAAACAACAAATATTTTGAGTACTTAGACCGCTCAACGCCTTGGCGCGATCAATCGCAATTGTTAGAGGTGGTATCCATCGTGCCCGAAGTGGCCGACGTAATGACGATCACCTTCCGTACCGAAAACAATGCCTACTTCACCTTTGCACCTGGCCAGTTCATCACCCTTGAACTGCCCGTCAACGGCGAGAAGCTGTATCGCACCTATACCATTTCTTCCAGCCCTTCACGGCCTTATTCCTTGTCGTTAACGGTTAAGGCCCAACAGGGCAGTATTGGTACGCGGTGGATGCTAGAGCAATTGCACCCCGGCATGAAGGTGCGCGCCTTTGGCCCTTCGGGCCAGTTCCACCTATTCCACCACCCAGCAGAAAAATACTGTTTTATTTCTGCTGGCAGCGGCATTACGCCCATGGCGTCCATGACTAACTTCCTCTATGACCGCGGCGGCGACATGGATGTTAGCTTTATTCACTGTGCCCGCAAACCTTCGGAAATCATCTTCAAGCGCAGCCTAGAGCAAATGGCAGCGCGGGTGCCTGGTATTCACCTAGCTTGGATCGTGCAAGACAAAGACCTATTTTCCGCTTGGACAGGCTACGTTGGTCGCTTCAACCAGCTCATCTTAGAGTTAACTACGCCGGACTTTTTTGAGCGAGAAATCTTCTGCTGTGGCCCCGAACCCTTCATGCAAGCGGTGCGTGACATATTGATTGCCGCCGACTTCAACATGGATCAGTACCACGAAGAAAGCTTTGCGGCGCCTAACTTTGAAGACGAAGACATTGAACACGACGATGTTCAACTAGACGAGACCATAGCCACCAAGGTGCACTTCCTTGTGTCTGGCCATCAAGTGGACTCCAACCAGAATGTCACAGTGCTAGAATCGGCCAATCAGGCGGGGCTTAATATCCCTAGCGCCTGTAACTTTGGTGTGTGTGGTACCTGCAAGGTGAAAAAGGTGTCTGGCGAGACCCATATGGTGCACAACGGTGGCATCAGCGATGCCGACATTGAGGCGGGTTACATTTTGGCCTGTTGTTCCAAACCCATCACCGACGTGGCGATTTCTTACTAGCTTGCAATGGCTTGCATAGGCAAGCCCGCTTGGCGTTCTGACGCAAGTCAGAATCTCCCGAGGGTGAAGAGATCCCGGATCAAGTCCGGGATGACGGAGGGTGAAGAGATCCCGGATCAAGTCCAGGATGACCAAAACCTAGTGTCTTC
>DPHD01000053.1:7403-7717 GCA_003523085.1 Oceanospirillaceae bacterium | reverse complement strand
GGGGGGCATACCTTGTTATGGACATAAAAGCCATAATTGAGCTACAATGTGGCCCAGAGAATGGAGTAAATGTTATGAATACCGTAGTTCGTGCTCGGATAGATGACAAAATAAAAGAAGACGCCTCAGCTGTGTTGGCAACTATCGGCCTAACAGCCTCCGATGCGTTTCGCTTGATGATGGTACGTATTGCTGCAGAAAAAAAACTTCCTTTTGAGCCTCTTGTACCCAATGCTGAAACCATCGCTGCCATGAAAGCGGCTCGCCAAGGTAATGTAGTTTCCTTTGGCAGCGTTGAAGACTTAATGGCTGAC
>DPHD01000053.1:5742-7185 GCA_003523085.1 Oceanospirillaceae bacterium | reverse complement strand
GTCGGCATCAAAAAACACTTGAAGCTGACCTAGTGTCCGTGATTGCTGTTATTGCGACCGACGGTGCACTTGATGATCGCCACCACGATCATGCCTTAGTGGGTGAGTGGCATGATCACCGTGATTGCCACATCAAGCCTGATTTAGTGCTCATTTACAGAACAACTGATGATCATGGGCTTGACCTTGTTCGCCTTGGTTCACACAGCGAGCTGGGCTTATAAGGTTGATCCATAGCCACCTTTCGCACCGAAAACAACGCCGATATTGAGGCCGGGTATATTTTGGCCTGCTGCTCCAAACCCATCACCGACGTGGCGATTTCCTACTAGCTTGCAAAGGACTGCATTGGCAAACCCGGAATGACACCAGTTTGGCGTCGTTCTGACACCCACTTTACGTCATTTTGACGCAGGTCAGAATCTCCCGTGTGCGAAGAGATCCCGGATCAAGTCCGGGATGACGCGGGTGGCAAGTCCGGGATGACGGGGGGGGGTCCGGGATGACCAAAACCTAGCGTCTTTCTGACGCAAGTCAGAATCTCCCGAGTGCGACCAAATCTCTTGCCAACTTAGCTCGCTCTGAGTCTGGCAACGTCATTGCAGAATCACGTAACGTATCTAGTTTAACTGTATACATGTTAGCCTCCTGTTTTGGTATATTACTTAGAATAGCCCATGACAAGGAAATTCACTCTGGGTAGATTTCAAAAATGGTATTGCCCGCATAGTGGGCTGGAATACGTAAGCCGCCGTCTTCGGTGGTGATATATTGCACTTGGGTCTTATCCAAGTGGGCTTGTGCTTGAGCCATGGATTTGGTGCTTATGCGAATGGCTACGCCGCTTGGCAGTTGCTGGGCATTGGCGGGTATATCAACGCCGTGAAAGCGGCGTTGCGCCAATTGCGGGGCTAAGACTTCAAAGCAACCACGGTCGGTCATCACATCGAGTCGATCGGCGGCTAAGGTAACGGCTGCTGCGCCGTATATACCCTCAAAACGCTGCTTAAAATCAGCGGGATTGTCTGCCACATAAGAAATGCCGGTAATAGCATTGGCCCCGTTAGGATGGTGCATCCAGTCTTCAACCCACACCAAATCCGGTTTATGTTGGTGGCAAAAAAAGTGCGACAAGGCTGGGAATTGCGAGTTTATGAGCATCACCAACGACACCACCGCCTCTTCTTCACTGCCATCGGGCCGATGGGCAATACGCCTAAAATCGACCAAACCCAGGTTTTCCACCCCACGTTGGTCCATCAACGCATGGTCGGCGCGGGCATCTTCACTGTGCAAGGCCACCATGGCGATACCTTCTTTACGGGCCATTGCATCGCTAATAAAGCGGCCAAAGGCAAAGCCCTTGTCATTGGTTAAGTCCAGTTTGCTGGCGTCATACACGCTAATCACTTCAATAAAGTTTTCTGGGAACATTAATAAGTG
>DPHD01000053.1:0-5438 GCA_003523085.1 Oceanospirillaceae bacterium | reverse complement strand
TTGGCTTGCATGGCGTTCTCCTTTATAAATGATGGTGTTAAGCTAGGGTTTTGGCCGCAGGCCCAACCACAGTGGTACCTGGCGCCACGGCTTTGACTACCACTGCGCCACCGGCAATTTTGGCCCCAGCACCAATTTCGATATTGCCAAATATTTGCGCGCCCGAACCAATAAACGCACCCCGGCGCACCTTAGGGTGCCGGTCGCCTTCGCCTTTACCTGTGCCTCCTAGGGTGACATTTTGAAACACAGTGACCTCATCCTCGACCACAGCGGTTTCGCCAATGACAATGCCCACGGCGTGATCCATGAAGATACCGGCACCGATTTTAGCGGCGGGATGAATATCAACCCCATACAAAGCCACCACCTTGCTTTGTATATAGCTGGCCAAGGCGGCTTGCTCATGGTGCCAGCAAACATGTGCCAAACGATAACACTGTAACGCTTGATAACCACCAAAATAGAGTAGCGGCGTATAATGATCTTTGATGGCAGCGTTGTTTTGTAACTGACACAAGAGGTCTTGGCGTGCGGCTTGGCCGATCCACTGATGCTCATGTATTAAAGCTACAAAGCACTCGTGCCATTGATTTACACTGTTTGGGGTATCGGCCATTTTTTCGGCCAGCACATAGGCCAAGGCTGCTTCATAACTGCCGTGTTGCAGGATGTTGCGCTCATAAAACGAGCTTAACAGCGGCGTTTTATCAACCACGGCCTGGGCCTCTGCAATAATAATTGACCACAAGTTATCGACGTCTATGTGGCGTTGATATTGATTCATCACTCCTCCTTGCTCCAATGAGCGCTATACCCCTCATAGTCCCCACTACTCGATGGCGTAACCAAACTGAACCGGCGCCTTGTCTGCTGTTTCTATCCACACGCTTTTGGTTTGAGTGTACTCCATCAAGCCTTGATAGCCACTCGAACGCCCATAACCACTTTCGCCAAAACCACCAAACGGCGACATTACATTAATCGCCTTGTAACTATTCACCCAAAAGGTGCCCGCACTCACCTTAGCCGCCATTCGATGGGCTCGGCCCAGGTCGGCAGTCCACACGGCGCCAGCCAAACCAAAACGGCTGTCATTGGCAATCGCCACCGCGTCGTCTTCATCTTCAAAGGCAATCACCGACACCACAGGACCAAAAATTTCTTCTTGGGCCACACGCATGCTGTTTTCAACGTTAGCCAACACAGTGGGCTGATAAAAGAAGCCTTGTTCGCCACCGGAAATTTGCCCAGCCATGCCGCCTGCGGCAACCACCGCGCCTTGAGCCACACCATCTGCCACTAAGGCAGACACATGCTGAAACTGTTTGGCGTTATTGATCGGCCCCACCATGGTGTCTTCCTGCCAAGGGAGCCCCAATTGCAGTTTAGCGGTGGCCGAGGCCACACGTTCGACCACTTCATCATACACCGTGCGCTGCACCAACAAACGAGAGCCGGACACGCAGCTTTGCCCAGCAGCAGCAAATACCGCTGCTTGCGCGCCTACCACAGCACGGTCTAGGTCCGCATCTTTAAATACAATATTAGCCGACTTGCCACCCAGCTCTAGCACACAGGGAATCAAACGTTGCGCACAGGCTGCAGCAATTACACCACCGGTTTGAGGTGAGCCAATAAAAATCACTTTTTTGGTGGCTTTATGAGCAATGGCGGCAGTAGCCGTGGTGTGGCCCAGACCATTAATCACATTCACCAAACCCACGGGAATGCCCGCCTGTTCCAGCAGCTTTACCAACACGGTACTGCTTAACGGCGTGAGTTCAGACGGTTTTAATAACACTCCATTGCCAGCACAAATAGCCGGCGCTATCTGCCAACCGGCGGTAAACAGCGGCGCATTCCAAGGGGTGATTTGGGTCACCACACCATAGGGCTCGTGACGGGTGTAGTTGAGGTGGCTGGTGGGCACCGGGATCACCTCGCCGGTGAGCTTGTCGCACCAACCGGCGTAATACTCAAACATCTCCGCCACTTTGGCCACTTCCACGCGGCAATCGCGCAGCGGTTTACCGGCCGACAAGGACTCTAGCCTGGCTAAGGATTCTGCGGCCTCCCGAATCTGCGCCCCACACTGCCACATGAGCCGACCACGGGCACTGGCGGTCATGGCCCACCATTGTTTTTGCGCCACGCTTGCGGCCTCGGCTGCCCGCGATACAATCACATCTGTGGCATCGTTATATGCCATTAGCCCCTGGCCTGTGGCGGGGTTAACCAGGGTAATCTCTGCGCCTTTGCCTGGCACCAATACACCCCCTACCCAACTGCCAAAATCACTACTGCCTAACAAGCTGTTTAACAAAACTTCGATCTGTTGCTCGCCATTGCCTTCTATTTCAAAGCTCATGTGCTTAATCTCCCAAACCGCAATTCTTTACAATGTAATTGAAGTCCTTGTCGCCTGCCAAGTTATCTTCACTGGCGGCCCAAATTTGTGCCACTTGTTCAGACATAGCTAGCTCTAAGCCCATGTCTTGTATCATGTTTTTAGCTAGCCCTACGTCTTTACGCATGAGCTGCATGGTGAAACCAGAATCAAAGTCATCATTCAGGATCCAGCGCGGAAAATTAACCTCGCTCACGGCACTACGGCCAGAGCCCGCGTTTAAACCCGCAATTAAGTCATTAGGGTTTAAGCCTGCCTTGGTGCCTAAGGCCACCGCCTCGGCGGTGGTGACTAAGTGCGCAGCACACAACAAGTTATTAACTAATTTGGCGGCATGGCCATTGCCCGAAGCGCCCATATACACCACCTTAGTGCTGAGCACATCAAGGTAAGGCCCTGCCCGTTTAAACGCAGCCGACTCACCACCCACCAACATCACCATAGTGCCCGCCAAAGCACCGGCTGGGCCGCCACTTACTGGGCAGTCCAACAATTGATGGCCGGTAGGGGCTAATAAGGTAGACAAGGATCGTGTGACCTCGGGTTCAGAGGTAGAGGTATCAATAATCAGGCTTTGTGCTTGGGCATGTTCAATTAGGCCGCCACTGCCAACCACCACTTGTTGTACGTGCTTGGCCATAGGTAAAGACAACAAAATGACCTTAGTTTGACCACACAAAGCCGCCAGGTCCGCCACCACATTCACGCCCAATTCACGGGCGTTCTGTTGCTGTTTGGAGCCTACATCGGTGCCCCACACGGTATAACCATGGCGCATTAACGTCTGGGCCATGCCGCTACCCATATTACCCAAACCCACAATACCGACTGTATTTTGAGCCATACTCACCTCTGTACTTTTGGCCAATTCGAGTGGTCATTGTGCTGGGTTTTGAGGTGAATTAAAAGTAGCCTTTGTAGACTTTATTGTTCTAAAAAAAGCAACGCTAACTAGGCCACAAAAGCATGAGCCGGCAACACCACCAAATTAGTGTCGATTGACAATACTATTGCCATGTAATAGCCTCTATATATGATTAAGAGTTACCATAATTCTATTACTGAAAATGCTGCTAAAGGCAGGTTTGGCAAAAAGTTTCCAGCTGATATTGCTAAACGTACAAAAATGCGTTTGGATCGCATACATGCTGCAGTTGCCCTAGACGACCTGAGGGTACCACCCAGCCACCGTCTTGAAGGGCTGCAAGGTAACCGCAAGGGACAACACAGTATCCGTATCAATAAACGCTGGCGTATTTGTTTTTATTGGGTTGATGGTAACGCCCTTGAAGTTGAAATAGTTGATTATCATTAGGAGGCTGCCATTATGACTATTGTTGCTATTCACCCAGGTGAGCACTTGCGAGAATTTGTTGAGGAGTTCGAAATTACTCGATACCGCCTCGCGAGTGAAATTCATGTTCAGCAAACTCGGGTCAATGAAATTATTAATGGGAAACGATCCATTACGGCAGATACGGCGGTGCGACTAGGGCGCTATTTTGGCACCACGGCACATTTTTGGATGAACCTGCAAACCCAATATGACGTTACTGAAGCAGAGCAAAATATCACTGAAAGCATTCAGTGCGTTGCTTAGTTTTGAGTAAAGATTTTAATGGCTGACCTTTGTTTTACACCCGCCCATAAATTACGCGCCATGTTGCTGGCTCGGGAGATCAGTGCAAAGGAACTGCTAGAGGCGTTTATCACCCAAACCCAGCGCCACAACCCAACGATTAATGCACTGGTGACTTTAAACATAGACGCTGCTCGCCAACAGGCAAAAGCCATTGACCAAGGGTTTGTTAGCAATACTCAAGCCCTGGGGCCATTGCACGGATTGCCTATAGCCGTTAAAGACGTGTTTGCCACCCAAGGCCTACGCACCACCCTAGGCAACCCGCTGTTTAGCCAACATGTACCGGCCGCAGACGACATAGTGGTGGCTCGAGAAAAAGCTGCGGGAGCGATCATCCTAGGCAAAAGCAACACCCCAGATTGCGCCTCTGGCGGCATCACCACCAACACTCTATTTGGCCTCACACGTAACCCTTGGAATACAAACAAGACCACAAGCGGTAGTGGTGGAGGGGGCGTGGCCAGTTTAATGAGTGGCATGGTGGCCATGGCCGATGGCAGCGACATAGGCGGCTCGGTTCGCTCGCCTGCGGCCTGGAGCAACTGTGTGGGTTTTCGTCCAAGCTCCGGTCGCATCCCAGGCCCACCCGGCGCCTTAGCCGACGGCAGCACCAGCACGGCTGGCGTTTTCACCCGCTGCGTTAAAGACACCGCCTTGTTCATGCAGGCTTGTGATGGGCCAGACCCACTCTGCGCAACGCCCTACCCCCACGGCCCATCCATTACCTTTGATGCTATTGAACAGTTGCCCACTGGCATAAAGGCCGCCTGGTCAGAGGATTTTGCACAACGGCAAATGCACCCTAACATCAGTAGTTTGTTCGAAGCTCACGCTAGCATATTCGAAACTGCGGGTGTGCGCCGTTCATCCCTGCAACTGGATCTTGGCAGTAACTACCGGCAGCTTTACAGCGACTTCAACGCCTACGCTTACGTCAAAGGGCTACCCACCCAAGTACTCGAGCACTGCTTGCAGGGAAAACCCGTTAAACCCAGCATTCAAACCAATGTCGACCATTACATGAGCATGAGCGCACATCAGATATTTGACATGTTGCGTGCCAGAGAAGTCCTGCGCGTCAACACCCAGTTGTTCATGCAGGAGCACGCAGTCATCATCACCCCAGCCCATAACTGCCTGGCCTATGGTGCCACGGATACCCTTGGCCAAGATCAATGTGACTGGTCGGCTTTCTACCTTGCGCCACTGCTGGGGCTACCTTCTGTGGTAGTGCCATGTGGTTTCACCCAAGACGACATGCCCCACGGCGTGATGATTACGGGCCGTGCTGGTGACGACCTATTAGTATTGCAGGTCGCAGCAGCATTCGAACGCCAAACAGGCTACTGGAAACAGCGGCCTAACGTGAACCCACCGTCTTCCTGA
>DPHD01000021.1:104282-117284 GCA_003523085.1 Oceanospirillaceae bacterium | reverse complement strand
CGCCGGCTAGGGCAAAACGGGATAAATATTTGATCAATGATAGGGCCATGGAATTAAGGTCGGTTGGTTGCCTTTTGCTGGGGTGTATAGTGTAAACTTAAGGCCAAATAAAGGCAAAAATACGCAGAGTAATAATGTATGGCAATACACACAGTAGACTTGTTGGAGTATTTGGATGGCTTGCTTATGCCTGGGCAATTTAAAGACTATGCTCCTAACGGTCTGCAGGTGGAAGGTAAGCGCACGGTTAGCCATCTGGTTGCGGGAGTCACCGCCAGCCAAGCACTGATTGATGCGGCTATCGAACGTAAGGCTGATGCATTGTTGGTGCATCATGGCTATTTTTGGCGCAATGAATCTAGCCCATTGGTGGGCATTAAGAAGCACCGTATTAAAGCCTTGCTGAGCCATGACATTAACCTGATAGCTTATCATCTGCCGTTAGATTGCCATGGGCAACTAGGTAACAATGCCCAGCTGGGCCATCTCATGGGTTGGCAGTCTGACGCGCATATGCAGTCCAGTGGTATTACCGGATTAGGTCTATGTGCGACATTGTCGCAGCCTTGTAGTGGGTCGCAGATACAGCAACAATTGTCTCAGGTGCTGGGTCGAGAGGCACTCCATATCGATGCCCCAGGTACTGTGATTAAACGTATTGGTTGGTGTACAGGTGGTGCTCAAGGCATGATTGAGCAAGCGGTTGAGCTGGGTTTGGATGCGTATGTGTCAGGTGAGATATCGGAGTCTACGGTGCATATCGCGCGTGAAAATGGCATTCATTATTTTGCTGCCGGTCATCATGCTACGGAGCGCTATGGGGCTAAAGCACTGGCTGCACATTTGCAGCAAGCGCTAGATATTACCTGCGAGTTTGTGGATATCGATAGCCCGGCATAAGTTACTTGGTTGGTGATACGGGGATGTCATAGGCGGGGGGCTGCGGATCTTCCGGTTTGTCTTTAAGCCCATAACGCTCGTCGAGGGTGCCGTGCTCGGTTTTGTCGGTGCTAGGCGCATAATCCATGGGTGGGCGAATGACGGCGGCGGGCTCGGCTTGGTGTTCGATGGTGGTTTCACTCGGGCCGGCGATAGTTTCGAGGCTGCTGGCCATGTCTGGGTCGTCACATAGGCTTTGCGCACCTTTGGCGAGTTGTTGGTGTACATTGCGATAGCTGTCGGTGAGTTGGTTTACGGCAGCGGCAGTGTCGGCAAAGTGCAAGTTCACTTGCTCTTTGTATTCAGCCATTTCTGTGTGCGCAGCTTGTAGCTGTTGGCTGAGCTGAGTTTGGCGCTTAAGGTCGCTATTGTTGTTGCGGCCCAACAAAAAACCGATGCCTAAACCAAGTAATAATAGTATTAGCCAAAAAAACCAATCGTTGCTGAGTAAATCCACCAATAGCTCCTTTTCATAAAGTGTCTCAGAAGCTAGTATTGTAATGTAAATATTCCATTAGTTCATCATGCACGTTAACAGTTTATGACCTCTCCATTAGAAAAATACCAGCAACATCAAAAACAAGCACATTTCTTGCCTGATGCCGCCCAAGAAGCGGCTATTAATCATCTGCAGCGCCTGTATTTAGATTTGTGCCAACTGCAGCAACA
Organism: Oceanospirillaceae bacterium; assembly: GCA_003523085.1. Taxonomy (GTDB): domain Bacteria; phylum Pseudomonadota; class Gammaproteobacteria; order Pseudomonadales; family Balneatricaceae; genus Njordibacter. The sequence continues at coordinate 115,676 of DPHD01000021.1, read as the reverse complement.
GCAACGGCATAAGCGCCCTCGTTTGCGGCGTAAATTGGGGGGCTTGCTGGGTCAGTCTTCTGCTGTGAAGAAAACGCCGCAAGGTCTGTATTTTTGGGGTGGCGTGGGGCGTGGCAAAACCTATTTGATGGACGTGTTTTATGATTGTTTGCCGTTTGAAAATAAACATCGGACCCACTTTCATCGCTTTATGCGTCATGTACATGGGCGTTTGGCGGTACATAAGGGCATAAAAAACCCATTGCTTAAGGTGGCGCAAGAGTTGGCGGCTGAGTCGCAGGTGATTTGTTTTGATGAATTCTTTGTGACCGACATCACAGACGCAATGATTTTGGCAGGTTTGTTAGGCACTTTGTTTGATCTAGGGGTGGTGCTAGTGGCCACGTCTAACATTGAGCCGCGTAATTTGTATGAGAATGGTTTACAACGGCAGCGCTTTTTACCCGCCATTGCCTTGCTAGAGCTGCATACGGCCGTGATTAATGTGGACGGTGGTGTGGATTACCGGTTACGCACCTTAGAGCAGGCTGAATTGTATCACTGGCCCTTAGATGACACTGCGGATGCCAGCCTAAACGCCAGCTTTGAGGCCTTGGCGCCAGAGCAGGGACATATAAAGGGTGCGGGCAAGCTGACCATCAATAGTCGGTCCTTTGATTATGTGAAGCAATGTGATGACATTGTGTGGATGACCTTCGAGCAGTTGTGTGTATTGCCTCGATCACAAAATGATTTTTTAGAGATTGCCAGTGAGTATCACGCCTTAATTGTGAGTCAGGTGCCTCGTTTGGATCGTCATACTAGTGACCAAGCTCGGCGCTTCGTCAATTTAGTGGACGTATGTTATGACGCCAACGTGAAGATGATCCTCTCGGCACAGGTGCCTTTATCGGATCTTTATGCCGGTGGCCAGCTCGACTTTGTGTTTCAACGCACCTTAAGCCGCCTGCAAGAGATGCAGTCGCACGAATATTTGGCGCGTGCCCATGTGGCCAGCTAAAAACTTTGACATAAGGGCTTAACAAGGCGGTATCTTATCCTGTATAATTCGCCCTCGCAGTTTCTGTGTTGGCTTTGGTCTTAATTGACTCAGGTTGTTTTGGGCCCAGGCTGCTAGTCACGTTATTGGTGACGCGGTGGTGAATTACCACCTGTTACGCAATAACCCAATAATTATAGGTAGGCTCAGTTAATAGGGCCATTAAATAGGTTATTCACATGAAAACCGTAAGTACTAAACCTGCTGACGTTACCCGCGACTGGTACGTTGTTGATGCAGATGGCCTAACTTTAGGTCGTATGTCTACTGAAATCGCTCGTCGTCTACGCGGCAAGCATAAGCCAGAATTCACTCCACACGTGGACACTGGTGACTACATTGTTGTTGTTAACGCCGAAAAAGTTCGCGTCACTGGCAACAAGGCAAAAGACAAGATGTACTACCGTCACACTGGTTACCCAGGTGGTCTACGTTCTATGTCTTTCGAAAAAATGGTTGACCACGCTCCAGAGCGCACCATTGAATTTGCTGTTAAAGGTATGTTGCCAAAAGGTCCTTTGGGCCGTGCTATGTACTCCAAGCTTAAAGTGTATGCGGGTACTGAGCATCCGCATCAAGCGCAACAACCACAAACATTGACCCTGTAAGGAGACGATCATGGCAGCTACTCAATATTATGGTACTGGTCGTCGTAAGACCTCTACCGCTCGTGTGTTCATGACTCCTGGCACTGGCGCTATCACTGTAAACAGCCGTACATTGGATGTTTACTTTGGTCGTGAAACAGCCCGTATGATTGTTCGTCAACCACTAGAGTTGACAGAAACAGTTGAAAAATTTGACCTTAACATTACCGTAGAAGGCGGTGGTGGTTTTGGTCAAGCTGGCGCGATTCGCCACGGCATTACCCGTGCATTGATGAACTTTGACGAAACCTTGCGTCCTAGTCTTCGTGCTGCTGGTTTTGTTACCCGTGACGCGCGTGAAGTTGAGCGTAAGAAGGTTGGCCTGCGTAAAGCACGTAAGCGTCCTCAGTTCTCTAAGCGTTAAGCTTGCTGCGCCCTTATTGGCGCACTTCAAAAAAACCCAGCCCTCGTGCTGGGTTTTTTATTGGGTATTCATAAGGCAAATGGCGTTTGTGGCCTTCGATTAAGCCTTTAACCTTGTCAATTTAGGGGCATTCCTTTACTATTGCTGACAATAATTTTACAGCTTAGCTGGAGACCAATTGAATGAGTAATGATGGCGTGAATAAGACTCGTCGTCGCATGCTAGTCGGCACATCCGTAGTTGTGGGTGCTGTTGGTGGTGTGGGCGTGGCAGTCCCTTTTGTAGCCTCCTGGAACCCGAGTGCACGAGCTAGAGCTGCTGGTGCACCGGTCAAGGCGGACATCAGTAAGTTAGAACCAGGTCAACAAATGATTGTTGAATGGCGCGGCAAGCCAGTATGGATTGTACGCCGCAGCGCAGAAGCGTTAGCCAACTTGGAATCCCTTAACGACAGTTTGGCCGACCCAGGTTCAGCTAAGTCTAAGCAGCCTGCTTATATTCCTAGCACCTCGGCTCGCTCGTTACGCGATGAAGTGATGGTGATGGTAGGTATTTGTACTCACTTAGGCTGTTCACCTACTTATCGTCCTGAGATTGCGCCTGCTGACCTTGGTGCCGATTGGAAGGGTGGATTCTACTGCCCTTGTCATGGTTCCACATTCGATTTGTCTGGTCGTGTTTATAAGAGTAAACCCGCCCCGATTAACTTAGAAATCCCGCCTCATTTTTACGAGAGTGACTTAGTCATTCAAATTGGCGAAGACGGAGGAAATGCGTAATGGCTGTCGGTAATCCTAATCGCCCCAAGGCAGACAGTGGCATCATTCGTTGGATTGATGATCGTTTTCCACTGACGCAAATGTGGCAAGACCACATGTCTAAATACTATGCCGCCAAAAACTTTAACGTTTGGTACGTATTTGGTGTGCTTTCTTTATTAGTGCTAGTTAACCAGATCCTTACGGGTGTTTGGCTAACCATGTCATATGAGCCTACCGCAGAAGGTGCATTTGCCTCTGTTGAATACATTATGCGTGATGTGGAAATGGGTTGGATTATCCGCTACATGCACTCATCAGGCGCTTCAGCCTTCTTTGTTGTGGTTTACTTACACATGTTTAGGGGTTTGATGTATGGCTCTTACCAAAAGCCTCGCGAGTTGATTTGGCTGTTTGGTATGGCCATTTACTTAGCCTTAATGGCCGAGGGTTTCTTTGGTTACTTGTTACCATGGGGTCAAATGTCCTATTGGGGTGCGCAGGTCATCTTATCCTTAGCTGGTGCCATTCCAGTAGTAGGCGAAGACCTTGTGCAATGGGTTCGAGGCGACTTTTTGATCTCGGGTATTACCCTGAACCGCTTCTTCTCTTTGCACGTAATCGCTTTGCCCATTGTTATTTTGGCGTTGGTCGTATTACACATTTTGGCGTTGCATGACGTTGGGTCTAGTAACCCAGACGGCATCGAAATTGACCAAAATAAAGATGAAAATGGCGTGCCGGTTGATGGTGTGGCGTTCTGGCCCTACCATGTCATTAAAGACTTAGTGGCAGTGGGAGTCTTCTTAACCGTGTTCTGTTTGGTGATCTTCTTCTTCCCAGAAGGCGGTGGTTACTTTATAGAAAAACCTAACTATGAACCGGCGAACTCCCTCAAGACACCTGAGCATATTGCTCCAGTGTGGTACTTCACGCCTTATTACTCGATGTTACGTGCCATTACCTTCCCGTTATTCGGTTTGGATGCCAAGTTCCTGGGTGTAATCACTATGGGCGCCGCTATCGCCATCTTGTTTGTTATGCCTTGGTTGGACCGTAGTCCAGTGAAATCAATGCGTTACAAAGGCTGGATGAGTCGAGTTTGGTTAGCTATTTTTGTCGTGAGTTTTGTTATTTTGGGTTACTTAGGCACTGTGGCTGCTACGGAAGGCCGTACTCAAGTGGCTCAGTTATGTACCGCCTTGTACTTTGCTTACTTCCTTCTAATGCCGTTCTACACGCGTATGGAAGCAACCAAACCTGTTCCAGCAAGGGTGGTCTAATCATGAAGAAACTAATCTTATTAAGCTTGATGCTGATCATGCCCGCGTTTGCTGTAGCAAGCGCTGGTCCAAAAGTTGCGCTGGATCATATACAAACGGATGCTTCTGACCAGGCTTCATTGCAGCGTGGTATGAAGACCTATGTAAACTATTGTTTAGGTTGTCATACGGCCCAGTACCAGCGTTACATACGTGCTGCAGAAGATTTGCACATGCCGGCCGAGTTAGTGGCTGAGCATTTGATCTTTAGTGATCAAAAAGTAGGTGAGCAAATGACCAACGCGATGGATTCAAAGCTTGCTGCGGACTGGTTTGGCGCACCGCCACCGGATTTAACTAATGAAGTGAACCTACGTGGTGCGGATTGGGTATACACCTACTTGCGCAGCTTCTATGTAGACGACAGCCGCCCCTATGGCGTTAACAACGTAGTATTCCCAAGTGTGGGTATGCCTAACGTGTTGTTGGAACTGCAGGGTGTGCAATCCAAAACTTGTGCTCAAGTGCCTAAGCATGACGACCACGGTACCGCCGTTATCGATAGCCTTACGGGTAAAGCCCTGACGGTCGAGAGTTGTGAAGTGCTGAGCGTTGCCGAAGGCACGGGCAGCATGAACCAAGCACAGTTTGATGCCACGGTTTATGACTTGACAAATTTCATGTCTTATATGGCAAAGCCATACAAGTCAGATAGTCAGCGTATTGGTATGTGGGCTATTTTGTTTTGTTTGTTAATGACCTTAGTGTTCTACTTCCTGAAGAAGGAATTCTGGCGCGACGTTCACTAACCCCCGACTTGGGGTATAATTACCCCGTCTTAGTCCATTTAAGCGCGACCGCTGTTGTTTATTAATCATAAACACGGCAGGTCGCGTATTCGTTTTCGGCGCATAGCGCTATCGTTTTATTATTGAGGTATATCTACATGGGTGTAGTCGCTAAACGCTCTTCCATGACGTTTTTTTCTGATGCAGCAAATCATTATAGTCACCGTGTGCGTATTGTATTGGCAGAAAAAGGCGTCACCGTTGACATTATTGATGTTGACGCAGAGCATAAGCCAGAGGACCTGGCAGATCTCAACCCTTACAACAGTTTACCCACCTTGGTTGACCGTGAATTGGTGCTGTATGAAGCCAACGTGATGATGGAGTATCTAGACGAGCGTTTCCCCCATCCGCCGCTGTTACCGGTATACCCCGTTGCACGTGCTGAGAGCCGCTTGTATATGTACCGTATCGAGCGTGATTGGTGTCGTCTTGCTGATGTTATCATGACTTCTGAAGACGAAAGCGAGATCGTTGCTGCGCAAAAAGAATTGCGCGAAAGCCTTATCTCAACTGCGCCGATCTTCACTGAAAAAGACTTTTTCATGAGTGAAGAGTTCACCTTGGTTGATTGCTGTATTGCGCCTATTTTGTGGCGTTTGCCGCAGTTAGGCATTGATCTGCCTGAAGAGCAAGCTGCGCCGATGTTAGAATATATGGAACGCATCTTCGCTCGCGAAGGGTTTCAGGAAAGTTTGTCTGAGATTGAACACGAAATCCGCATGTAATTGAGACGGCCACATGATGACTCCAAGTCGCGCTTACCTACTACGTGCTTTGCATGAGTGGATATTAGACAATAATTCGACGCCACATATGGTGGTGGATGCCACCATTAATGATGTGATGGTGCCGGAGCGATTTATTTCTGATGGCCAAATTGTACTCAATATCGCGCCTAGTGCAGTACAGAGCTTGAGCCTTGGCGATGATGCAGTGGAGTTTAATGCCCGCTTTGGCGGAGTGCCGATGCACGTGTATGTGCCTATCTTAGCGGTGATGGCTATTTATGCCAAGGAGAGTGGCGAGGGTATGGGTTTTGGTTTTGAGCCGGGCATACCCGACCCAGACAGTCCTGCACCAGTGCCTCCAATGCCAGATAAGCCTGTAGAGCCAGCCACGGTGTCGTCGATTAGCGCTAGGGCCAAGCGGCCCACGCTTAAAGTGGTTAAGTAAGCAGTACTCAAGCTTATGCTGCAAACAAAAAAAGGGCCATGAGGCCCTTTTTTATTAGCTAGTTATTGCTAGTCGATATATTCAAATACTTTAACAATGCGCTGAATGCCACTGGCCTTGGAGGCAACTCTTACAGCCCAGTCCCCTTCGGCTTGAGTGACTAAACCCATCAAGTAAACCACACCATTTTCTGTGACTACTTTAATGCGAGTGGCGGGAAAGCCAGTTTCACCCACCATACGAGTTTTCACTTTGGTGGTGATTAGGGTGTCATTGGTACGCACCACATAAGAAGATGGCCCGCTCACCAATAACTCGTTGTGAACCTTACGTACATTGCTCACCTTGCGCGCTTTGGCACCGGCAATAATTTTAGTGTCTTCACTAGGCACCTGGCCAATCAATAAGACGATGCCATTAACACTAATAGCTGAGACATGAGCTGCTTCTAACAGTGGAGTAGCCCGTAATATGGCATCGACGGTGGTGGTTTCGATGAGTTGGTCATTGTAAAGGGTGCCCAACGAGCGTGAACCTTTATTATCACTCACCGGTTTGTTGCTGAGTACCGGCGTACAGGCGCTGGCCCATACCAGGCAGGCGCTTAAAGTGATGAGTTTGAGACTGCGTGTTAGCATTTATTCGTTGCTCCCAAAAAGTTGAAAATCAATTAGATCACATAAACAGTGAATGGTGACTAATTGTAGTTGAAGAATGTTGAGGTTGTGGTCGCTAGGTATACGAATGGCCACGTCGTCAGGGTCAAGCAGGGCCGCCATATCACCGCCACTTTGGCCTGTAATAGAGATCACCTGCAAATCACGGTCATGGGCGGCTTGTATGGCCTGTACCAGGTTGCCGCAATTGCCTTGTTCTGACAGTACCATAAGGATATCGCCGGCTTGGCCCAGGGCAGTGATTTGTTTTGCAAACACATCCTGAAAGCTGGAGTCCCGCGTTATGGCGCTGATGCTGGTGCTGTCGGCGGTTAAGTTAAACGCGGGGAGGCTGGGCCGTTCTTGTTCTAAGCGACTCAGCATTGCAGCACACAGATGGTGGCCATTGGCCGCATTGGCACCATTACCGCAAACTAGCAATTTACCTTCCTGAATAAAACACTGGTGCAGCATTTGTGCGGCAATCGCAATGTCTTGAGGCAGGTGCTCGGCGCTATATGCCGCACAGCCCATGTGTTCATGGAATTGGTTAATAACCCTATCTTGCAGTTCCATTAATTTGTTAGTTCCTAGGTGCGAGTTGCAGCCGTAAGGCTTAACCCAAGGTGATAAAAGCGTTATCCAACCATTGTATCTGAACTTGGTTAGCTGAGCCATGGTCGCTTGGGGCTGGCCCGCTAATGGCAATTAAATCAAATCGACAATCGAGTTGTCCCAAGCGTGGATAGCGTTGTAAAAATACTTTGGCGCTGTGGATTAGGTGGCGCTGTTTGTGCTTGCTGAGGCTAGCTATGGCGCCACCCATGGCTTGGCTACGGCGATATTTAACCTCAACAAATGCCAATATGCCCTGTTTGTGGGCGACAATATCGAGTTCTCCGCCTTTGCAAAAAAAATTACGGGCCACCAGACTCCAGCCATGTTGGTGCATGTGTTGCCAGGCCAAGTCTTCGGCCCATGCCCCAGTTTGCGTATTGTTCATGGCTGCTCTAGGTAGCGCGGTGCGGGCACCACTTTACCTTTAACAAATTGGGCCCAAGAATTTTGTGAAACGATACGACCTTGGCGGTTGATTTGTAATTGCCCGGTGACTCCATGTACTCGGCTCTCGGTGTAGGCACGAAGCTGTTCTAAGCGTGGAAATAAGCGGTAGGCGTCAACACCCAGTGCAAATAAGCGTGTGTAGCGCATGCGCTCTGGCCATTTAGCGCTAATTTGTTGTTGGATGGGAGGCTGGTCCAGCAACCATGGCAATTCGGTAAAAATGACATTTTCTAGGTCGCGGTCGCGGTTGCTGCTAGTCGGCCCCTGATAGATATGGTGGCTGGCATACACCGGCAGGTTGGCGGCATAATGAAAGGCTAGTGTGGGCACCACTTGACGGCCATCGGCGGGTAGTGCAAACAGCACTATAGCATCCACATCTTGGCGCCTGCGGGGCTCAAACTTAACTCGATTGCCGGTACCAGCCAAAATGTTTTTAAGGCTTTTGGCCCGACTGTGGCTTTGATCAATAAGCAGGGCCTTGGTAATGGCGTTGCTATGGTCCCCAGCGCCAGAAAAACTTACCTGGGATGCAATGTCACCGCCCAGGTGAGCCCATGTTTGGCTAAAGTGCTGGGCAGCTCGTATCGCCCAAGGCTGATCTTGATGCAAAACCACAACCCGCTGATGGCCTTCACTTAAACCGCGGCGGGCAATCTGCTCGGCCTCGTCTTCAACCGCTAAGCCAAATTGAGTGAGAGTGATTTGAGGCAGGGAAAAATCGTCATCAACGGCGATTAGACTAGTTTCTATGGGGGTATAGTTAAGGGCCAGTGTGGGTATGCTTAGGCTATTTTGTTGGTGTAATTGAACCACTTTGTTTTTATCGAGTGGGCCAATAATTAGCTCAATTTGGTCTGTTTGCGCCATGGCATAGAGCTCATCAAGGCTTTGCATGGCTGCGGTATCGTAGACTTTTATGTCTGGCACTGTCGCTTGTTCTGCGGCAGCTTGGAAACGTGCGGCCATAAAACCATCAACAACGGCTTGGCCAATCTTGCCCAAGCGGCCCTGTAAAGGCAGCGCCAGCGCGACTTTTTTGGGTTGTTGGGCACTCAAGTCGGCTAGGTTAGCCAAGGCCCCTGGTAGTTTATAGGCGGCCGGATGGTCAGGCCAGAGTTGTAGCCATTGCTCCAAGGCCTGCAGTTGGCGGTCGAGGTCATGATGCCGTAACGGAACTAGAGCTAGTTCATACCAAGCAATAGCAATGCTATCCTTGCCCGATTGGGTCAGCTGTTGGTTTAGCTGGTTTGGGCTGAGTTGGGTGAGGGCGCGCCAAATACGCTCATTGTATTGCTTGCTGTCATCACTGTGGTTAAGTTGGCTGAGTTGAATGAGTGCTTTGGCCGCCCCTAAGGCTAAGCCATTTTGTTCATAGGCGCAGGCTTTTAAGGTGAGGCGTTGCTGTAATATGAGGGGCTCTGTGGTGGGGCTAAGTAATTGTGCTTGATGTAACCAAACAATGGCGCCGAAGCTGTCGTCAAGTTTGAGCGCGGCGGCGGCTTGAGTGTCAAGGTAGTCACCCAGTAAGGCAGGGTCTAATAACTCGAGCTCTATTTGGGTGAGTAATCGAGCGCTAGCTTGGGCATAGTCCGTGGGCAATAATTCTTGTGCCATGCTCAATAGCAAGGCTTGTCGTTTAGCGATAGGGCTTTGGTAAATATGTTGTATGTCTTGGTTAAGCTCGGCAGGCAACAATGGGCCGTCATCATGCAATTCAATAGCACTTGCGGGTATTATTGCCGCAGCCTCCGGCGAGGGCGCTGGCGGTGCCGGGCTTAGTAATATTTCTAAGTTTTCCTCAATGGTCACTGGAGCGGCGGTGGCTATGGTTGTGGAGTGGGTTTGTTCTTGGTCTACGGTTTTTTCTTGAGCCTTGGCGGCGGTGGTTACTTTTGGTGATTGGGTTAAGTCAAGGTCAATGACTATGGCCTCTTTTTGGGTGTTTTTAGTGTTTGACGGCTGAATATTTTGCTGTTGACAGGCGCTGAGCAAGCCTAAGCCTAAGGCCATGCTTATAATGCGAAATATGTAGGTTCGGTGTTTGGTCATACAGCAATCTTAGTGGGCGTCATTTCGATTTATCTGAGCAGCTTTGGGTTACAATAGTGACTCGCAGACGCCCTTGGTGGGGCGCGTTTCTTAAGCCTAGCATAAATGCTCGGTCAAACAAGTTTTTCACACACAATCAAGGTTTTAAAGGTATGACTGTAGCAGTGCTTTATGTGGTATCAACTCCCATCGGTAACCTTGATGATATGTCGCCTAGGGCCGTCAAAACCTTGCAGGGCGTCGATGTAATCGCCGCCGAAGACACGCGCCATAGTGCACGTTTGATGCAGCACTTTGCAATCACTACCCCTATGCTTGCCCTGCATGACCATAACGAACGTCACAAAGCACAAATGTTAGTGCAAAAATTAGCTGATGGCCATGCCATTGCCCTTATTTCAGATGCGGGTACACCGCTCATCTCTGACCCGGGCTATCATTTGGTCTGTGCAGTTAGGGAAGCGGGCTTTCAGGTGGTACCTGTGGTGGGTCCGTGCGCCTTGATTGCTGGCTTATCGGTATCGGGGTTGGCCACCGATCGGTTTAGTTTTTACGGCTTTTTACCGGCTAAGAGTAGTGCTAGAAAACAGCAGTTGGCGTTACTGAAAGATGTGGCCCATACGCAAGTGTTGTATGAGTCGCCACACCGTATCGTTGCGACCGTGGCGGATATCGTTAGTGTGATAGGTGCCGAGCGTCAGCTGGTGTTAGCGCGTGAACTCACTAAGACCTTTGAAACCGTATATGGCGGCACAGCATTGGACGTACAGGCTTGGTTGTTAGCCGACCACAATCAACAAAAAGGCGAATTTGTGGTGCTGATTGCGGGCGCCGAACCACACCAATTGGATGAGATTGGCGCTGAAGAAGAACGGATGCTGACCTTGCTGCTGGCAGAGTTGCCGATTAAAAAAGCCGCTGCCATTGCTGCAAGCCTTAGTGGCCACAAAAAGAAAGCCTTGTATGACCGCGCCTTGCAGTTACAGGGCAAGCTATAAGGCTATTGCTTAATCACCTTAACCTCGGTATCCTGCGCGCGAGAAAGTCCGCCAGACAGTCGCTGCTAGTTTATACCTCGGTATTTAACTAGGGGAGGAAAGTCCGGGCTCCATAGGGCAAGGTGCCAGGTAACTCCTGGGCGGCGTGAGCCGACGGCCAGTGCAGCAGAGAGTAGACCGCCAACCCCGATTTATCGGGCGGTAAGGGTGAAAGGGTGCGGTAAGAGCGCACCGCGTAGGTGGCAACACGTTACGGCATGGTAAACCCCACTTGGAGCAAGACCAAATAGGAACCCAATAGGTGCGGCCCGCACTGGGTTCGGGTAGGTCGCAGGAGGCCTGTGGCGACGCAGGCCCTAGATGAATGACTGTCCACGACAGAACCCGGCTTATGGCGCGGGCTTTCTCACCTTTTTTGGAGTCAAAAAACATCCGGTTTTTGTGACTCAGTCGCTGCTCAGCGTTTAACCGCAAAACGTGGTTTTGCTGACGCTTCGCTGCTCGCATTGGCGTTGCCAATGGCACGCAC
>DPHD01000021.1:67065-103999 GCA_003523085.1 Oceanospirillaceae bacterium | reverse complement strand
TAGAGCGCCGGAAAGACGTTTGTGGAATCTGCAAACACTGATGGCACTGGCTTGTGCATCATTAATCTCGGGTTCATACTCTTGTTTTTATCATGACCAATCATGCATTAATGTATATGTTCATCACATACCCCCAGCCTGTAGGGTTGATCAATTGACCGAAACCATTGTTATGGATGGCTTTAGCGCGTCCGTGAAACGGACTCAGCGCAAGCGCAGTGTAGGCTTTCGTGTGGTAGACGGGCAGGTATTGGTTCTGGCACCTCAGGCTATTTCCAATGCCGAGCTTGGTTTAATGTTGGCGGCTAAACAAACATGGGTACTGACTAAGCTGGCTTCGCAGTCTGAGCGGCAGCCCTTGCCCGTGCGTCACTACGTGAACGGGGAGGGGTTCGCCTGCTTGGATGACGCGGTGCAGTTAGATGTCAGGCCTGGCGCTTTTAAGGCCTGTGTGCTTGATGCTCACAACCTGATTGTAACGGTGCCTCAGGCTAAGCCAGAGTGGGTGCGTAATGCTTTGGAGCGTTGGTACAGACAGCAGGCCCAAGAACACTTAGAAGCTCGTGTCGCACACTTTGCGCCATTGGTTGGCGCTTGGCCTACCGCCATACAAATTAAAACCTACCGCGCACGATGGGGTAGTTGTAACCATCAAGGTCAGGTGCAATTTAATTGGAAGATAATGATGGCTCCTAGTGCTGTAGTGGATAGTGTGGTGGTGCACGAACTCTGTCATTTGTTACACATGCACCACGGGCCAGCGTTTTGGGCGCAGGTAAGAAGAGTGTTGCCCAATTATCGAGATGCTAAGCAGTGGCTCAAACAAGAAGGCTATCGGTTAACCCTAGATTGAAGTTATGGTCGATCAGTATTAAAATATCGACATTATCAAAAAGTGTAGAAGTTTCTCCATGCCGCAAGAAAATTCCGCAGCCAAAGTATTACACCACCTTAAGCAAGATGTGCTGGCGGGTTATTTTGAGGCTGGCCAAAAGCTCAAAATGAGCCAGCTTAAAGAGCGTTATCAAGTGGGTGTTAACCCCTTGCGCGAAGCGCTTTCGCAGTTGGTGGTGATGCAGTTGGTACAAGTGCAGGATCAGCGTGGTTATCGCGTGTGCCCAGCGTCTCAGGCCGAGCTCATTGATATTTATGATACTCGAGCCCGTATTGAATCCTTGTGTGTGGGTTTGGCCATTGAGCGCGGAGATGATGCATGGGAGGCTGGTATTGTCGCGGCCGCCTACCGCTTGCAATCTAATGCGGCACTGCTGCAAGGCAACGGCGACCTGCAGGCATGGGAGCAGCTGCATCAGCAGTTTCACCATGCCATTGTTGTCGGTTGTGGTTCTGAAGAGTTATTAAGGGTGCGTTTGCACTTGTACGAAAAGGCTTCGCGTTATCGCAACTTGTGGTTGCAGCATAATGCCGGCCACGCCGCATTTGATGTTAATCAAATGGAGCATGAGCAATTGGTCAGCGCGGTTCTTGCGCGCGATATCAAGACCTCACAAACTCTGGTTCAGCAACATATATTGGTGCCCAGTCGGGTGTTACAAAACCTGCTCTAGACCCGTTTTAGAGCACCTCAAGCCCAACCTTCTTTTAACTTGCATTATGGCTTATATCTACCTACACTTATAAGGTGGATAAAAGTGGGTAAATGTGGCACTAGGTCCCATTTTTTGGTTATTTTGTACGTATTTTAGGTGGCGAAGATGTTTCGTGGTGCAGCAACAATTAGTATTGATGTTAAAGGGCGCATGGCTATGCCAGTACGTTTCCGAGACATTTTTGCTGCCTGTACAGAGACCGAAGCCAACCCTCAGTTAGTTGTCACTATTGATACCGAAGAATCCTGTTTGATGATTTACCCGTTAGCACAATGGAATCTTATCCAGGCTAAGCTGGAACAGTTGCCTAGTTTTAATCCTGCCGCGCGGCGTATACAGCGTTTGTTGATCGGTCATGCGACCGATCTGGAGCTTGATAGCAATGGTCGTATCTTACTGCCAGCGTTATTACGCGAATATGCTCAGCTAGATAAAAAAGCCATCTTATTAGGCCAGGGCAAAAAAATTGAGCTGTGGAGTGAGTCTATTTGGAATGCTCGCCGTGAAACCTATTTACAGTCCAGCAGCAGCTCCGCAGAGCTACCGGAATTGTTACACCAGCTGTCCCTCTAAGGAATGCGCCAAGCGGCGCTTATGGAACCAAAATGGTAGAAGAATTTAAACACAAGTCAGTCCTTTTAGATGAAGCAGTCGAGCTTTTGGTACATGAACCTAACGGCCTTTACATGGATGGCACCTTTGGTCGTGGTGGTCATAGTGGCTTGATTTTAAGCCACCTTGGGCCCCAAGGTCGGTTGCAGGCATTTGACAAGGACCCCTTAGCTATCGCGCAAGCCAATACCATGATGGCCGCCGATGAGCGGCTTGTTATTGCCCAAACATCGTTTGCCAATCTAGACCAAGTGGCGCACGAGCGCGGTATGTTTGGCGATGTTGCTGGCATTTTGCTTGATCTAGGTATGTCATCTCCACAAATAGATGATGCCAGCCGAGGTTTTAGTTTTCAGAACGACGGCCCGCTAGACATGCGTATGAATCCGGACGCGGGTGAATCTGCGGCCCAGTGGTTGGCACGAGCCGAAGCAGAAGAAATTGCTGATGTGCTTTATCATTTTGGTGAAGAGCGTTTTTCCCGCCGCATGGCACGTGCCATTGTTGAGCAGCGCAAAGATAACCCCATTACCACCACCAAACAGCTGGCCAATATCATCGCCGCTGCTAACCCTAAATGGGAAAAAGGCAAAAATCCTGCCACTCGCGCGTTTCAGGGTATACGTATCCATATCAACCAAGAGTTGCGCGATTTAGAGGTTGGCCTAGATGCAGCCCTAGAGGCGTTAGCACCCGGTGGTCGTTTGGTAGTGATTAGTTTCCATTCTTTGGAAGACCGTATCGTCAAACGGTTTATGCGGGAGCATGTAAAGGGCGATTCCCATATACCCCACGGCTTACCGGTGACTCAAGACCAGCTTAAGCGCAGGCTCAAGTTGCTGGGTAAAGCCCGTAAACCCAGCCCCCAAGAAATCGATGTTAATCCGCGTTCCCGTAGTGCCGTGATGCGTGTGGCAGAGAAGATTATATGAAGGACCTAAGTCAAAACTTTAACCTTTGGTTCAAGCGTGCCAGCCTACAAGCTGAACGCTATGCCATGGTGTTGGGGTTTTTGCTTTTGACCATGTTGGTGATCACGGCGCAAGCCGTGGTGTATGGCTCCTTTCAGGCGCGTGGTTACATTAATCACTTGCATCAATTGGAGAAAGACCGTAACGAAATGCAAGTGGAATGGGGTCAGTTGCTGTTAGAGCAAAGTGCCTGGGGTTCCCACAGCCGTGTTGAAACCACCGTGGTTGAGCAGTTACAAATGGCGGTGCCGCCGGCGCAAGATATTATTTTGGTAGGCCGCCCGTGAACACTACGCAATACCCCTGGCGTATGCGTATTGTGTGGCTATTTTTATTGGTTGCAGCCGCTGGTGTGGTGTGGCGGCTAGTCCATCTTAATATCACCGAACGCTCCTTTTTAATGCGCCAAGGTGATGCGCGTATGGTGCGCGAAGTGCCGATTCCTGCCCATCGAGGCATGATTTTAGATCGTCGGGGCGAACCGCTGGCCGTCAGCGCACCGGTAGTTAGTTTGTGGGCCAACCCGCAAGTGTTAGGCACCAATTTAGATCAAGCCAAACTTGTTGCCGCGGCCTTGGGGTTGCCCGAAGAGGATTTTCTAGAGCGCTTAGAACGTCTTAAAAATAAAGAGTTTATGTACCTCAAACGCCATGTTAATCCATCTGAAGCAGACGCACTGTTGGACCAGGGTTGGTTAGGTGTTCATGGTCGACGGGAATTTCATCGCTATTATCCAAGCGCAGAAGTTGCCACCCATTTGGTGGGATTTAATAATGTAGATGATCAAGGTCAAGAAGGTCTGGAGCTGGGTTATGAGTCTTGGTTACAGGGTGCCTCGGGTGCCAAAATTGTGCAAAAAGACCGCACTGGCCGTACTGTAAAAGACCTCAAATTGTTGGCTGCTGGGCAACCTGGTAAAGACCTAGTGTTGAGTATTGATATGCGTATGCAATATGTCGCCTATCGAGAGCTCAAAGCAGTGGTGCAGCAACACCATGCAGCGTCTGGTTCGGCTGTAGTGCTGGATGTGGCCACGGGTGAAATATTAGCTATGGTTAATCAGCCCGCCTACAACCCGAATAACCGTGCGGTGATGAGCATCGACAGTTTACGCAATCGTGCCATGACCGACGTATTTGAGCCAGGTTCCACCATGAAGCCGGTCACCATTGCCGCCGCGCTCATGAGTGGTCAATACGAGCCTGATTCAGAGGTGGATACCAGCCCAGGTTTTATAAAAGTGAAGCGCAAAACCATTCGTGATCATCGAAATTATGGGGTGTTGGACATTACTGGCATCATTACTAAGTCGAGTAACGTTGGGGTCACCAAGTTGGCTTTGTCGCTGCCTGAAAATAGCATCAGAGACACCTTTTATAGTTTTGGTTTGGGCCAGTCGACGGCGACGGGGTTTCCGGGCGAAAGTGCCGGTATCCTGCCTAGCTATGCGAAATGGAATCCAATTAACCTAGCCACCATGTCTTACGGCTATGGCATTGCTGTGACACCACTGCAGCTGGCCCAGGCTTACAGTGTGTTTGCCAGTTATGGTCTAAAAAGGCCCATATCAATGCTCAAACAAGAGACAGTATTGGAAGCCGAGCGAGTGATGCCAGAGCGGGTCGCCAAACAGGTGATCGCGATGCTGGAAACAGTGACTCAACGGGGGGGTACTGGCACGCGTGCGCAGGTGCCTTCGTACCGAGTGGCGGGCAAAACCGGCACGGTACACCGTACCTCAAAGCAAGGCGGATACGACGATGATCGTTACGCTGCTGTTTTTGCGGGCATGGCGCCCGCATCCAAACCGCGCTTAGTGTGTGTGGTGATTGTGGATGACCCCAAGGGTGAACAATATTACGGCGGCGAGGTAGCGGCACCGGTATTTTCTCGTATTATGGCGGAAAGTTTACGCCTACTGAATGTGGCACCAGATAATCTGCTGCCATTACAAGGTTAACAGTGAGGTTGGATGTGGATACCAAATGCTTACATGAACTGATGCCCCTGCCAGGGCGAGCCCAACAATGGGCCGACGTTTGTGTGCATGGCGTGTCATCGGATAGCCGGCAAGTGCAACAGGGCGACCTGTTTATTACTTGTTTAGGGGAGCCAAAGCGGCAGCGCAGCTATATAGAGCAAGCGCAGGCAAATGGAGCCGTGGCGGTAGCTATTGATGACACACAGGCGTTATTACTGGACTCTTCCGACCTCACTGTGCCCATTATTGGGTTACCAAACTTGGCTTCGAGCCAAGGTATTATCGCCGCTAAGGTGAATGATTTTCCGAGCCAACAGATGGCCTTAATAGGTATTACTGGCACCAATGGAAAGACCAGTTGTAGCCAATTTATGGCCCAATCATTTGCCCATTTGGGGCTGGCTTGTGGGGTCATGGGTACCCTAGGTTACGGATTATTAGAGGCCATGCAGCAAGGCCCTAACACCACGCCCGATGCGGTGACCATGCAAAATCATTTGGGTGTTATGGCCGCTGCTGGGGCCAACGCCTGCGCCATTGAAGTGTCGTCCCATGGCTTAGATCAAGGCCGACTCAATGGCTGCCGTTTTGAAACTGCGGTGTTTACTAATTTAACCCAAGATCACCTAGATTATCACGGTAGCATGCAAGCCTACGGTTTAGCTAAAGCTAGGTTATTTAACTGGCCCAGTTTACGTCATGTGGTGATCAACTTTGATGATGATTTTGGTCGCGGTTTAGTCAATGAAGTGGCCCCCTCAGTAACCCTCTATACCTACAGCGCCCAAGTGAGCGATGTGCAATACGTTGATTTAGGTGTCTTGTCGTTAGTGCAGCACAGTCAGGGCATCGAAGCCACCATTTCAACGCCTATGGGCACTGGAGCGTTATCCGTTGGCTTAATTGGCCGTTTTAATCTGAGTAATTTATTAGCTACTTTAGCGGTGCTGTTGTTACATAAAATAGAGCTAGGGTTGGCGATCAGTGCATTAAATAGCCTAACTACGGTGTGTGGCCGCATGCAATTGATTGGCAGTCAGGCCAATAACACTAAGGTCGCTCGGGCTATTGTAGACTACGCCCATACGCCAGACGCACTAGAGCAAGCGTTGATGGCAGCCAAGGAACACTTGCCCAGTGGTAAATTATGGGTAGTGTTTGGCTGTGGCGGTGATCGTGACGTGTCTAAACGACCGAAGATGGCCGCCATCGCTGAACGCTGGGCGGACCATGTGATCGTTACTGATGATAACCCACGCACAGAGTCCAATAGGCAAATTTTGGCGCATATCTGTAGTGGTTTTAAGCGTATGGACCGTGTGCTTGTAGAAGCTGATCGAGGCAGGGCGATCGCCTTAGCTATGGCACGGGCCGAGGTTGATGATTTAGTGTTAATTGCTGGTAAAGGCCACGAAACTTATCAACATATCCAAGGTCATAAACATCACTTTAGTGACCATGAAGAAGTCCTCAAAGCCGTCAATCGGGAGACTAGTGTATGACTTCATTTAGCTTGTCTAAGTTGAGTAAACAGGTTGAAACGAGTCGTTTGACGGGAGATGCTCGGTTTAGCCGTGTGTCTACCGATACCCGAAACATAGGTGCTGGTGATTTGTTTGTTGCTTTAATAGGGCCTAACTTCGATGGCCACGAATTTATTGCTCAAGCACAAAGCCAAGGGGCTTGTGCTGCATTGGTGAGTACAGAAATTGATACCGACTTGCCTCAGTGGGTGGTGCCCGATACACGTATTGCCTTAGGCCAGTTGGCAGCTGTAAAGCGTCAATCTTTGGACGGCCAATTTATTGCCGTCACCGGTAGCAGCGGAAAAACCACGGTTAAGGAAATGCTACAGCAGGTGTTGGCCCAAGCTGGGCAGGTAGAAGTGACCCAGGGCAATCTTAATAACGATATTGGTGTGCCCCTTAGTTTGTGGGCGATGCACGACAATGTGGACTATCGTGTGCTGGAGCTGGGCGCCAATCATCTTGGCGAAATAGCTTACACCAGTCGCATGGCCCAGGCCCATGTGGCCATTTTAAACAACGCTCAAGAAGCTCATTTGGCGGGTTTTGGTGGTATTGGTGGGGTGGCAACGGCCAAGGGCGAAATTATTTCTGGGCTGGGTGCAACGGGTCAAGTGGTGTTGAATTATGACGATCACTACTTTGCGCAATGGCAGCAGTTGGCGGGTGATCGGCGCGTGTGGAGCTTTAGCTTAGTTGACCCTAAGGCCAGTGTTAGCGCCAACCAAATTGAGCTCAGTGCCAAGGGCAGTCAATTTGTATTACAGGTGGGCGGGCAATCGCAGCCCATTATGTTGCACCTGTTAGGTCAACACAATGTGGCTAATGCCCTTGCCGCCGCTGCCGCTGCATTAGCCTTGGGCCTGTCGTTAGCACAAATTGCACGGGGCTTGGCACAAGTCAGGCCTTATCAAGGAAGGCTTGTGAGTCATCAATTGAGCCATAATCGCTGTGTTATTGATGATACCTATAATGCTAACCCAGGCTCAGTCACAGCGGCTATCAGCGTTTTGCAGCAACAACCAGGCGAGCGTTGTTTTATGCTCGGGGACCTGGGCGAGTTAGGTGAGCAAGAAGTTGCACTGCACCAACGTATTGGCCGACAAGTTGCTGATGCGGGTATCGAATGGTTTTATGGTTTTGGGCCTTTGGCTCAGTACGCCATAGCAAGTTATCGCAGCCACCAGGGTGGTTTTGGTAAGGCCTGTGAAAATAAAGAAAATCTAACCAGTTGCTTTGAGCAGCTGCCTAAATCTAACTTGAGCTGTTTGGTCAAAGGGTCTCGATCCAGCCATATGGAGCAGGTTGTTGAACAATTATTAAACGGTGGTAACTAACTTATGTTGTTATGGTTAGCTGATTATTTAGCCCAGTATTATAGTGCCTTTGGCGTATTTCATTACCTCACCATGCGCGCCATTATGGGCGTATTAACGGCGTTGTTTATCGCTATGGCCATTGGGCCATATATGATCGAACATCTAAAGGCCAAACAAATCGGCCAGTCTATCCGCGAAGACGGACCAGAGAGTCATTTTGTAAAAGCCGGCACACCGACCATGGGTGGGGCCTTGATTCTGGTGGCGATTCTGATTAGTGCTTTATTGTGGGGTGATTTAAGCAACCGATATATATGGGTCACTATTGCCGTAACAGGTGTGTTTGGGGCCGTAGGTTGGGTCGACGATTACCGTAAAGTAGTTGAGAAAAACTCCCGTGGTTTGATCGCCCGATGGAAATATTTTTGGCAATCTGTAGGTGGCTTAGGCGCGGCTTTGTTCTTGTATTACAGCGCGCAGTCGCCGCAAGAGCTTGAGCTCATTGTGCCTTTCTTTAAAACCGTGGGCATTAACATCGGTTTACTGTATATCGTGCTCACCTATTTTGTCATTGTCGGTACCTCAAATGCGGTTAACTTAACCGATGGTTTGGATGGTTTGGCGATCCTGCCTACGGTGCTGATTGCCGGTGCCTTAGCTATATTTGCCTATTTAACAGGCCACTCTGTGTTTTCGGAGTATTTAAACATTCCTTATATTAGTGGGGCCGGTGAGCTGGTGGTTTTTTGTGGCGCCATTGTGGGTGCTGGTATGGGATTTTTGTGGTTTAACACCTACCCGGCACAAGTGTTTATGGGCGATGTGGGTGCCTTGGCCTTAGGTGCAGCCTTAGGTGTAGTGGCTGTAATCGTTAGGCAAGAATTTGTATTGTTTATTATGGGTGGGGTGTTTGTCATGGAAACCGTGTCGGTGATTGTACAGGTGGCCTCCTTCAAGCTCACCGGCAAACGGGTATTTCGGATGGCACCCATCCACCATCACTTTGAACTTAAAGGCTGGCCCGAACCACGTATTATCGTGCGTTTTTGGATCATTACCGTGGTCTTGGTATTGATCGGCCTAGCCACATTAAAACTTAGATAAGTCACGGTACAAGAGATGCTGCAACCATGTCATTGATAACCAGCGACCGCTTTAGCCTCATCATTGGTTTAGGCAAAACCGGCTTCGCCTGTGCCCAATACTTAGCGCAGCAAGGCCAACGTTTTCAGGTGGCCGATTCGCGTCAGCAACCACCTTATTTGGCCCAGCTGCAGCAACAATGCCCAAACATAAAAATTCATTTAGGTGAGTTTGAAACGGCATTGTGTGTGGCTGCCAGCGAAATCATACTCAGTCCAGGGGTTTCCCGCCAAGAGCCTGCCCTTTGTGCTGCCATAGCTGCTGGAGTCACCATCCGTAGCGATATTGATGTGTTTGCCCAAGTCGCTCGTAAGGCCGGTGTGCCGATGGTGGCGATTACCGGTTCCAATGCTAAGAGCACGGTCACCAGTTTAGTGGGCCAAATGGCAGCAGAGGCTAACGTCAATGTGGCTGTGGGTGGCAATTTGGGTGACCCCGCCGTATCGTTACTTGATGACGCAGTAGAGTTGTATGTCATGGAGTTATCCAGTTTTCAGTTGGAATCGACCACGGCTCTGGGTGCCGATGTGGCTTGTGTATTAAACCTCAGCCCCGACCATATGGATCGATACCCCAATCTTATGGCCTACCATCAGGCCAAACATCGTGTATTTCAAGCCTGCAAATCTGTCGTGGTTAACGCCGATGATGCACTTACTCACCCGTTGGTCGCAGATACGGTGAAACAAACTCGGTTTGGTTTAAACGACCCAGATGTGGGTCAGTTTGGGTTGCGCCAACATCAGGGGGAAGCATGGTTGTGCCAAGGACTGAAAACCTTATTGCCGGTGGCGGACATGGCCATGGTCGGTCGCCATAATGTGGCCAATGCGCTAGCTGCCTTGGCATTAGGCCAGGCTGTCAATCTTCCAATGGCCTCGATGTTGTCCACGCTGCGCCTATTTACCGGGCTGCGCCACCGTTGTGAAAAAGTCGCGGAGCGGGGGCAGGTGAGTTATGTCAACGATTCGAAAGGTACAAATGTGGGCGCTACCGTAGCCGCTCTGGATGGCTTGGCAGGCACCGTTGACGGAAAAATTATTTTAATTGCTGGTGGTGTTGGTAAAGGCGCAGATTTTTCTGATTTGGTTGCGCCGCTAGTGCAGTGCTCCCGTGCAGTGATCTTAATGGGGCAAGATGGTGGTTTAATCGCTAAAACTTTAGGCCAGCAGGTTGCCAATTTTATAGTCGACGACATGGCACAGGCTGTCGCTTTGGCACAGACCTATGCCAGAGCCGGCGACTTAGTATTGTTGTCGCCGGCGTGTGCGAGTTTTGATGCTTATTCTGGTTTTGAGGCCAGGGGCGATGACTTTACCCAATTAGTGCAGGCCTTGTGATGAGTATTATGGCGCAACAATGGCAACATATAACCGGCCAGCGTTTAGATTTGGCCCTGCTGTTGCCCGCCATTGCCTTGGCCCTGATCGGTTACGTGATGATTACCTCGGCTTCGATGGATGTGGTAGCGGTTAAATTTAACGACCCTTTTTATCAAAGCAAACGCCAATTATTGTTTATGGTATTGGGGGTGATCAGCTTAACGGTTTGTTTGATGATACCGATTGACCTATGGCACAAACAAAGTTCGTGGTTATTGTTATTGGCGGTACTGTTGTTGATTGCTGTGTTAATCCCCGGTCTAGGCCGTAGCGTTAATGGCAGCACACGGTGGATCCCTATTGGCCCATTGAGTTTACAGCCTTCGGAGTTTGCCAAGGTGGCGGTGGTGACGTTTATGGCGGGTTACTTGGTACGCCGACAAGACGAAGTGCGGACTCAGTTTTCGGGTTTCCTTAAACCCCTAGTGGTCCTAGGTTTGTTTATTGTGTTGTTTTTGTTGGAACCCGACTTTGGCGCCGTAGTGGTGATGATGGCCGCCGTTTTGGGTATGTTCTTTCTTGGGGGCATGCGTTATTTGCACATCGGTTCAGTTGTGGTGGCCGCGGGTGCGTTGGGTACCATGACTATTTTCGCGGCTGAATATCGTGTTAAGCGCTTAATGACTTACTTGGATCCGTGGGGCGACCCATTTGGTAGTGGTTACCAGTTAACGCAGGCGCAAATTGCCTTTGGTCGGGGTGGTTGGTTTGGCGAAGGTTTAGGCCAAAGTATGCAAAAATTGTTTTATTTACCCGAAGCGCACACTGATTTTGTGTATTCAGTTTTGGCTGAAGAGTGGGGTGCCCTAGGGGCATTGGTGGTGGTAGCGTTATATGGTTTTCTGATTGTTAGAGGCCTAAAAGTGGGTCAGAAAGCAGAAGCTTTGGGACATCAATATTCAGCTTATTTGGCCTATGGTCTAGTGCTGCTGATTGCGGCCCAAGCGATGATCAACATTGGTGTAAATTTGGGTTTGTTACCCACTAAAGGCTTAACTTTACCCTTTGTCAGTTATGGCGGCAGTAGCATGTTGGCTTGTGCAGCGAGTTTGGGCATATTGTTGCGTATTTCGTTGGAAAACACGGTTGCGATAAAACAGCCTTACCCGCCCAGCGTAGACCCACTGACAGCGTCAACATTGCAAGATAATGGTATTCAAGACGCCGAACATTGGTTTAAAGATGAACAGCATCACAGCCAAGGAATGCCCCATGACCGTTAACGGCACTAGACTGGGTAGTAAGCGATTACTGATCATGGCGGCCGGTACCGGCGGTCATGTGTATCCTGCTTTAGCCACGGCGAAGATAATGCAGCAACAAGGCTGGCAGGTTGAGTGGTTAGGCACGGGGCGCGGCATTGAATCTCGTTTGGTGCCAGAGGCAGGTTTAACATTACATTGTATTGATATTGTGGGTTTGCGTGGCAAGGGCCGGCTGTCTTTGTTGGCCGCGCCCTGGCGATTAGTGAAGTCGTTTGTGCAGGCGTTTAGGCTGCTTGGAAAGTACCAGCCCCATTGTGTGCTGGGTATGGGCGGTTTTGTTGCAGGACCTGGCGGCTTAGCCAGTTGGGTGAAGCGTATCCCGATAGTGTTACATGAGCAGAATGCCATTCCCGGCTTAACTAACCGTTTGCTGCGGCCGCTTGCAACACGTACCTTGCAGGCCTTTGAAGGCAGCTTTGCGACAACCGATGCTATCACCGTCGGCAATCCGTTACGGTCCAATATTGGTGTAGAAAAAACGCCTCATCAAGGCTTACATATATTGGTTGTGGGTGGCAGTTTAGGGGCCTTGGCGCTCAACCAAGTGGTGCCGCAAGCGCTGGCATTATTGCCAGTGACGGACCGCGCAAAGGTGTGGCATCAAACAGGCCCCAAGCATTTGGCTGCCACCCAACAAGGTTACCATGAGCTGCAAGTGGAAGCGCGTGTGGATGCCTATATCGACGATATGGCGCAAGCCTATGCTTGGGCAGATTTGGTCATATGCCGGGCAGGCGCCTTAACCGTCAGTGAGTTAGCCGGTGCAGGCATGGCGTCTATATTAGTGCCTTACCCCCATGCTGTAGATGACCACCAAACTGCCAACGCCAATATATTACAACGGGCGGGAGCGGCGGTGGTGATGCAGCAAGCGCAACTTTCGGCTGCTACTTTGAGTCAGATGATTGTGCAGTTGCAGTCTGATACAGCCCAATTAAACACCATGGCACAGGCTGCTTTAACCTGTGCTCAGCCTAACGCTGGAAAGCAAGTGGCACAACATTGCATGGAGATTGCTCGTGGTTAAAATAACCCCACCTCATCAGTACAACATTCCTGAAATGCGCCGTATTAAGCGTATCCATTTTGTCGGCATCGGTGGTGTTGGCATGTGTGGCATTGCTGAAGTGCTGCTCAATCAAGGTTATCAAGTTAGTGGTTCAGATCTCAAATTGAGCCCCGTTACCGAGCGCTTAGCCAGCCAAGGAGCGAAGGTTTTTATCGGCCACCAAGAGGCCAACGTACGTGGTGCCCATGTGGTTGTGGTGTCTACTGCGGTGACTGAAACCAACCCAGAATTAATGGCTGCACGGGCGCACCGTATACCTGTGGTGCAGCGTGCCGAAATGTTGGCCGAATTGATGCGCTATCGCCATGGTATTGCGGTTGCAGGTACCCATGGTAAAACCACAACTACCTCCCTAGTGGCCTCCATTTTGGCCGCCGGAGGCTTGGATCCAACCTTCGTTATTGGTGGTAAGCTAACCAGTGCGGGTACTAATGCCAAGTTAGGTGCGAGCACCTATTTGGTGGCCGAAGCCGATGAAAGTGACGCCTCATTTTTACATCTGCAGCCCCTCACATCCATCGTCACCAACATTGATGCGGACCATATGTCCACCTATGAAGGTGACTTTAACCGTCTCAAAAAAACCTTTGTAGAGTTTCTGCATAACCTACCCTTCTACGGCTTAGCCATTGTTTGCGTAGATGATCCGGTGGTGTGGGAAATATTGCCGCAGGTGAGTCGACCCCTAATGACCTACGGCTTTGATGACAGCGCGGATATAAAAGCCATTAATTTGCAACAGCAAGGCATGGTGACGTCGTTTACGGTGGTCAGGCAAGGGCATGAAAATTTAGATATCGCGCTTAATATGCCTGGCAAACATAACGTGCAAAATGCCCTGGCAGCCATTGCAGTCGCCACCGATTTGGATGTGGAAGATGCCCATATTGTGACTGGATTGAATGAATTTGCAGGTGTGGGTCGACGTTTTCAGGTGTTGGGAGATTACCCCGCAGCACAGGGCAATGCCACCTTGGTGGATGACTATGGCCACCACCCGCGTGAGGTGGCAGCAACTATCGACGCCATTAGGGCGGGTTGGCCGGACCGTCGTTTAGTCATGGTTTACCAACCCCATCGTTACTCACGTACCCGGGACTTGTACGAGGACTTTGTCGAAGTGTTGTCGCGGGTTGATGTACTTATTTTGATGGATATTTATCCTGCCGGCGAAGAGCCTATTACCGGTGCGGACGGACGTAGTTTATGCCGCAGCATTCGCTCTCGGGGCCAGGTCGACCCGATCTTTGTGGAGCGAGGTGCTGCCATTGCACCGGTGCTCAACGGTTTGTTGTTGGCCGAAGACTTATTGCTGACTCAGGGAGCTGGCGATATAGGCCAGATATCCCGCGCTTTGTTGGACAAAATGCAGCAGGGAGAAGACTAAATGAAGAGCATGAATTTGGCGAGTCGATGGGCTGATCTGCTGCACATCCCTAAGGCTCGAGTTGCTGTTATTTACGGTGGTACCTCAGCCGAGCGAGACATTTCTTTGATGAGTGGTCAGCAAGTGCTTGAACACTTGCTTGCCGCTGGGGTTGATGCCTTCGGTTTGGACTTAGGTGTTGATGGCCAAGATCAGGTGGCCCAGCTACAGCAGGCCCATATGGACGTGGCTTTTATTATTGTGCATGGGCGGGGGGGCGAAGACGGCACCTTGCAAGGCGTGCTCGAATTTATGGGCGTGCCATACACCGGCTGCGATGTGTTGTCGTCAAGTTTGGGCATGAATAAGCTGATGACCAAGTTAGTGTGGTTGGCTCAGGGTGTTAAAACACCACCTTACGAAGTGCTCAACGACTCGAGCAACTGGGCGGAAGTGGCCAAACGACTGGGTCTGCCGCTGGTGGTTAAACCGGTACACGAAGGCTCGAGTTTGGGTATCAATATTGTTGATTCTGCCGCTGCCTTAGAGCGCGCGTATCGTGATGCAGCACGTTATGATCGCGAAGTAATGGCAGAGTTTTTTATTGACGGTGACGAATATTCAGTGCCTATTCTCAATGACTTGGCATTACCCGCTATTCGCCTAGAAACCGACAATAGTTTTTATGACTTGCAAGCCAAATATTATTCCGACGAAACGCGATATATGTTTGGCAACCCCATGACGGATGCCGAGCAACGAGCCATGCACGATGAGTGTCGTTATGCGTTCCAAGTCTTGGGTTGTCGAGATTGGGGTCGTATCGATGTAATGCGTGATAGCGCTGGCAACAATTGGTTGTTAGAGGTGAATACCAGTCCGGGAATGACGGGCCACAGTTTGGTGCCCATGGCGGCTGAGGCCGCGGGCCTCGATTTTGGCCAATTAACCGTGGTGCTGTTGAACTTGGCGTTGGCAAGGTAATGGTTATTGCGCAGCAAGCTAGTCATAGCCACTGGGGTTGGGGCGCCCGAACTTTGTTGCTAGTGGTTATGGTAGCGGCGCTGTTGCTGTTATGGCAAGCGTTACAGCCTTGGTTGCAACGGCCGTTACAGCAAATTGTGTTGCAAGCCAATATCCCCGCGGCTCAGCGGCTACTGGTGCAAGCGCAACTAGATGAGCATGTGAGTGATTCTTTTTTTGGAGCTAACCTCAATCAAATTAAGGATGAAGTGGAAGCTAACCCTTGGGTGCATAATGCCAAGGTGAGTCGTATATGGCCCAATCGGTTAATGGTAGAGGCCGAAAAACAAATCATGATGGCGCGCTGGGGCGCTGGCGGTTTTTTAAATCATCAAGGTGACCTAGTGTCCGTAGATGGTGACTATATAGTGGCCGCAGGGCAGTTGCCTGTGTTAGCTGGACCGCGCGCCAGTGCGTGGACCATGAGTCAGTTATATCGACAAATGAGCTGGCTAGTTGGGCGAGAGAGCTTACGCATAGTCGAATTCAAACAAGCGCGCCGTGGAGCCATTCAGTTGCGGCTTAATAATGACATTGTGATAGTGCTTGGTCGACAAGAAATTATTCCTAGATTGCAGCGGTTAATGAAGATTTACCACACCCAGCTGTCTGCAGTTGCTGGCTCAGTAGAGCGCATTGATGGCCGCTACCCCCATGGTATTTCGGTGGCTTGGAAGGTTGCAGATTAAGGTGGCAAATGGGCTGTAAGAAAGGGCCGGAAAGTGTGAATAATCCACCACTTGTAGACTAAAGTGTGGGATAATTTGGTAATCTATAAATGGCTTTTTTTGCGATTTATATAAGGCTTAATAAAGGAACAGTTTAAGTGGTAGAAGCAACAGTGAAGCCGATGATCGTTGGCTTGGATATAGGCACCTCTAAAGTCGTGGCAATGGTCGCAGAATGGGGTGTTGACGAGCAGTTGCAAGTGATTGGTATTGGCGCCCAGGAGTCGCGTGGCCTAAAGCGTGGCATTGTGGCTAATATCGAATCTACCGTAGTGTCCATTAAGCGCGCTATTGAAGAGGCTGAGCTAATGGCCGACTGCAAGATCAACGCAGTCACAGTGGGTATTGGTGGCAACCATATTAATAGCATGAATTCCCATGGTATTGTAGCGATTCAGGCCGGCGAAGTGACCGACATAGATTTGGAAAGGGTCATCGATGCGGCTCGGGCTGTAGCTATTCCATCGGATCAGAAGATTTTACATATTCTGCCGCAAGAGTATGTTATCGATGGGCAAGAAGGCATTCAAGACCCCTTAGGTATGTCTGGCGTACGCCTTGAGGCCAAGGTGCACATTGTTACTTGTGCACTTAATGTGGCTCAAAATATAGAAAAATGTGTGGCTCGTTGTGACTTGGTTGTGGACGATATTGTACTTAACCCGTTGGCATCGAGTTATGCGGTACTCACCGACGATGAAAAAGAGTTAGGTGTGTGTTTGGTTGATATGGGTGGTGGCACCATAGATATTGCGGTGTTTACTGCCGGTGCTATCCGTCATACCAGCGTCATTCCGGTGGCTGGAGATCAAGTCACCAATGATATTGCTATGGCTTTGCGCACACCAACAGTGCACGCAGAAGACGTTAAAATTCGTTATGCCTGTGCACTGGCTCAGCTGACCGACTTGTCGGAAAGTATCAAAGTGCCCAGCGTAGGCGATCGTCCAGCACGTGACTTATCACGTCAGGCTTTGGCAGAAGTGGTGGAGCCGCGTTACGAAGAGCTGTTTACCTTGGTGCAGGCTGAATTGCGCCGCAGCGGCTACGAAGATTTGATTGCCGCAGGTATGGTGTTGACTGGCGGCACAGCACAAATGGAAGGCGCGGTCGAGCTGGCCGAAGAAATATTCCATATGCCAGTGCGTTTGGCTAAGCCTCATAAGGCGCAGGGACATAGCGGTTTATTGGACAATCCAACCTATTCTACCTGTGTTGGTTTGCTTAATTATGCACAGCAAGCGGGGCCATCCACGGCTCCAACGGCAAGCTCCGCTATGGGTTTTGGTGGTGGCCAGTGGTTGGCGCAGGCAAAGCGTTGGATTAAAAGTAACTTTTAGCACCAGGATGCTAATGTGATCTTGGTGGGTAACTATTGTAAGGTCTGGTGGGTGATGGAATTCCCTGCCAGGAGAATAATAAATTAGAGCAGGAGCAAGGCGATGTACGAATTAGTTGATAACGTGCCGCAAAGTGCAGTCATTAAAGTAATTGGTGTTGGTGGCGGCGGTGGCAACGCGGTGAGCCACATGTTGTCCAGTGAAATTGATGGGGTGGATTTTATTTGCGCCAACACGGATGCTCAGGCACTTAAGGACATGGAAGCACAAGCTGTGGTACAGCTTGGCACTCAAATCACTAAAGGTTTGGGCGCCGGTGCTAACCCTAATGTAGGGCGTGAAGCGGCCATTGAAGATCGTGCGCAAATAGAGAGTATTCTGCAAGGCGCAGACATGGTCTTTATCACTGCGGGTATGGGTGGTGGCACCGGTACTGGCGCTGCGCCAATCGTTGCTGAAGTGGCTCGAGAGATGGGTATTTTGACGGTTGCAGTGGTGACTAAGCCGTTTCCATTCGAAGGCCGTAAGCGCATGGCGATTGCCGAACAGGGACTCAAGGAACTGGCTGAACATGTCGACTCGCTGATTACTATTCCTAATGAAAAATTATTGCCTGTATTGGGTAAAAACTGCAGTTTGTTAACTGCGTTTAGCACCGCCAACGACGTGCTGTTAGGTGCTGTGCAAGGTATTGCCGACTTAATTATTCGTCCAGGTATGATCAACGTCGACTTTGCCGACGTGCGTACGGTGATGTCCGAAATGGGCATGGCCATGATGGGCACCGGCGTGGCTAAAGGCGAAGAGCGCGCACGCGAAGCGGCAGAAGCAGCGGTACGTAGCCCATTGCTCGAAGATGTTGATTTACGCGGTGCTAAAGGCATTTTGGTAAATATTACCGCCGGATTGGACATGAATTTGGGCGAATTCTCAGAAGTAGGTAATACTATAGAAGAGTTTGCTTCCGATAACGCTACCGTTGTAATTGGCACCGTTATCGATCCAGAAATGGCCGATGAGCTGAAAGTGACGGTGGTTGCTACGGGTTTAGGCCACGGATATGCAGCACAAGTTGAACCAACGGTAAAAGCTGTGGTCAATAATAATACAAGGCGTGCGTCGTTAGACCAAATGGAGTTACCTACGGTGAAAGATTCGCTCATGGGTGACGTTGGTTTAAGCGACTCAAAGATGGATGATTCGGGTAAAACTGAATCGAAAAGCGGTGATATTGACTATTTGGATATACCCGCATTTCTGCGACGTCAGGCTGACTAAGTATAAAACCTTACACCCTGGCGCGTTATACCTGTACTGAGGGTAATTATGCCCTTAGAGACAGATTTTTTGTGCTACAATACTCGGCTATCCCGAGTGCAGGGTCTAGGACATTATGGTCAAACAGCGTACATTAAAAAATATTATCAGAGCCACTGGTATTGGTATTCATACGGGTAAAAAAGTTTACCTCACTTTGAAACCAGCACCAGCGAATGTGGGCATTGTGTTTTGCCGCACAGATCTTGAGCCCGTAGTCAGCATTGCGGCCACAGCTGCCAATGTGGGCGACACCACCTTATCCACTAACTTAGTGCAGGACGGCGTACGTGTGTGTACGGTTGAGCACCTATTGTCTGCGTTTGCAGGCTTAGGTATCGATAACGCCTATGTTGAGTTGAGTGGTGAAGAAGTGCCGATTATGGATGGCAGCGCCGCGCCGTTCATCTTCTTGCTGCAGTCGGCCGGTGTGGAAGAACAAAACGCAGCCAAAAAATTCATTCGTATTAAAAAAACCATCACTGTCACACAAGATGACAAGTTGGCCTCATTGGAACCTTACAATGGCTTCCAAGTGGGTTTTACCATTGATTTTGACCACCCTTTGTTTGAAAGCCGGAACTGCACCACCAGTTTAGACTTTTCCAGCACGTCGTATGTTAAGGAAGTGAGCCGAGCCCGCACTTTTGGTTTTATGAAAGATTTTGAGTATTTACGTTCTAAAAACTTGGCTTTAGGTGGTAGTTTGGATAATGCCATTGCCGTGGATGACTATCGCGTGCTTAACGAAGACGGTTTACGTTACCAAGATGAATTTGTGAAGCATAAGGTGCTAGACGCAGTGGGCGACCTGTACTTATTGGGCCGTAGCCTAATCGGAAAATTCCAGGGTCACAAGTCTGGTCATGGCCTAAATCATATGCTGTTACGAGAGCTTCTGTCCCAAGAAGATGCCTGGGAAGTGGTTACTTT
Organism: Oceanospirillaceae bacterium; assembly: GCA_003523085.1. GTDB lineage: Bacteria > Pseudomonadota > Gammaproteobacteria > Pseudomonadales > Balneatricaceae > Njordibacter. The sequence goes on along the minus strand of DPHD01000021.1, from coordinate 84,414 downwards.
TGATGATGAAGCCAATGCACCCATAGCCTATATGAATCCCGCTGCAGCCGCTGCCTAGGGATATAAAAATTGAAAGCCGGCGTTCTTTAAGAACTCCGGCTTTTCTACGTTTTAGGCCCTTGAAAAGTGGCCCAAGACCCCATAGTAATAGATGAGGCTTATAAGCCAACCACTCACCATAACGAGCGCCCCGGCGCCTATAATAAAGACATCACAATGGTTCAGATTTTAAAATCACTTTTTGGCAGTAAGAATGATCGCGAAGTGAAGCGGTTTAATAAAATTGTTAGTAAAGTTAACGCATTAGAAAACGGCGTACAGCCATTGACCGACGCCGAATTGGCCGCTAAACGCACTGAGTTCCATCAGCGTTATGAGGCCGGCGAGACCCTAGATCAGCTATTGCCAGAAGCCTTTGCTGTGTGTCGTGAAGCCTCCATTCGATTTATGGGGTTGCGCCATTTTGACGTGCAAATGATTGGTGGTATGGCGCTGCATCAAGGCAAGGTTGCAGAAATGCGTACCGGTGAAGGTAAAACCTTAGTCGCGACCTTGGCGGTATATCTTAATGCCATTCCCGCTCAAGGTGTACACGTGGTGACCGTGAATGACTATTTAGCGGAGCGTGATGCACAATGGATGCGGCCCTTGTACGAAGGTTTAGGCCTTTCAGTCGGTATTATTTTGTCGGGCCAAGACAGTGCCACTAAGCGAGTGGCATACGAGTGCGACGTAACCTATGGCACCAACAACGAATTTGGCTTTGATTATTTGCGCGATAATATGGCGTTTAGTGCAGCCGATAAAGTTCAACGGCCACTAAACTTTGCTATTGTCGACGAAGTTGACTCGATCCTTATTGACGAGGCGCGCACACCACTGATTATTTCTGGGCCGGTCGAAGATAATACGCAAATGTATATTACCATCAACGCCTTGATCCCGCGGTTGGAAATTCAGCCAGACCTCGAAGAAGGTGATGAGCCAAGTGGTCACTACACCTACGACGAATCTCACAAAACCATTGAGTTAACCGAACTGGGACATCAGTTTGTAGAGGAATTGTTGGTCGCTGCAGAACTGCTCAGTGAAGGCGACAGCCTGTACGCAGCATCCAACCTGACCTTGTTGCATCATGTGCATGCCGGGCTTAAAGCCCACGTGGTATTTACCTGCAACGTTGATTACATCGTCCAAGATGATCAAATTGTCATCGTTGACGAACATACGGGTCGTACCATGCCGGGTAGGCGTTGGTCGGAAGGTATTCATCAAGCCATCGAAGCCAAAGAAAGTATAACTATTCAAAAAGAAAGCCAGACCATGGCTTCTACAACCTTTCAAAATTATTTCCGTTTGTACCAAACTTTAGCCGGTATGACCGGCACAGCTGACACCGAAGCCTTTGAATTACATCAAATTTATGACCTTGATGTGCTGGTTATTCCGACCAATGTTGATGTTCAACGTAAAGACATGAACGACTTAGTGTATTTGACCATGGAGGAAAAGTTCGCCGCCATTATTGAAGACATTAAGTTTTGTGTTGAACAAAAACGGCCGGTATTAGTAGGTACCGCATCGATTGAAATGTCGGAAATGGTGTCTCAGGCGCTAACCAAAGCCAACGTAGCTCACAATGTGCTCAACGCTAAACAACACGAACGTGAAGCCACAATTATAGCCGAGGCCGGCCGACCAGGAGCCATTACCATTGCCACCAACATGGCAGGCCGTGGTACCGACATTGGTTTAGGTGGCAAGTTAGAAGTAGAGTTGGCGGCACTGGGTGAAGGTGCTAGCGAAGCAGAAAAAACTGCAGCAACGGCAGACTGGCAACAGCGCCACGATGCGGTGTTGGCGGCTGGTGGATTACACATTATTGGTACCGAACGTCATGAATCACGCCGTATCGATAATCAATTACGCGGTCGTGCAGGCCGTCAAGGTGATCCGGGCTCCTCACGCTTTTTCTTGTCTCTAGAAGATAACTTGTTACGTATTTTTGCCCCTGAACGCATTAAAGGCTTGATGCAAAAGTTGGGTATGGAACACGGCGAAGCCATTGAGCATCGTATGGTTTCCAATGCCATAGAAAAGTCGCAACGCAAAGTGGAAGGCCGTAACTTTGATATGCGTAAACAGCTGCTCGAATATGATGACGTGGCTAATGACCAGCGTACGGTGGTGTATGATCAGCGCAACGAGTTGATGTCTACGGATGACATTGCTGACGTTATCACCAACGTACGAGCAGAAGTGGTAGACAGCTGTATTGACGGTTTTATTGTGCCCCAAAGCTTAGCTGAGCAGTGGGACATTAGTGGTTTAGTCACCGAACTAGAAAAACAGTTTGGTATGGCCTTACCGTTGCAGGACTGGCTCGATGCTGATGATCGGCTGGAGGAAGACGGTTTACGTGAGAAAATCCAGTCTGAATTAACCCAGCACTACCAAACAAAAACCGACGTTGTTGGCCCTGAAACAATCCGCGGTTTCGAAAAACAAGTCATGCTACAAGTGATTGATGCGCGCTGGAAAGAACACCTAGCGACCATGGACATGTTGCGTCAAGGTATTCACCTTCGCGGCTATGCACAAAAGAATCCAAAACAGGAATATAAGCGCGAATCCTTTGAGCTGTTCCAACAATTATTATTTGCTATTAAAGAAGATGTGATTCGAATTTTAAGCCACGTGCAAGTCAGGTCTCCAGCAGAAGTGGAGGCCGAAGAGCGGCTGAAGCGTGAACAAGCTCAAGCGGCAATGGAGTTCCAGCATGCTCAAGCACAAGCCCAGAGCGACGCCGAGCAGGCAAAATCTGTACCAGTGGCTCAAACCCCCGCCGTGCCGTCGAGTAAGGTGGGCCGTAATGAGCCTTGCCCATGTGGCTCGGGGAAAAAATACAAGCAGTGTCACGGTAAACTGAGCTGATGACAACAAACTACGCAGTAAGTGCCAAGCTAGAAAGGAAACAAACATGGCAGTTGGACCCACAATTGAAGTGCAGTATCACCCCATCGCAGGTCTGTGTTTAGGTACTGCGCAGGCGGGCATTAAGACACTAGATCGTAAAGATTTGGTGGTTATTCAGGCCCAAGCGGGTACAACCATGGCAGGTGTATTCACAGCCAATGCGTTTTGTGCGGCGCCGGTACACCTTTGCCGCCGCCATTTGGCTGCGGATCAGCCCTTAGCTTTAGTGGTTAATACAGGTAATGCCAATGCCGGTACAGGCGTAGCAGGCGATGCTGATGCGTTAGCGACGTGTGTTGCGTTAGCACAAGAATTAGGTCTATCAAGTAGCCAAGTACTGCCTTTTTCCACCGGTGTTATTGGTGAGAAATTACCCGTAGAAAAGATCATCAAACACTTGCCTGAAGCAGTCAGTGCACTGGATTCAAACGGCTGGCAGGATGCCGCTTGGGGTATCCTCACCACCGACACCTGCCCTAAGGGTGCCAGTGTACAAATTCAGCACCAAGGCCAGACCATTAGCCTCAGCGGCATTTCCAAAGGATCTGGCATGATTCGCCCTAATATGGCGACCATGCTGGCCTTTGTTGCTACCGACGCGACCTGTTCACCGGCGCTGATACAAGAGCTTTTGGACCAAAGTGTTAATCATAGCTTTAACCGCATCACCGTAGACGGTGATATGTCGACCAATGATTCCTGCATTTTAATGGCTACGGGCGTTAGTGACCTGTCACTAGATGACGATGCCGAATTAAAACAAAAATTCAGCGTGGCACTGGTTAAGTTAATGCAGCAACTAGCCCATGCCATAGTGCGTGACGGTGAAGGTGCAACCAAATTTATTAGTGTAGAAGTGGCCGGCGGTGCCAATGCAGAAGAATGTTTACAAGTCGCCTACGCCATCGCTCATTCACCGCTTACAAAGACCGCTATGTTTGCTAGTGACGCTAACTGGGGCCGTATTTTGGCCGCCGTAGGCTATGCTGGGGTGCCGGATCTGGATGTGAACACCTTGACCATTCATTTGGGTGACACCTTGTTGGTGGAGCAGGGCGGACGAGCGCAAAGCTACACCGAAGCAGCGGGCCAGCGGGTCATGGATGAGGAAGAAATTACCATTGCCGTGGACCTGAACCGAGGCACTGCAAAAGAAATCGTTTGGACCACCGATCTGTCTTACGACTACATCAAAATCAATGCCGATTACCGCAGCTGATGTGGCTATTGGGGTCATGAAACGAGTTGAAGTTGTGGCTGCTATCGTGGTTGATCCTGAGCAGCGTATTTTGATGGCACAGCGTGCCCATTGGCAGCACCAAGGTGGTAAGTGGGAGTTCCCCGGCGGCAAAATTGAAGCCGGCGAAAGCCATTTTCAAGCCTTAAGTCGGGAACTCAAAGAAGAGGTTGACCTGCACATCGACGAGCAGGCCTGTGAGCTTTTTCAGGCTGTGCATCATAACTACAGCGACAAACATGTGGCTTTGTATTTCTACCTAGTCAAAGGCTTCACGGGCACTGCAAAGGGCTTAGAAGGTCAGCCCACTTTGTGGGTGAATGCCAGCACCTTAGCTCAACTCGCCATACCTGAGGCTAACCAGCCTATTGCAAAGGCTCTGCTTCAAGTGTGGCCGACTCGTTAGACTCGGCATCTAGCAATACTTCCTGCAACAACTCTTCGGCCTGTTCGGGTAGCGAGCTAGCTACAGCGTACATGACGTCATCGGCCATTTCTGGTACCGCTTCACTAATGCTGTCAACAATGTCTGAAGCCTGCTCTGGGTCAGTTTGGGCCATGGATTCAGCCACTTGAGCGGCATCTTCTGGCAAGGCTTCGGCCACTGCCGTGGCAATCTCTAGTAGGGCTTGATCTGGTGCTTCAAGTGCCACCGCTATGGCCAACTCTGCGCCTTCACCGACATAATCCTCATCGTCCTCACCGGCCAAAAATGAATGCAATTCATCGTCTGGGCTGGCGGCAATGGTTTCGGCGACACCGGCGGCGACTTCTACACTGGCCTCAGGCACTTCTTGGATAATGGCCGCAGCCACTTCGATACGTTGGTCTGGAGCCGCTTCCGCAGCTAACACCGCAATTTCTGCCACTAACTCAGGCATGTCATCGGCAATCTCTTGGCTCACAATAGCGGCAATTTCTGCGGCTTGTAATGGTGCTTCGTCCAACAATTTACTGGTCAGGCGGCTTAGGGCTTTAAAGCTTGCTTGGGGTTCTAACTTTTGTTGCTTGATGAGGTCACACATGTAACGCGCTAAGGCAGCACCGGATTGTGGCGCTGAGCCTGCAACACTGGTGATGATGTCTAGCTTATCGTGTGGTAACTCATCGGCTAGGGCAATGGCCAATGCTTCGGCGCAGTCAGGGTAGTGATAGGCGGTGGCCTGAGCGATGTTAACAGCTTCTTCAGGTTGGTTAAGTGCCACACTGATGGCAATCTCCACCACATCGTCTGGGTTTTCCTCGGCTAGCAGCAATACGGTTTCGGCGGCGATGCCGGTTTCATCAAGGCTGTTGTATTCGGTACGGGGGTCAAGCTCGGTGGCCATGGGTGTCATGCCTTGTACCACAAAGGCTTCTTGTAAGGCGTCGGGCACGGCGGAACGGATGCTCATGCGGTACATAACAAACGCCACTAACACTAAGCTTGCGACTATAAGGTAACCAAACAAGGCTTCGGCGCCCATTTGCTTCATCACCAAAGAGGCAGTGTAAGGGCCGATAGCGCCACCGGCGGCATAGGCGAGTATGAGTTTGCCACTGGCGGCTACCATTTCTGTGGGTTTGAGGCGGTCAAACGCATCGGCCAAAGCGATAGGGTAAACACAGGCTAACGCGCCACTTAAAATGACGGCACAAACAATGGTGATGAGCATCTCACCTTGATTGGCCATAATGGGCAAAATCATGGCCGCTAAACAGGCCACCAATAAGGTCATCACTAACACCGTACGTCGGTCAAAGGTGTCAGCTAATTTGCCAATGGGGAATTGTAATAAGAAACCACCCACCATGGTGGCACTCATAAAGGTGGCAATTTGGCTTTTATCCATGCCAACATCGGCGCCATATACGCTGCTCATGTTGTAAAAGGCGCCTAAACAAATGCCGGAGATCATAATGCCCACCACACCTAGTGGCGAGGTGTGGTACAGCGTCTTTAGCGGCATCGACTCGGGTTCATTAATACGCGGCCCACCGGAGCGGCTCATGAGCACTGGGATCATACACAGGCAAAATAACATGGCCACGTAAATGTAAAGGATGGGGTCTTGGGGCTCGGCAAAATTGAGCATGAGCTGGCCTAAAGCCAAACCAAAATAAGTCACGAACTGGTAACTACCGAATACGGTGGCCCGATTTTCGCTGGTCGAGCTTTCGCTCAGCCAGGTTTCCATGGTCATAAAAAAGGTGGCGTTGGTAAAGCCGATAAGTACCCGTAGCACGCCCCATACTAGGGGTACAGACCAGATGCTATGGAGTAAAGCACACATGGTGGCGACAGACGCGCAGGCGGCAAAAATACGGATATGCCCCACGCGGCTAATTAAGTGGCGGCCGTACAAAGAACCCAACAGCATGCCCACAAAATACAATGACATGACTAAACCAATGGCATCGGTATCTTGCCCGTCCAAGCGCATGCTCATAGGGATAATGATGAACAATAAGCCGTTACCCATAAGTAGTAGCGTACAGCTTAGGTAGAGGGGCAAAAATTGATTCAGTGCGCGCATAGTAGGGTTAACTCTAAGCTTGTGGGTGGCTTCGCAGTGATTGACTGATTTAGGCGCAAATTATAGCAAATTCTAGCGCTGGTCAATGTGTAATTGCAATCGTCGCCACGGGATTAGGCTTAACAGCTAAGTTAGCATTGGTATAGGCATAAAAAAAGCTGCCTTTAGCAGCTTTAGAAGGGCCCTTTACTGGGCCCAGCCAATTAATAAATCTAGCATCATAGGCTGCAGACACCGTCATCACATTGCCCCGCGGTGGCTGTCTGCTCCTGTGCTGAGATTGCAGCTTTGGGGGGCGAAATAGGCTGGCGTAATTGGCCCAACATTTCACCCAAAACTAAATCAGGCACTTGGCCGAAATGCTTGAGCCTCACCACTCCCTCGGCGTCAATAACGATGGTTGTGGGAGTGCCTTGTAGATGCAAGTTCGCCATGGTTAACGGGATCGGGCCGGTTTTTGACGCTTGGTCGATGGCCACGGGAAATTGAATTTGGTATTCATGTAAGAAAGCCTGCAATGATACGGCTGACATCGCCTCATGGTGTTCAAATACGCTGTGTAAACCAATCACCTGCACGCCTTGTCCACCATACAATTGATGGATTTTTGAAGCTTGTGGTAAACAGTGGGAAACACACCCTGGACACAACATTTGGAAGGCCACAATAACCACCACTTGGCCACGCAGATTGTCAATTGAAATGGGGAGGTCGCTGTTTAGCCATTGACTGGCTACAATATCAATACCGCTTGTTTGCTTTTGTGGGCTGCTCATGGGGGCTCCTTATGCGTTAAATGCGGCTTGCGCCGCATTCTCCTGGTTTATTAATAATTGCTCTAGTGGCTTACTTTACCGGGTAAACTTAAATCGCCAGAAGCAACGTCGAATACGTTAACCACACAAAACAGGGGAGCATGTAAGTTCTTTGATACACGCAGACCGGCGGTGACACCGTCATAATTAGCCTGATTAACAGTGCTAATGTCGGCAAAAGGCACCTTGATATTGACGGAGTCCTTGTCAAACACAGGCTGCCAGCGAGGGCTATCTAGCAACATAGGCAAGCCAGGCCAGGTTGCAGGCAAGGGCGGGTTGGTACCTTCCGGAATATCCACCACACTTAATGCACCTTCGCCGCAAGCTTCGTTGGGGCTCAGTACGACCCAGTGGCTATGCCAGTGACCGCCATCGTTGTTCAAGTTTTGATCGCCATTTTCGTCGTATAATGGTGTGTCGTCAAAATCTGGGTGGTTAGCTGCTGCCAAGGCCAAAATGCCCGATCCTGCGCCAAACCCTACAACTGACGGGTCAATGGTGGTGGGCCAAACATACACAAAAGCATCCGCACCTTCGAGTTTGCCATGGGCTGTGGGGGTGCTACTGCCAGGTGTACCATCCACGGCAATATGAAAGGTAGCCACGTTACCTGCGGTCGTGATTTTGGTATGAACAATGTCAAAGGCGGCTTTAACATCCCCCGCTGGCGCTTGAATGCCATGGGTGTGATCGGCCGCGCAGGCGGCCAAAGGGGTGAGTAATAAGCCAACAATAGACAGTTTGGAGGCGGGTGATTTAACCAATGAAATAGCTTTCATAGTGATCTCTCTATATAATGTTTTTAGTGGAAACAATCCAAGCATAGGTTGGGATGTTTCTTTTGCCAATAAGGTTTTTAGTAAAAACTAAATGAATTACTCAATGACTCAAAATTTGATAGAACGACTGGCTAATTTGCTGGCTAGTGAAGCGCGACAGCAGGCGTACCAATTGAACTTGCAACCGGTACAAATAGATGTGCTGGTGTATTTGAATCAGTGTAATCGCTTTTCCGATACGCCGTTAACCGTGGCGGAGTACCTGCGCCTCACTAAAGGCACGGTGTCAAAAAGCATTACAGAATTGCATAAGAAAGGCTATGTTGAAAAACACAAAGACCTTGATGATGGGCGTATACAACACCTAAAACTAAGCCCTTCGGGCGTGGATTTGGTGTCTAAAATAGAGCCTTCGGTGATGTTATCTAACTACCTTAAAGGGCTGGTTCCCGAAGAGATTGAGGCCATTGATCAAACCTTAACGAAATTGCTCAGCGGAGTCCAAAAACATCATGCAAATCGGGCGTTTGGGGTGTGTAGTGGGTGCCGTTTCCACGTCACTAAAACGCCAGAATACTCTTTTTGCGAACTCACTAAGGAGCCGTTGAAAAGCCAAGAGTGGCAATTGATTTGCCGAGAGTTTGACAAGCCATAAAATGCAGCCTTTACGAAGGCTTTGTTTTAGTGATGAACTCGAGTTCATCACTAAAACAAAGAGTTGAGCTAGTGACTAGTCTTCGTAGGCTTCCATCGGTGGGCAGGAGCACACTAAGTTACGGTCGCCGTAGACGTTATCGATACGGTTAACCGTAGGCCAGAACTTGGCATCTAAGGTGGCCGGCGATGGGAAGGCGGCCACGGTGCGTGAATAGCCTCGATTCCAGCCGTGGCTGGCTAAGTCGGTTTGCGTGTGGGGCGCCATTTTTAATGGATTGTGCTTAGGGCTCCATTCGCCGACTTCGATCTTAGCAATCTCCCCACGGATGCTGGCCATGGCGTCACAGAAGCGATCAATCTCACGCTTTGGTTCTGATTCCGTTGGTTCAATCATTAAGGTGCCCGCCACTGGGAAGGACATAGTTGGCGCATGGAAACCATAGTCCATCAAACGTTTTGCAATATCTTCTTCGCTAATACCAGTGGTTTCTTTTAATGGGCGAATATCAATAATACATTCGTGGGCGACCCGATCATTGCGGCCTTGATACAGAATAGGGAAGTGCTCACTTAGGCGGGAAGCCATATAGTTAGCGTTAACAATGGCCTGAGCAGTGGATTGTTGCAAACCTTCAGAGCCTAACAAGTTAATATAGGCCCATGAGATAGGCAAAATAGAACCACTGCCATAGGGCGCTGCCGACACCGCATCGTTACCATTATCGTCGCCATGTACTGGCACCACTGGGTGGTTAGGTAAGAAGGGTGCTAGGTGTGCTTTTACACCAATAGGTCCCATGCCTGGGCCGCCGCCGCCGTGGGGAATAGCAAAGGTTTTGTGTAGGTTAAGGTGGGACACGTCCGAACCAATAAGGCCTGGTTTGCTGATACCTACCTGAGCGTTCATGTTGGCACCGTCCATGTAAACTTGGCCGCCATGGGTGTGAATGATTTCGCAGATTTCAACAATGCTTTCTTCGTACACACCATGGGTTGATGGGTAGGTAATCATTAAGCAAGATAGCTGGTCGGCATGTTGTTCGGCTTTGGCACGCAATTCTTCAACGTTGACGTTACCTAACTCATCACAACCCACCACCACAACTTTCATGTCTACCATGGCTGCACTGGCAGGGTTAGTACCGTGGGACGAGCTAGGGATGATACAAATGTTACGGTGACCTTGGCCGAGGCTGGCTTGGTATTTGCGGATAGCGATTAAGCCCGCATACTCACCTTGAGCCCCTGAGTTGGGTTGCATAGAGACACGATCGTAACCGGTGATTTCTACAAGCTGCGCTTCTAAGGAACGAATTAAGGCCATGTAACCCTTGGTTTGTTCAACGGGCGCAAACGGGTGCATGTGGGCAAATTCTGGCCAAGTTACGGCTGCCATTTGTGCCGTAGCATTGAGTTTCATGGTGCATGAACCTAGTGGGATCATGCCGTGCACCAAGGAGAAATCTTTGTTTTCCAGTTTCTTCAAGTAGCGCAACATGTCGGTTTCGCTGTGGTGGCTGTTAAATACAGGGTGTTCTAGAATAGCGTCTTGGCGCAATAGCTCGGGCGCCATACCCATGTTGATACTGCTACACAGTTGGTCGGTAGCGGCTAAGTCAAACTCGACCTGAGCACCGGCAAAAATGTTGAGCAGGGTTTGCAGGTGGCTGACTTGAGTGGTCTCATCAAGGCTGATGCCCAGCTCGTCATCACCTACTTTACGTAAGTTATAACCCGCGTCTAGGGCGCGTTGATAGATCGCTGCTTGTTGGCCGTTAGTGGCCAAGGTCAAAGTATCAAAGAAGCGCTGGTTACTGGCTGGAAACCCTAAAGTGTCTAATTGAGCAGCCAAGATGGCGGTTAATCGTTGAATACGGCTGGCGATGGTACGCAAGCCTGCGGGGCCGTGGTACACCGCGTAAAACGACGACATGTTGGCCAATAGGGCCTGGGCCGTACAGATGTTTGAGTTGGCCTTTTCACGACGAATATGTTGCTCACGCGTTTGCATAGCCATACGTAAGGCAGGTTTGCCTTTGGTGTCGATGGATACACCGATGATGCGCCCAGGAATAGAGCGTTTGTATTTGTCTTTGCTAGCAAAGAAGGCGGCGTGGGGACCACCAAAACCAAGGGGCACACCAAAGCGTTGGCTCGAGCCAAACACCACATCAGCGCCTAGTTGACCTGGTGATTGTAATAACACCAGACTCATTATGTCGGCGCCTACTGCCACTAGTGCCTTTTGTTCATGGGCGGCATCAACGATGCTTTTTAAGTCACAGATATCGCCGTTACTGCCGGGGTATTGCACCATGACGCCGAACACATCATGCTGGCCGAGGTCCGTGGCGGGGTTGCCGGTGACAATGTCAAAGCCAAAGTATTCGGCACGGGTACGCATTACCGATAGGTTTTGTGGATGGGTATTTTCATCAACAAAGAAGGTCACACTCTTCTTTTTGTTGGCACGCTTGCACAATGCCATGGCTTCGGCCGCTGCGGTGGCTTCATCAAGCAAAGAGGCATTGGCTAATTCCATGCCTGTGAGGTCCATGATCATTTGCTGATAATTAAGTAGCGCTTCTAAACGACCTTGCGCAATTTCTGGTTGGTAGGGCGTGTAGGCCGTATACCAAGCAGGGTTTTCCATGACATTACGTAAAATAACATTGGGCACCAAGGTGTTGCTGTAACCCATACCAATACAAGACACATTAACCGTGTTTTGGCTAGCCATGGCCTTAAGTTGAGCTAACGTGTCTACTTCCGATTGTGAGCGTGGCAAATTAAGCGGCTGGTCTAGGCGGATGCTGTCTGGCACCGTTTGATCCAATAATTCGTCGATGCTAGCCACGTTTAGATGGCTCAGCATGGTCGAATTATCGGTCGAGCTAGGGCCTATGTGGCGCTTAATAAAATCGTTAGTTTGTAACAAATCTGCAATGGGGGTGTTTACGGACATTGGGTATCCTCACTTGGAGCGATGAATAACGCACAAAGCCCGTGCAAGACGGGCTTTGTGTAATAGGAGTCAGGCGCTTAGTCTTCGCTAGCGACTAAATCGGCATAGGCTTGAGCATTAAGTAGCTCACTCAGATCAGCGTCTGGCGCCAATTTGAGTTTCATTACCCAGCCCTCAACGTAGGGATCTTCGTTGACGGTTTCTGGGGCATCTTCTAAAGCTTCATTAAAGGCGATAATCTCACCGGCTACAGGCGCATAGGAGTCTGATGCTGCTTTCACCGATTCGATCACGGTGTATTCTTCGCCTGCATCGAGTTGGCGACCAAGGTCGGCAGCTTCAATGAATACCACATCGCCAAGTAGTTCTTGGGCGTGGTGGGTGATACCCACGGTGACAGTACCATCGGCATTGTCTGCAAGCCATTCGTGAGATTCGGTGTAATACAATTCAGCAGGAATATTGCTCATGATTGGGTTTCCTGTAGTGGTTAATAATGAAGTAGAAGAACATCAAAAAACATTCTGATCTTGACTGGCGGCTAGGATATCATTTTGGTTCATTTCAATCAACAAATTAGCCAATAGGAAATATTATCTCCAAAAGTATGTTGCTGTGCTTTGTGTCTTGTTAATTGCATGACGCCCTATGTTGCTCGTGGTAGCATAGCTTTAGACTGTTCAACCCACATCGTTAACGAGATACTCATGTCCAAAGAACAACCTGATATGCCCGAACTAAAAATTGAATCGGGTTCTGGCTTACAAACTAACGTAGAGCCGCTACAGTTAGGTAAGCGCTTACGGGAAATTCGCCAGAGTTTGAGTTTGACGCTGGAGGAGGCGAGCCAAAAGACAGGCCTAGCCAGGTCAACCTTGTCGAAAATAGAGAACGAACAAATCTCCCCTACCTTTACAGCAGTGCAAAAGTTGGCCAATGGTTTGCAAATAGATATCCCGCAGCTGTTCGCAAAGCCCCGTAAAGCCATGGCTTCAGGGCGACGGGTGCTGACTAAAGCGGGTGAGGGTACACCCCATCCTACCAGTACCTATGAGCACGAATTGCTATCAACCGATTTGGCACGCAAAAAAATGGTGCCCTTTAAAACCCGTGTTAGGGCCCGTAGTTTTGACGATTTTTGTGATTGGGTGCGGCACGAGGGCGAAGAGTTTTTGTTGGTATTAGAAGGTGAGGTCGCCTTGTACACCGAGTTTTACGAACCAGTGCCTATGGTGGCTGGCGATAGCATGTACTACGATGCCAATATGGGCCATGCGCTGGTAAGCTTAAGTGAAGAGGATGCGCTGGTATTGTGGATAGTGGCTCGATAGCGACGCTGAGTAGGATGTAATTTACCCATCAATGGACTTTGTTCGACGTTCTGCGAGGTTAATTGAAAGAAAATTTGTTTCCTATAGGAAACTTGCTTATAATTGCCGTTGTTTACACTTTCTAGTGTTTTGATAACTATAACAGCGAGCAGCCCCATGTCTGAAACCTTGTTAACCACCCCCTTTTATTCCATGCACCTAGAGGCAGGAGCCAAGATGGTTCCTTTCGCTGGGTTCGATATGCCGGTGCAGTATGCCATGGGCGTTAAGCAGGAGCATTTACATTGTCGCGCCGCTGCCGGTTTGTTCGACGTGTCTCATATGGGTCAAGTGCGTATTACAGGGCCTTCTATGGACGCCGTAGCACTGGCTTTAGAAAGCCTGATCCCAGCAGACTACCTCAATTTAGCCACTGGCCGTCAACGCTACGGTTTCTTTACCAACGACCAGGGCGGCATTTTGGACGATTTGATGGTCACCAATGCTGGAGATCATTTTTTTGTGGTAGTGAATGCGGCGTGTAAGGCGCAAGACATTGCCCATATGCAATCTCATTTTGCCGATGATATTAAGCTAGAGGTATTGGATGATCGCGCCTTGCTCGCATTGCAGGGTCCTAAAGCGGCAGAAGTGTTGGCCAGACTAGCGCCAGAAGTTATCGATATGCGCTTTATGGATGCCCGCCCAGTGGCTATTTTAGGTCACCCTTGTTTTATTGGCCGTGCAGGCTATACCGGTGAAGATGGGTTCGAGATTTCTGTGGCCAATGACCGTGCAGAGGCGTTGGCGTCTGCTTTGTTAGCGTTTGATGAAGTGCAGTGGATTGGTTTAGGCGCACGTGATTCATTACGCTTGGAAGCTGGGTTATGTCTCTATGGCCACGACCTCAACACGGACACGACACCGGTTTCGGCTAATTTGGTTTGGGGCATACAAAAGAGCCGTCGTGAAGGTGGTGATCGTGCAGGGGGGTTCCCAGGTGCCGAGGTTATTCTGGCCGAAATGGCTAATGGTCCTGCTCGTCGCCGAGTGGGCTTGTTGCCTGAAGGCAAGGCCCCCGTCAGAGAAGGCGTGTCGTTAGTGCTAGCCGATGGCAGTGTGATTGGTACAGTCACCTCCGGCGGATTTGGACCCAGTCTTGGCGCTCCTTTAGCCATGGGTTATGTGGACAGCGAACACGCTGTTGTAGATACCCAGGTTTTTGCTTTGGTTCGAGGCAAGCAATTGCCTTGCAGAGTGTGTAAAATGCCGTTTGTAGAACAAACCTATCACCGCTAGCTGAGTTGCTGGTGTTTTAACTAAGGAGCCCAGCGTGGCCTATCAACCCGACCAAACTCAAACCTTGCTTTGGCATGATTATGAAACCTTTGGTCTGGACCCGCGTTGGGATCGCCCCTCACAGTTTGCCGCCATTCGTACCGATCTAGAGTTTAACCCCATCGGCGAACCCATGATGTGGTATTGCCGGCCAGCCGACGATTACCTGCCTTCTGTGGCAGCCTGCTTGGTGACGGGTGTTACGCCCCAAAAAGCCCTCGAAGAAGGTTTGCCCGAAGTTGAGTTTATGGCGCGTATTAACGCCGAAATGAGCCAGCCCGGTACTTGCAGTTTAGGTTACAACAGCCTTCGTTTTGACGACGAGTTCACGCGTTTTGGTTTATATCGCAACTTGTTTGACGCCTATGCCCGTGAATGGCAGGGCGGTAATAGCCGCTGGGATTTGATCGATCTAGTGCGCACAGCCTCCGCCATCCGCCCAGAAGGTATTAATTGGCCGCGCAATGAAAATAATGAGTTGGTGCTAAAGTTAGATCAACTGGCGCCCGCCAATGGCATTGAACATGCCAATGCCCATGATGCCTTGGCCGACGTAAGGGCCACCATCGAATTGGCGCGGCTGGTCAAAAAGGCGCAGCCGAGATTGTTTAATTACGTGTTTCAGTTGAAGCATAAGGCCCAAGTGTGGGGTCAGCTAGACTTACAGATGCGTAAACCAATATTACATGTCTCAGGTATGTATGGCCGTAAGCAAGGGTACTTGTCGTTGGTGGGTGCCTTTGCCAAACACCCTAGCAATAGCAACGGCGTGCTGGTGTTTGACTTACGTCAAGATCCGCGCCAGTGGCAGGGCTATTCGGTAGCGCAATTGCAAGCGCTCATGTTTAGTCGAAAAGACCAGTTGCCTGCCAATGCGGTGCGGCCAGCCGTCAAAGAAATTCATGTCAATCGCTGCCCCGTAGTGGCGCCATTACAAACCTTGGCCGATGAGCAGGCCCAGCAGTTTGGTATCGACAAGAGTCGCTGCCAAGCACACCTGAATTATTTGCAAGGGGATGATGGTTTACGACAAGCCTTGTTAGAAGCGTTTGGCAATCGACCGGAATTTCCCCCAGTAGACCCAGATGCGGGTTTGTATGGGGGTGGGTTTTTTAGTGATCACGACCGCAAACTCATGCAGAAAGTACACCAGCAAAGTCCTGAAACTTGGAATGATGCCGAGTTTAGTTTTAAAGATAGCCGCCTAGAAGCCATGTTGTTTCGCCTTAAGGCCCGCAACTACCCGGACCAGTTAACTACCGATGAAATGCAAGCGTGGGAGGCGTTTAGGGCCGAACGGTTGCTTGATTCCGAGGCCTCGGGTGCGCGCACCTTCGATGTTTTTGCCAACGAACTCAATGCGTTAGGCCAAAGCACAAGCGACCCAGCAAGTATTGCCGTTCTCGAAGAGCTGCATATGTATGCAGAGTCCATTTATCCCATGAGTTAGCATATGACCTGGTTGGGATTGTTTCTATACAGCGCTCTGGCAGCAACCTTGTTGCCTGGCGGCTCGGAAATTCTATTTGTGGGTTTGTTGGCAACTGAGCCAGAACACGCTGTGTGGTTATGGATGATGGCCACCGCCGGCAATACGCTCGGTGCTGTGGTCACCTTTGTAATGGGTGGCTTGCTAGCGCGTTGGCGCATTAAAGGTGCGCCAACGCGGGCTTCTAAGTGGCCTTGGTTGCGGGCTTTTTCGCTGTCAACCAAGGCTGTAAATCAGTTGCATCGTCACGGACCTTGGTTGTTGCTGCTAAGCTGGCTGCCGGTGATTGGCGATGGTTTCTGTTTGGCGGCGGGTTACCTCGGCTGGCCTAAAGTGCGTAGCTTGGGCGTTATTTTGCTGGGCAAAGGCGTCCGCTACGGTGTGTTATGGTACTTAGTGGTTTAGTTAGCCGGCTGATCCCTTAAAAACACCCACTGCTTTTCATTGCTTTGTTGTGCGCTGTAATAGTAGCCCGCTGTGGCAAAGTCCTTTATTCGCTCCACCTGCGTAATTTGATTCTCAATGATGTATTTTGTCATCATGCCGCGGGCTTTTTTAGCAAAAAAACTAATGATTTTGTAGTTGCCATTTTTGTAATCTTTAAACACTGGGGTAATGAGTTTGCCATTGAGTTGTTTGGTTTTCACCGCTTTAAAGTATTCGTTTGACGCTAGGTTAACCAACACGGGGTTGGTTTGTTGTGCGAGCTGCTGGTTGAGCCCGTCGGTAAGTTTATTGCCCCAGTAGGCATATAAATCTTTACCCGCAGGGTTGGGCAACTTAGTGCCCATTTCTAGGCGGTAGGCCT
Organism: Oceanospirillaceae bacterium; assembly: GCA_003523085.1. Taxonomy (GTDB): domain Bacteria; phylum Pseudomonadota; class Gammaproteobacteria; order Pseudomonadales; family Balneatricaceae; genus Njordibacter. The sequence continues at coordinate 67,521 of DPHD01000021.1, read as the reverse complement.
GAATCAAATCCATAGGTCGTAACAAACCATATAAACCAGACAGTATGCGTAGGTGTTGCTGGCTAAATAGCAGTTGTTCATGGGTTAGGGTGTCGGCTTCTAACCCCGTATAGACGTCCCCTTTAAAGGCCATGACTGCAGGTTTAGCATTGTCGGGGCTGAAGGGCGTTTGCCAACTGCCAAAGCGAGCAGTATTGAGTGCTGATAGTTTGTCACTAAGGCCCATAAGTTGCGCTATTTCATGGCTTGCCATGGGCGCAAGTATGTCAATCAGCCCTTGGGATTCTGCTAAGTAATCACTGTGGCTGGCCAGCGCAGTGGTGACCGGTGTTTCAAAATCTAATGTTTTCGCAGGCGATAGGACAATCAACATAGGTGGGTTCGGTGTCTTTAGAGTGAAGTATAAGCCAGTTGATACTAGGTAAACTCAGGGCTAAATACAAGCAAAACAATAAC
>DPHD01000021.1:26077-66790 GCA_003523085.1 Oceanospirillaceae bacterium | reverse complement strand
TTTTCCATGGAGTGGAAATGTGGTTTGAACAAATTCAACGTATTGCAGAGTTAGCCCGCCGGCGTTATCGCGATGGCCAGGTATTGGTGATTGCCGTAGACGGTTGTGGCGGTGCTGGCAAAACCACCTTATGTCAAACCTTGGCGCAACAGGTGCAACTATGGGCGCCAGCTCAAGTGCTCAAGCTTGATGATTTTTATCAACCTTTGTCTCAATCGCAGCATGTTCAGCTTGATGGCGCGGCCGCACAAAGTGCTTATTTCGATTTGGTTATCTATCGGCAAACATTGTTACAACCGTTGCTGCAAGGGGCAAGTGTTAGCTATCAACCCCATCACTGGTTAGATGGCACGGATGAGACCAGCACTGTGTTGCAGCCTAACGGTGTGCTGATTGTCGATGGTGTCTATGCGTTTAGCCGCGCAGTGCGGGAATTAGTGGATATATCGGTATTTGTTGATACGCCGCTAAAGCTGCGCACCCAGCGATTGTTAGGTAGACCCCAGCCTTGTACCGATTGGGTGCCACATTGGCAGCGTACCGAAGCCTGGCACCACCAGCATGAGGACACCCTGACAGCGGTGGATTTTGTGTTAACAGGTACCGAGCAATAACGTCTTATTGAGTATCCAGATTGGGTAGCGACTTAATCAGTTCATCCACCGCTTTCACTTGGCTCAAAAACGCGTCTAACTGGGATAGCGGCAGTGCGCAGGGGCCGTCACATTTGGCTTTTGACGGCTCTGGATGAGCCTCCAAAAATAATCCCGCGATACCTTGAGACATACCAGCCAATGCAAGTTGTGTGACTTGCGCGCGCCGACCACCGGCTGCATCCGCCTGGCCGCCAGGGATTTGTAATGCATGGGTCACATCAAATAATAACGGCTGACCAAATTTTTTCATGGTGCCAAAACCCAGCATATCCACCACTAGGTTGTTGTAACCAAAACTACTGCCGCGTTCGCATAACATAAGTTTGTCGTTACCGGCTTCCTTAAACTTGGTAATGATGTGGCCCATCTCGTTGGCGGTTAAAAATTGCGCCTTTTTGATATTAATGACCGCCTGAGTTTTGGCCATGGCGACCACTAAGTCGGTTTGCCGAGACAAAAAAGCAGGTAACTGAATGATATCGGCAACTTGCGCAGCGGCTTGTGCTTGGTGGGGTTCGTGTACGTCGGTGATGATAGGTACATTGTAGGTAGACTTCACCTTGGCTAAAATTTGTAGACCTTTTTCTAAACCCGGGCCCCGAAAAGAATGCACGGAAGATCGATTGGCCTTGTCGAAGGAAGCTTTAAATACGTAGGGTATGCCCAGTTTTTTTGCCGTCGTCACATAGTGGTCTGCAATTTCCATGGCCAGGTCTTCTGACTCAAGCACGTTCATGCCGCCAAAAAGTGTGAAAGGCAAATCATTGCCAACAGTTAAGTCTCCAATAGGGAGTGCAATTTGAGTCATGGGCCAATATCCTTGAGTGGCATTTGTGGGTTAAAACCATTGTAACAGCCTGTGAAATTCAATCCCATTGTTAATAACATTAGTGCCCAAAAGTGAGTTACAAAAAGACTACAATTACCGATTTTCTGCAATGCCGCAGCAGCTGTGGGCTGACGCATTGTCAATGCCCAAGTAGCATCATTTTGGCCTGTTAATGGCTTGCTTTTTGTATTGCCAATGTCTATATTTGGTGTCGTGTTTTGCGGCTAGGCACAATATATAGTGCTTTTGAGGTTTGTGACGCCTATTTTCATATTGGCTTATAAGGCCCTGCAATATACCAAAAACCGTTGTGTGTAAAGCCAAAACCCAATGGTAATGTGAGATAAATGAACAATAGGATGAACAAATCCATGCAAGATTTGATGGTTACTAAGCGTAATGGACGGCAAGAAAAAATTGACCTGGAGAAAATCCACCGGGTCATCGACTGGGCTGCTGAGGGTTTGGACAATGTGTCCGTGTCTCAGGTGGAGATAAAGTCCTCTATCCAGTTTTTTGACGGCATCCGTACGGCTGATATTCATGAAACTATTATCAAGTCAGCGGCAGATTTGATCTCTGAAGACACCCCAGATTACCAGTATTTGGCCGCCCATTTGGCCATATTTCACTTGCGTAAACGTGCATTTGGTTGCTTCGAGCCACCTCACTTGGGTGAGCACGTCAAACACATGGTAGCCCTAGAGCGCTACGACAGTGACCTTATACGTGACTATAGCGACGCCGAGTTTGAGCAGCTCAACCAGTACATTGACCATCAGCGTGACATGAACTTTAGTTATGCGGCTGTTAAACAAATGGAAGGCAAATACTTGGTGCAAAACCGTGTGTCTGGCCAAATTCACGAAAGCCCACAAATTTTATACATGTTGGTGGGTGCTTGTTTGTTCTCCAACTATCCTACAGCCACACGCCTGGATTACGTCAAGCGCTTTTACGACGCCGTGTCGCTCTTCAAGTTGTCGTTACCTACGCCTATTATGGCAGGTGTGCGCACACCCACACGCCAATTTAGCTCCTGTGTATTGATCGAGTGTGGTGATTCGTTAGATTCGATCAACGCGACCTCATCGGCCATTATTAAGTACGTTAGTCAGCGCGCCGGTATCGGTATTAACGCCGGTCGTTTGCGCGCACTAGGCAGCCCCATTCGAGGTGGCGAAGCCTTCCATACGGGCATGATCCCATTTATTAAACACTTCCAAACGGCCGTTAAAAGCTGTTCTCAAGGCGGTGTGCGTGGTGGCGCAGCCACCTTGTTCTACCCCATTTGGCATTTAGAAGTAGAGTCTTTATTGGTGCTAAAGAACAACCGCGGGGTAGAGGAAAACCGCGCACGACATATGGACTATGGTGTGCAGTTTAACCGATTAATGTACACCCGTTTGATTAAAGGTGGCAACATCACCTTGTTTAGTCCGTCTGATGTGCCTGGTCTTTATGATGCCTTCTTTGCCGATCAAGATGAGTTTGAGCGGTTATACGTGATCTATGAAGCCGATGACAGTATTCGCAAACGCACGGTTAAAGCCGTGGATTTGTTTGGTAAATTTGCACAAGAACGGGCACAAACGGGCCGTATTTATCTACAAAACGTCGACCATTGTAATACCCGCAGCGCCTTTGACCCCAAAAAAGCACCCATTCGCCAGAGCAACTTGTGTTTAGAGATTGCCTTGCCAACCGCCCCTCTTAGCAGTATTGATGATGCCAGTGGCGAGATTGCACTGTGCACCTTGTCGGCCTTTAACTTAGGCGCCTTGGATAACCTAGACGAGTTAGAAAACTTATCTGACTTGATAGTACGAGCTTTAGATAGCTTGTTAGATTATCAAGAATATCCAGTGCCAGCGGCCTATGAGGCCAGTATGAAACGTCGTACCTTGGGTGTGGGTGTGACTAACTTTGCCTATTATTTGGCTAAAAATGGAGCTCGCTATTCCGACGGTTCAGGTAATGCCTTAACCCATCGAACGTTTGAAGCGGTGCAATATTATTTACTCCAAGCGTCTAGCCGTTTGGCTGCAGAGCAGGGTGCTTGCCCCGCATTTGGCGACACCTTTTATGCCCAGGGCATCATGCCCATCGACACCTATAAAAAGGACGTTGATAAATTTTGCGATCAAGGTTTGTTGTTAGATTGGGACGCCTTGCGTCAACAAATTAAGAGCCACGGACTACGTAACAGTACGTTAACAGCATTGATGCCCTGCGAGACATCCAGCCAAATCACCAACAGCACCAACGGCATCGAACCGCCACGGGGTTTTGTTAGTGTTAAAGCCAGTAAAGACGGTATCTTAAAGCAAGTGGTACCCGAGTTTAAGCGCCTACGTGATGCCTATGAGTTGCTTTGGAGTATTCCTAATAACGAGGGTTACTTACAGTTGGTTGGGGTCATGCAAAAGTTTGTTGATCAGGCCATATCGGCCAATACTAATTATGACCCAGCACGTTTTGAAAAAGAAAAAGTGCCCATGAAGCTGTTATTAAAAGACTTGCTCACGGCGTATAAATACGGCGTTAAAACCCTCTATTACCATAACACCCGCGACGGCGCGAGTGATGAGCAAGATGATGGTTGTGATGGCGGCGCCTGCAAGCTGTAATTTGCAGGTTATTTTAAAGCATACGCATTAATCCACTATAGACACGAGAATAGCATGGCTTATTCCACCTTCAACAAGGTAAAAAACGACGCCTTAAAAGAACCCATGTTCTTTGGCCAAAACGTTAACGTTGCGCGCTACGACCAGCAAAAGCATGCCATCTTTGAAAAGCTCATTGAAAAACAGCTGTCTTTCTTTTGGCGCCCCGAAGAAGTAGACCTTTCGACCGATCGCAAGGACTTTATGGCCATGGCCGAACACGAACGGCACATCTTTTTGAGTAACCTCAAATACCAAACCTTGCTCGACAGTGTGCAAGGTCGCTCGCCTAACGTGGCCTTTTTACCCGTGGTGTCATTGCCCGAATTGGAAACTTGGCTCGAGACTTGGTCCTTTAGTGAAACCGTGCATAGTCGTAGCTATACCCACATAATCCGTAATGTGGTGGCAGACCCTGGAGTGGTATTTGACGACATCGTTGATAACCCAGAAATAGTTAAACGGGCCGAAACCGTGACCCGTTATTACGATGCGTTTATCGAAATGTGTAGCCAATACAGCTTGTTCGGCGAAGGTACACACTTGCTTAACGGTGTAGAGGTGGTGGTAAGTATGGCCGCGCTAAAGCGTCAGCTTTACCTCACCATTGCCTCCGTTAACGTGTTAGAAGCGGTGCGCTTTTACGTTAGTTTTGCCTGTAGCTTTGCCTTTGCAGAGCGCGCCATAATGGAAGGCAACGCCAAAGTGATTAAGCTTATTGCCCGCGACGAAGCCTTGCACCTTGCAGGCACCCAGCACATGCTTAATCTAATGGCCAACGGCCAAGATGATCCTGAAATGGTGGCCATTGCCGCCGACTGCCAAGCTGAGGTGATAGAAATATTCCGCGAAGCTGCCGAGCAAGAACGTGAGTGGGCTAAATACCTATTTAAAGACGGCTCTATGATTGGCCTTAATGCAGAGATTTTGAGTGACTATGTCGATTACATCACCAACGTGCGTATGCGCGCCCTAGGGCTGGACGAGCTGTTCGAAATCCGCACCAACCCACTGCCATGGATGAACGCCTGGTTGGTGAGTGATAACGTGCAGGTAGCGCCACAAGAAGCGGAGATCAGTTCCTACCTCGTTGGCGCTATTGATAGCGACATGGACGACGCCGACTTTGATGATTTTGATCTGTAATGAACGCCACGGTCACTATTAACGAAGCACAAAGCTTTGCTTATGGTGAAGAGTTTTCTTTGCTCGATAGTATGGAAGAGCATCAAATCCCCATTACCTACAACTGTCGTGGGGGTTATTGTGGGCGCTGTAAGGTACAGCTTACTAAAGGCAAAGTAAGCTGGGTTCAGGACAGTTTGGTACCCCTTGAAGAGGGCGAAATTTTGGTGTGTTGTTGCGTGCCAGATGGCTCAATTAGCTTGGCCATCTAGCAATATCAAGGTTAGCGGTTAACGCGAGCCTGTTTCAAGGTGTCGGCAATCAAAAATGCCAACTCTAAAGCTTGGTCTGCATTCAAACGTGGGTCGCAGGCCGTATGATAGCGATCGGCAAGGCCTTCGGCAGTAATGTCATGGGCACCGCCCATACACTCAGTGACATTCTGACCGGTCATTTCAAAATGTACGCCGCCCGCATAGGTGCCTTCGGCAGCGTGCACATCAAAGAAGCTCTTCACCTCACGTAGCACATCCTTCACCTGGCGGGTTTTGTAACCGGTATGGGTTTTGATGGTATTGCCGTGCATAGGGTCACTGCTCCACAGCACGTTACGACCCTCTTTTTCAACCGCCCTAATAAGCCCGGGCAAGTGCTGTTCAACCTTGTCTGCACCCATGCGGGCAATGATGTTAATACGGCCGGCTTCGTTGTCTGGGTTGAGTATGTCGATCAGGCGCAGCATATCGTCGGCCTTCATGGTGGGGCCTGCCTTAAACCCGAGGGGGTTTTTGACGCCCCGTAAAAATTCAACGTGGGCGCCATCAACCTGACGGGTACGGTCACCAATCCACAACATGTGTGCAGAGCAGTCATACCAGTCGTTGGTGAGGCTGTCTTGACGGGTTAGCGCTTGCTCGTAGTTAAGGAGTAATGCTTCGTGGGACGTATATAGGCTGGTTTTGTGTAACTGAGGTGCATTTTCTGCATTCAGACCGCAGGCATTCATGAAGCTCAAAGAACGGTCGATTTGGTCGGCCAAGTCTTCATAACGGGTGCCCAAAGGGCTAGTGCGTACAAAGTCTTGGTTCCACTGATGTACTTTATTAAGGTCGGCAAAACCACCTTGAGCAAAGGCGCGTAATAAATTGAGTGTGGCGGCAGACTGATTGTAGGCTTGCATTAAGCGCTCAGGATCCGGTACCCGGGCAGCGCTGGTGAAATCGGTGCTGTTAACAATGTCCCCGCGGTAGCTGGGTAATTCAATACCATCAAAGGTTTCGGTGTCTGCCGAGCGAGGTTTAGCAAATTGGCCCGCCATGCGGCCCACTTTAACCACTGGGCAACTGCCAGCGAAGGTGAGGACTACCGCCATTTGTAACATGACTTTAAACGTATCGCGGATATTGGTGGCATTAAATTCGGCAAAGCTTTCGGCGCAGTCGCCGCCCTGTAATAGAAAGGCTTGGCCATTTGTGACTTGGGCTAACTGTTGTTTTAGGGCTCTTGCTTCACCGGCAAAAACCAAAGGTGGCACGCCACCGAGTTGCTGTTCAACCCGTGCTACTGCATGTGTATCTGTGTAATTAGGTTGTTGTAATATGGGGAATTTGCGCCAGCTGGTGGGAGACCAAGGTTTCATTAAAAGGGCCAGTAAAAGGGTAGGTTAAATGGGGCCTTTAATAAGGCCAAGTAAGGGCTAATTTATATCACGCATGTGCATCGGGTTCAATGCGCGATGGCGTACGGGCGCGGTTTTTCCTATGACGTAACAATTAATAGACAGTAAGTACATGCGGTAGCATTTGTTTACTTTTGCTTACAAATGGCTATAGTATGTAACCCATAGGTAAATTAACCTGTCTGATTGTAACTTGGCTAGGCGGTTGGCCCTTAGATAAATGACATTGATTAGCTAGTAGTAAAGGACTCACGAGTGGATTTTAATCAAACTACACATGTATTGATCGTTGAAGATGATGAACGCTTGGCCGAACTTACCAGAGAGTATTTGGTCAGCAATGGTTTAACGGTAAGCGTGGAACACAATGGAACAGTGGCAGTCTCACGTATTAAGGCCGAGCAACCCGACTTGGTGATCCTTGACTTGATGTTACCAGGCGAAGATGGGCTAGGCATTTGTCGCCTGGTGCGGCCCGCATACTCTGGTCCCATTATTATGCTCACGGCCCGCACCGATGAGCTAGATCAAGTGGTTGGTTTAGAAGTGGGTGCAGACGACTACATCTGTAAACCCGTACAACCTAGACTCTTGCTGGCTCGAATTAGTGCCATGCTGCGTCGAGTAAATAAGACCTCAAGCGATGCGGCAGCGCTGGACGCATTGCGTAACACCGACGACGCAAGACACAGTTTTGGCGAATTGGTCATAGACAACGCCATGCGTGAAGCGTGGTTGGGAGAGCAGGACATTGAACTCACTAGCGCTGAGTTTGACTTGCTATGGCTGCTGGCCAGCAATGCCGGCCGAGTATTAAGCCGCGAAGAAATATTCTCGGCTTTGCGAGGTATTTCTTACGATGGCCAAGACCGCTCAATCGATGTGCGAGTGTCACGTATACGACCCAAAATTGGTGATGACCCCGAGTACCCTAGGCGTATTAAAACGGTGCGTAGTCGGGGTTATTTATTTGTTAAAGAGAACTAAATGGAACTGCCCGTAGACCCTATGCACTTAGGCCGCATGGAAACACAAATGGCTCTACAGCAAGAGCTAATGGCGGCCATTTCCCACGAAATTAGAACCCCTGTGTCACGTTTGAGTTTTGCCTTGCAGCTGCTAAAAGACGGCTTAGGGCAAGAGCCTAAACTGCTGCGTCAAGAGCAGCTTCTGGCATCTTGCGACGATATGGTAGATGACATTGACGAGATCAATGACTTAGTCGCAGAAGTCATGACCTATATTCATCTTGAAGATGGCGGTCCCCGCATTATTTTTCAAAAGGTTGAGGTGAGCTCCGTGTTGGAAAACTTGCGTGGGCAATATGCAGACCTACATCCCCACTTAAACATTAGCCTGACGCCTGGGTTGGTTGACCAAGTTATTGATGTGGAGCCGGTACAATTGCGCAGGGCTTGCCAAAACTTAGTAGGCAATGCGGTGAAGTATGCCCAAACCAAAATACATTTGGGTTATCGTTTGGAAGGTGACTTTTGTGTGTTATTAGTGGAGGATGATGGTGAGGGTATCCCCGAAGCGCAATACGGGCGTATTTTTTCGCCGTTTACCCGCTTAGATGAAAGCCGCAACCGCAGTACTGGTGGTTTTGGCCTCGGCCTGTCAATCGTCCGGCGTATTGCCTATTGGCATGGCGGACGAGCCATCGCTGGCAGAAGCGAGACCCTAGGCGGCGCCAATATGATGATTAGGTTGCCCATACACCAGCCTACAGACAGTCTTCCGGTGCCTTCAATGGCGCACCTTGCTGATCAACCTGCTTAACCCCGACCAAGGTGGCGGCTGAAGTTTCTCGGGCGGTGGTTAAGAAGTCCATCATGTACTTGGCTTTGGCTTGATCGCTTCTCACCGCTGCATAAAGTGTGCACCAAATGCCTGTTTTCGACATTGTTTTTGCAGTCACATAACCACGGCTTGTGTACTCGTCTAAGGCCCAGTTAGGCAAGGCGCATACACCACGTCCGCTGGCGACCAGTTGCATCATCATCACTGTGAGTTCAGCATGGCGAATGGCGGCGGGTTCCACTTCTGCAGGATCTAAAAACTGTACAAAAATATCCAGCATGTCTTTGTCTACGGGATAACAAATAAGTGTTTGATCAGCTAGGTCGGCGGCTTCTAAATAGTCCTTTTGGGTAAGCGGGTGCTGGTTGCTCACCGCCAACACCGATTCATAACTAAATAAGGGCACGTAACTAATGCCCGTCAATGGCTTCGGGTTAGCGGTGATCACTAAGTCCAGTTCGCCACTGCGCAAGGCTGGCAAAGGCGCAAAGTTGAAACCGCTGGCTAGATCGAGCTCCACTTCGGGCCAATCTGCGCGATAACGATCTAGGCTTGGCATTAACCATTGAAAACAACTGTGGCACTCGATAGCAATGTTAAGTCGGCCTACGGCACCAGCGGCTAAGCGCGTGATTTCGCGCTCGGTATTGCGGATTTGCGGCAAAACATCTTCTGCTAGGCGTAGCAGACGCTGGCCTGCCGTGGTGAACTCAACGGGTTTGGTTTTGCGTACAAATAGCTCTAGGCCGAGTTTATGTTCAAGGTCTTTGATTTGGTGTGACAGGGCCGATTGGGTCAAAAATACCCGTTCGGCGGCCTCCACTAAGCTGCCCGTGTCTCGCAATGCCGTGAGGGTTCTTAAGTGCCTAAGTTCGATCATATAAACAGTTCTATTGGATATCCTAGGTTAAGCGCCAATGCTAGGGTTAAGTAATAAAAATTCCATTAACGCTTTTTGTGCATGTAAGCGGTTTTCTGCTTCGTCATACACTACGCTGCGTGGGTCGTTAAACATGTCGTGGCTGATTTCTAAACCACGATAGGCTGGTAAGCAGTGCATGAACAAGGCGTCATCTGCGGCTAGATCCATCAGCGCAGGGTTGACCTGGTAGTCGGCAAAAGCCAGCTCGCGGGCTTTTTTCTCGTCTTCTTGGCCCATAGAGGCCCAGGTGTCAGTGACCACGAGATGGCTGCCTTGCACGGCCGTTTTTGGGTCGCTAATAAGTTGAATACGCTGCACATTGTCTTTGACGAGCTGTGGGTTAGGTGAATAACCACTAGGGCAGCAAATATTTAAGTTGAAATCAAACTGGCGTGCGGCGTTAATATAGGAATGGCACATGTTATTGCCGTCACCAATCCAGGTCACGGTTTTGCCTTTGATACAGCCGCGGTGCTCTACAAAGGTTTGTATGTCTGCCAATAGCTGGCAGGGGTGGTAATCATCGGTTAGGGCGTTGATGATAGGTACTTTAGAATGGCGAGCAAAGTCTTCCACTTGGGCATGGTCAAAAGTGCGAATCATAATGATGTCGACCATGCTGGAAATGACTCGGGCACTGTCTTCTATCGGCTCTCCACGTCCTAGTTGAGTGTCTCGCGATGAGAGAAATAGCGCATGCCCGCCGAGTTGCGCCATGCCGGCTTCAAATGACACTCGCGTACGGGTAGACGATTTTTCGAAAATCATGCCCAGCACTTGGTTTCGAAATGGTTCGTACACCGTGTTTGAATTGCGTATTTGTTTCAGCGCGATGGCACGCTGAATCACCCAGTCGAGTTCATTGGATGTTAAGTCGAGTAAGGTCAAAAAGTGACGTGGGGCAGGATTGGGCATGGAAAAAGGCCGCCTAAAGCGAGAATCATAGGGGCATTGAGCTTGGCTTGCAAATTTAAAGCCAAATAACGCCTATAAATCCCATCAATTGCGCCTCAAGAAAATTAAATAAGGCATAAATAATAACTGACTAAATTGGTCGGATATGGGTATAATTGCGGCATTAATTTTGATGCCCATTAAATCGAGAAGATAATTATGGATACTGTAGCTACCATTAAACAACAAATCGAAAGCAATGCCATTTTGTTGTACATGAAAGGCACCCCAAAGTTCCCTCAGTGCGGCTTTTCCTCACAAACGGTACAGAACCTTATGAACTGCGGTGAGCGCTTTGCATTTGTTAATATTTTAGAGCATCCGGATATTCGTGCTGAATTACCAAAGTATGCCAACTGGCCCACCTTTCCTCAATTGTGGATTAAGGGCGAACTGGTTGGCGGCTGTGACATTATTACCGAATTGGCTCAAACCGGTGAATTGGCCGAAATGGTTAGCGCGGCAGCCCCTGCCGAAGCTGATGCAGAATAACTCAAACTAACAACTGATTTTTAAAGGAGCAACTATGAGCGTATTAGTCGGCAAACAAGCCCCAGATTTCACCGTGCCAGCGGTTTTAGGTAACGGTACTATCGTTGACGATTTTAACCTTTCTGAAAACATTAAAGGCAAATATGGTTTAGTGTTTTTCTACCCACTAGATTTTACTTTTGTTTGTCCATCTGAGTTGATCGCCCTTGATCACCGCATGGATGAGTTCAAAGCCCGTGGTGTTGAAGTGATCGGCGTTTCAATCGACTCTCACTTCACCCATAACGCATGGCGTAACACGGCCATCAACGATGGTGGCATTGGTCCTGTGAAGTACACCTTAGCGGCCGACATGGCCCATGACATCTGTCGTGCATACGACGTTGAATTGGCCGACGGCAGCGTCGCTTACCGTGGTGCTTTCATTATTGACCGCGATGGTATGGTGCGTTCACAAATCGTTAACGACCTGCCTTTAGGCCGTAACATGGACGAATTGCTTCGTTTGGTAGATGCACTTCAATTCCACGAAGAGCACGGAGAAGTTTGTCCTGCCGGTTGGAATAAAGGTGATTCTGGCATGAAAGATTCGCCTGCAGGTGTTGCGTCTTACCTGAGTGAGAATGCCGACAAGCTGTAATTATAGGCCTTAAAAAAGCCCTGGCGTAGCGTTTTGCTAGCCGGGGCTTTTTTATGCAATGTCAATTCCCCGTCTAATCGTCATTGCATAACCTTTAGGGGCTGGTTAAAATTGACGATTAACCTTTTCATCTCCGTTTACAAGGCACCCTGAATGGCCTCCACTTCTGTGACAGCTAACCCCAAAGTGACTCAAGCTCCTGTTCCCATGCGTTTTGTTGGGCCTATGAAAATTTCGGCTCAAGCAGGACAAAATTCGGAAGGCTGGCAAGCAAAGGTAGCCGTACCCTTAGCCACTTATGAAATTCCACTGTGGCATTCGGTGGGCCGCGGTGCTCGGTTGTCGACCTTGTGCGCTGATGGTATTAAAACCACCCTGGTTGATGAGCGCATGACACGCTCTATTTTGCTCGAGGCAGATGACGCCAGCAGCGCGTTAGCGGCTTGGCAGTCGATGCAAAATCGGCAGCATGAGATGCAGGCCATCGTCGCGCAAACCAGCCGCTTTGCTAAACTCATCGATATGAATATGCAAATCGTTGCCAACTTGCTGTATGTACGCTTGGAGTTTAAAACGGGTGATGCTTCTGGCCACAACATGGTGACACAAGCGGCCGATAAACTCATGGAATGGGTGTTGGTGCAGTACCCAGAGCTTAATTACAGCTCCATTTCTGGCAATTACTGTAGCGATAAAAAAGCCACTGCCGTTAACGGCATTTTGGGACGTGGTAAATATGTGGTGGCCGAACTCACTATTCCACGGGCTTTATGTGAACGTAAGTTGCTCACAACGCCTGAGAAAGTAGTGGATTTAAATATAAAGAAAAACTTGCTCGGCACCTTGATGGCAGGGGGCTTGAGAAGTGCTAACGCCCATTTTGCCAATATGTTATTGGGCTTTTATTTGGCCACAGGTCAAGACGCCGCCAACATTATTGAAGGTTCTCAAGGCATGGTGCATGCCGAAGTACGAGACGGGGATTTGTATTTTTCCTGCACTTTACCTAACCTCATCGTCGGTACAGTGGGCAATGGCAAAGGTTTAGATTTTGTTACCGACAACCTTGCTAAATTAGGTTGTGCTGCAGATGCCGAAGCGGGGGCTAATGCCCGCCGCCTCGCACAAATATGCGCCGCCACGGTTTTGTGTGGCGAGTTATCCTTGTTGGCCGCCCAAACGAACCCCGGCGAGTTAATGCAAGTCCACGTTAAACTCGAGCGTAATGCCAAATGAACGACCAAACTAATCGCCGTAAACGCGAACACATTCAAGTTATTGAAGCGGATGCAGCCGTAGAGCGTAATGGGCGATTTTTTGATGCCATGCAGCTTCAGCATCGTGCCATGCCCGAAATCAATTTGGCCGATGTTGATCCTAGTATCGAAGTGATGGGTAAGCGTCTGAGCTTTCCGCTGCTGATTTCCTCCATGACCGGCGGCGATGACGAGTTAGTGTCTAAGGTCAATCAACACTTGGCTGAGGCGGCACAAATTACCGGCGTGGCCATGGGTGTGGGTTCGCAACGGGTAATGTTGGAAGATGAAAAGGCACGTGCCAGTTTTGATCTACGCAAGTTTGCGCCCGATGCCTTGCTGTTTGCCAATATGGGTGCCATTCAACTGAATAATGGCATGGCTGCAGCCCAGCTTCAGCATGCCATTGATGTGTTGTCGGCAGATGCCATTTTTTTGCACCTCAATCCGTTACAAGAAGCGGTGCAACCCGAAGGTGATACTAACTTTGCCAATTTGGCTCAAGCCATTGGCCACGCACAGTCGGCACTCGATGTGCCCGTAGTGCTTAAAGAAGTTGGTGCAGGCTTAAGCGTAGCCGACATCGAACTAGGCTTGAGTCATGGAATTCGTTGGTTTGACGTGGCTGGACGTGGCGGCACTTCATGGGCGCGTATTGAACAACAGCGACGTAAAGATGAGCATACCCTAGGGTTTACCTTGCAAGATTGGGGTATTCCCACACCCTTGGCGATGAAAAATGCACGTCCGTACATGCAACAAGGTCAATTCATTGCGAGTGGCGGCCTACGTAATGGGCTAGACCTGGTAAAAAGTGTTATCATGGGCGGCTGTTTAGGCGGCGTTGCTAAACCACTGTTAGCGCCAGCGATGGAATCAACTGAAGCGGTTGTAAATACCATCGAGGCCTTGAAAAAAGAGTTTGTCACCGCCATGTTTTTATTGTCTGCTAGTAAGGTAGATGATCTACGTTTAAATGATACGTTAGTGCTCAGTGAAAACTGGTAATTGGTATACGCCACACTGAGTTTGTAGCAGGGAAGATTGAGAAGTTATATGCCCGTTGGTATTGATGATATAAGTTTTTACACCGCGAACTTTAGCCTAGATTTGCAAGAGTTAGCGGCCAACAATGGTTCTGATGCCGCCAAGTATACAGTTGGTATTGGTCAGGAGCGTATGAGTGTGCCCGGCGCAGACGAAGACGTTGTGACTATGGCGGCTAACGCCTGTGTGCCCTTGTTAGAAGGCATGGCGCAGCGTGGTGAAGATGCCAGTGCAATTAATACCATTTTGTTTGCTACGGAAACCGGTATAGACCAATCTAAGGCTGCTGGAGTGTATTTGCACTCTTTGCTTAAGCTCAACCCACGCTGTCGTGTGGTGGAGCTAAAACAGGCCTGTTACAGCGCCACCGCGGCATTGCAGCTAGCAACCGCGTGGGTAGCGCGCAAACCAAAAGAAAAAGTATTGGTAGTGGCCTCAGATATCGCCCGTTACGACCGTCAAACCCCCGGTGAAGCCACCCAAGGTTGTGGCGCCGTGGCGATGATCGTTAGTGCTAACCCTCGGTTGGTGGCTTTGGATGCCGAAACTGGCATTCACACCGAAGACGTGATGGATTTTTGGCGCCCTAACTATCGCTCTACAGCGCTAGTTGACGGTAAGTATTCAACCAAGGTGTATTTACGTTGTGTGAGATCTGCATGGCAGGATTTTCAGCAACAAAGTGAATTGCAATTTGGCGACTTCGATTATTTTTGTTATCACTTGCCGTTTTCTCGTATGGCGCAAAAAGCCCATAACCATTTAGCTAACGGCAACGCCCACGAACTGAGTGCCCAAGCCTTAGAAGACCAAATTTCCTCTAGTCTCATCTATAATCGTATTACCGGTAATAGCTACACGGCGGCCATGTACATTGGTTTGATCTCTTTGCTCGACAATACAGCGCAAGACCTAGCAGGTAAACGTGTTGGCTTCTTCAGCTATGGTTCTGGCAGTGTGGGTGAATTTTTCACCGGCACCTTGGTGGCAGGTTACCAAGACATGCTGCATCAACAAGCGCACCAACACATGTTGGCCTCACGCAAGCCGCTTAGTTACGCCGATTATCAACAAATGTATGCCTTTGAAGTGCCCACCGATGGTGGCGAGCATGCCTTTGCTGAACAAACCAATGGCAAGTTCCGCTTAGCAGGTATTAGCCAGCACAAACGTCTCTACGAGGTGCGATGACCTCGCCCCAGCACCCAACTTCGCCAGTGGCTCGATCTTGTATCACCAAGGTTCGAGTCCCGGGTAAGGTGATTCTTAGCGGCGAACATGCCGTGGTCTACGGCACTAAAGCTCTGGCTTGTGCTATTCAAAACTATGCTTACGCCCATGTGCAAGACACCATTAAGGCTGGGTTTCGGCTTACCATTGCCGACTTTTCAGTCGATCAACACTACACACCAAAGCAGTTGCAACAGCTAGCGTTGGCAACTCAGGCTCGTCATCAAGCATTTATTCAAAGTCGCTTGGCCTTGGTGCAGGTGATGGCAAATCCAACTGAGTTTTTTGCTGCTGCGTTGGGCGCAAGTGAAGTGCTAGACCTGATAAAACCAAATCACGGCCTGCACATCGACTTAACCACTGATCTCGTCGTTGGCGGCGGTATGGGGTCGTCAGCGGCACTGGTGGCGGCGATGTTAGGTGCGGTGTTCAAACACCTGGGTGATCCGCTCTCCAAACCAAGGCTGATTGCTAAAACCAACCAAAGTGAGCATTGGCAACATGGCAAGTCGTCTGGCTTAGACCCCTTTGTATGTATTAACGGTGGCTTACAAGAATACCAGTTGGGCCACGGGCAGGCTGGTAACATGGGTGGTATTAGCCATAGCTATTTGGTCTCCACCGGTCGGCCACAAAGTTCGACTGGAGAGTGTGTGGCGGCGGTCAAAAAACGCGCCCTGGATGCTGGTGTATGGCAACAGTTTTCTCAGGTCGAAGCGGACATGTTACACGCCTTGGAGCAGGGCTCAGCCCTCGAACTTAATAACACAGTCATGCACAACCAACGCTTGCTCGAGGCTATTGGCGTGGTGCCGGCTGCGGTGTCTGAATTTATTCAGCAGGTGGAGCGCAGTGGCGGCGCCGCCAAGATTTGTGGTGCCGGTAGTATTGCAGGTGAACAGGGCGGCTTGGTGTGGGTGGTGGGTCTCGACCGTAAAACGATGGCACAACTAGCTCACAACAACGGCTACACCTACCAACCTATGGTGCCAGACCTTCAAGGGGTGCAGGACATTGAGTAATGCAACGGTACCACAAGCGGCGGTTGCATCGGCACCTGCCAATACCATGCTCATGGGAGAACATGCGGTATTGTTTGGCTACCCCGCCTTGGTTTGCGCCTTGCAGCAGCGCATATATGTACACGCTGCACCAAGAACAGATGGGCAGTTGGTGATCGAGTCTGAGCTCGGCCATTACCAAGCGTCGATCACTTCGCCAACTACAGACCCACGCTTTGAATTTGTATTACAGGCTGTCGCTGAGTCGTACGATGACGTGGCGGGCCTGACTTTGACCATTGTATCGGATTTTGAACACACCCTAGGGCTGGGTTCTTCTGCTGCTGTGAGTGTTGCCACCCTTGCAGCCATAGCCTTGTTAAAACATCAACAAGTAGACCCTATAGCCGTCATGCACCAGGCCATAGCGTTGGTGCGTCATGTTCAAGGCCGTGGATCGGGTGCGGATGTGGCCGCCTCGGCGTTGGGCGGTATCGTGCAATATACTGCTGACCCAATTAATGCCCAGTCGGTAACCTTGCCGGATCATGTATGGCAACAAGCCCCAGCCATGTGTTTGGTGTACTGTGGTTATAAAACACCCACCCCAAGCGTGATTGCAACGGTGGCCTTCGCCGCCGCTAAACAGCCCCAGTACTTCGCTGCCCTGTATGCACAAATGGGGGCCTGCGTGAGTGCCTCAATGCTGGCTTTGGCACAGCAAGATTGGCCGCAGTTTGGTGCACACATGAATCACTATCAAGGCCTCATGCGCGATCTAGGCGTGAGCGATGATGCCATTGAAAAAATCTTGAGCCTAGGGCTTCAACAAGCATCAAGTGCGGACCAATTTGCCGGCAAAATATCAGGCTCTGGTTTGGGTGATTGTGTATTATTACTGGGTACAGCAGGCATTAGTGGCTGGCCCGAAACCCAAATGACCTTGAACCTAGAGCCGCAGGGCGTGCGAGCAGAAGCCTGTTTGCCCCAACACCACAACAGGCAGGAACAATAATGAGCCAAACCAATGTTGCCGCGGTAGGTGCCTGGGTAGACCAAGTACTGGACCAACAAAAGTATAATTCACCCGCGGCACAGTCTAGTGCTTACGCGCCGAGTAATATCGCCCTGAGTAAATATTGGGGCAAGCGGGAGACACATTTTAATCTGCCGGTGACTGGCTCCTTGTCTATATCGTTGGCTGAACATGGGACTCGAACAGGCCTTTCTGTTATCGATGCACCTCAACATCAAGTTATCCTTAACGGCGCAAGCATCGATACTCACAGTAGTTTTGCAGTGAAGGTTTGCCAATGGTTAGATCGGGTTTTGCCAAACGATTTAAAGCTCAGAATCGACACCCATAATACTGTGCCCACGGCAGCGGGCTTAGCTTCGTCGGCCAGTGGTTTTGCCGCCCTAACCCTCGCCACTAACACGCTTATGGGTTGGCAACTGCCAGAACATCAATTGTCTGCGCTGGCTCGCTTAGGCAGTGGTAGCGCTAGCCGGTCCTTATGGCATGGCTTTGCCAAATGGCAAGTCGGTGAGCTAGAAGACGGTAGTGACAGTATTGCCTTTCCCCTAACACAACAATGGCCGCAACTTAGAATTGGCTTATTAACCATCTCAAGCCAAACCAAAGCCGTGTCTTCCCGTGAGGGTATGGCCAGAACCATCGCCACCTCCGCGCTGTACAAGCAATGGCCCCAGCAGGCGCAAGCAGACCTTGCCACTATAGAAACTGCCATTGCAGAAGGCGACTTCCAGACCATGGCGAGCACCGCAGAACACAATGCCATGAGCATGCATGCCACCATGGCTGCCGCATGGCCACCTTTAGTGTATTGGCAGCCAGAATCATTAATACAAATGCAAAAGGTGTGGCAATTACGTGAGCAGGGGCTACCTGTTTACTTGACTATGGATGCTGGTCCCAACCTAAAACTCCTCTTCGAAGAGCAGCATCGAGCCGCTGTACAAGCTGCCTTTCCTGAAGTACAAGTTATCTCGCCGTTTGGCTAAGCCTGATAAATTTAGATTGCTAACACCATAGGAGCATCGATGAACCCTATAGCAAACACTCCCAAGCCACCGTATTACGCCGTTATTTTCACCTCCACCAGAACCAAAGGCGACCTTGGTTATGACCAAGCTGCCAACAGGATGGTTGAGCTGGCCCAAGGCCAGTCTGGGTTTTTGGGTATTGAGTCGGCACGGGATGAAGGGCCGCTAGGCATAGGTATTACCGTGTCCTATTGGTCTGACCTAGATGCTATTAAACAATGGAAGGCTGACGTAGAACATTTACAGGCTCAGCGTTTGGGGCGAGAGACATGGTATCAATCGTTTAAAGTGCGAATCTGCAAGGTAGAACGTGAGTATGGTGTGGCGTAATGGTTCTCAGCGTATTGCAAAGGGTCACACTTGGTTTTAACTCATGCTCCAACAGTGTTAAATGCCACTAATTAAAAAGTCGAGTGCGGCGATGATATCATTACGATATACGCCAATTGACTTGGGTTGGTGTGTTAATAACGATGACGGTATTGTTGTTATTTGCTGGGCTAAGAGGGCATAGCTACACCCCTCAATTTCAATGAGAGGGCACAGGTTTTTAGGGTATCCTTGTGAGCCCTGCGATGACGTAAGTGGCATCACAACGCGGCTATTTAGAGTGTCGAGCAGCGGATTTTGGATATCCACAAAATACGGGTAAGTTTCCATGCTGTCTGGATCAGTATTCTCGTATACATCAAATTGGCTCATCCAAAAGGCCTGTACTTGTCAGAAAAAAGACCGTTTTCTTCCACTGCTTGGTTACAGAAAGCAAGAGCGTCTTTATTATCTCTAGCCCACTGACGTTGCTTCGCTGTTTGTACCTTTTCCCTTAAAGCTTGTTCGAGCGTAGCAGAAAGGTTAATGCCAAGTTTTTTCGCGTCAATCAGCAAGTGGCTATTTATACTTACATTAGTGGCCTTTTTTGTCGCCACCTGAGGTTGTTTTAGCATTTATAGTTCTCCAAAATGTATGCGCATGATTCATGCGCATACATTTTGCGTAATGACATAGGTAAAGTCAAATTAGCCTCAACACTTGGGCAGCGCTACTGGGTTTTGTGTGGCCTCTAAAAAACATAAGAAAACACAAATCCTGTTGTAATTGCCATACTTAACACCACCAACACAAAGGCCACAATCATCTGTGTTTTAAACAGCGAGCGTAGCAGTATCAACTCTGGAATACTGGCCCCCGCACTACCGATCACAAACGCCATTACCGCGCCAATACCCATGCCTTTAGCAACAAATGCCGCTGCTAGGGGGATCATCACGATGGCGCGGGTGTACAGAGGTATACCAATAACGGCAGCAAAAGGAATGGCTAACGGATTGTCGCTGCCTGCGTAGCTAGTAATAAAATCCGTTGGTACAAAACCATGGATAATGGCACCCAGAGACACGCCCACTAACAGGTATGGAAATGCCTGTTTAAAGTCTTGCCATACTTCTAACCAGAGCTTTTGCCACTTGTTAGTGACGGCGCTTGAACAACAACCAGAGCTTCCGTTAGGGGGTTCAGCTGGCACAATAATGTATTTTTCAAAACCTAGTCTCTCTAGGGTGATGCCTGCCAATATGGATATACCCATAGACATAACAAAGTAGATAGTGGCGATTTTTATGCTAAAAGTCACGGCAAATAAAACGATTAAAATAGGGTTGAGCAATGGGCTAGAGAAGAGGAACACCATCATCGGCCCAAAACCCGCATTAGCCCTGATTAAACCCTTTAGAAATGGAATGGTAGAGCAGGAGCAAAAGGGTGTGATGGCGCCCATTAATGCTGCGATTACGTACCCTTTGCCGTGTTTTGAGCTCAATACGTTGCGTATCTTCGCAGGCGGTATATACAGCTGCAACACCCCCACTAAATAGCTAATGGCGATGAATAGTGCGGTTAGCTCTAGCAAAAGAAACGTAAACATCGTCATAACGTCTTGCAAGGATTGTTGCGTAGTTGCGGTCATGGACTGAACCAATTCATATTTCTAGAAAAATAGAAATATAAACAATTGTATGCTCATGGTCAATATGTTTCTGTTATCATGGAAATATGCAAATCATACACGCAGCAAACGCTTTCAAAGAACTTGGTCACCCCACACGCTTGAGTGTCTTCACTCTTCTCGTTAAAGCTGGCCATGACGGGCTTGCCGTAGGGCGGTTACAAGAAAACCTACAAGTACCCAATTCAACCCTGTCTCACCATATCGCCAAGCTCACATCAGTGGGTCTGGTGAAACAGGAGCGGGACGGGCGGGTGCTTAATTGCATCGCTCAGTACACCAACCTCAATGCCCTCATCGATTTTTTGCAAGATGAGTGTTGTAGCGACTCTGTGGTCGAATAGACAAGATAGGACGCTTTGACCATGCAAGGTTTTGTACTTTCTCGCCATAACCAAGATACCGAGCAAGGCATCAACCTGATTTACTGGTTGGTCACTGATGACGGGCCGGTGTGTTTACGCCAAACAAAACAAGAATCGGTGTGTTTTTTACCTGCATCTGCGCAGCCCCATGCGCAAAAACTATTACAGTCCATGGGTTTGTCTAAATCTATTTGGCGCCTTGAAGCTATTGCGCTTAAAACCTTTCAACAAGAGCCGGCCGTGGCTCTTTATATGACTAACCATAAGCTATTTCAGCAGACTTGTTCAGTCTTGCGTGACGCCGGCATTGGCCTCATGGAGCAGGACATTCAGCCCCAAGAACGTTACTTAATGGAACGCTTTATTAGCGCCAGTTTGGTAGCCGATGCACATCCTACTAATGGCGAATTAAACGACGTGCGGGTTAAATCGAGTGATTTTGTACCCACCATAAAGGCCATATCCCTTGATATAGAAACCACCATGGATGGCAAAACCATTCATAGCATTGCGGTATACGGCAAACAAGGTGATACGCCGGTGGAGCGGGTGTGGTTACACTGGCCTAAGCATATGGATAACGGTGCTGTAGCATCGGTACCTGGCTATACCCGTGTATGTAGTAATGAGCGCCAACTGCTGAAGCAGTTTAGCCAATGGTTACAAGAGTATGACCCCGATGCAATTATTGGTTGGGCGGTGGTGCAGTTTGATTTTCAAATTCTGTGCGCCCGAGCGCGTGAACTCGGTGTGCGGTTACGCTTAGGTCGTGGTGGCGAAGAAATTCGTTGGCGGGCCGGTCAAGGCAATCGCCCAGCCAAATTGTACATGCCGGGTCGTGTGGCCTTGGATGGTATTGAAGTAATGCGTTCGGCGACCTGGCAATTTGAATCTTTTGCCTTAGAAAACGTAGCTCAGCAACTATTAGGCCGTGGCAAAGACATTACTAAACCTCAAGATCGAGGCGAGGAAATTCAACGTATGTACAGGCAAGAGCCTGACTCGTTGGTGCGGTACAACTTAGAAGATTGCCGTTTGGTGTGGGACATTTTTATTAAGGCCGATTTGATGGCTTTTTTGATCGAGCGTGCACGGCTTACGGGGCTACCGATGGACCGTGTGGGAGGTTCGTCCCAAGCCTTTGATCATTTGTATCTGCCGCGCTTACATCGGCAAGGTTACGTGGCACCGGCGTTTGCTTCGGGCCAGGCTGGGGAAAGCCCGGGTGGCTTTGTCATGGATTCTAAGCCGGGTTTGTATCGCAATGTATTGGTATTGGATTTTAAAAGCCTGTACCCCAGTATCATCCGCAGCTTCAAAATTGACCCCCTGGGGCTGATCCAAGGTTTGCAAGAGGTCGATGCCATTAGTGGTTATAAAGGCGCTCAGTTCAGCCGGACGCAAACCGTACTGCCAGATATAATTAGCGATTTATGGGCCGCCCGTGATGTGGCCAAAGCCAATAACAATACACCCTTGTCCACTTCTATCAAGATTGTAATGAACTCCTGCTACGGGGTGTTAGGGTCGAGCGTGTGTCGTTTTTATGATCAGCGCTTGGCGAGCTCTATCACGATGCGTGGCCATTCTGTATTGAATCAAACTAAAGACCTTATTCAGCAACAGGGCATGCAGGTGATCTATGGTGATACCGATTCTGTGTTTGTTTGGTTAGGTGAGGAGCCGCTGGCGCTAGAACAAGTGCAAGCCCAAGGTAATGCCTTAGCGCAGTCGCTCAATGAGTGGTGGACGCGCCATTTAACCCAAGAGTTTGGTTTGAAAAGTCACTTAGAAATAGAGTTTGAGACTTATTTTAGCCGGTTTGTAATGCCCACCATTCGCGGCCAAGAAACCGGTAGTAAAAAGCGTTATGCCGGCGTTACCGTGGCTCCAGATGGCAAACAAAAGTTGCTATTTAAAGGCTTGGAGCAGGTGCGCACCGACTGGACTAAGCTAGCGCGGGAACTACAGGCAGAGCTTTATCAGCGTATTTTTAATGACGAACCCTACTTAGATTTGATTAAACCTTTGTTGCAACAAGTAAGGTCAGGCAAGTTAGATCATAAACTGGTGTACCGCAAACGGCTGCGGCGGCCCTTGGCGGACTATCAAAAGAACGTGCCGCCCCATGTGCAAGCCGCACGTAAAGCCGAAGCTTGGCGCTTAAACAACAACTTGCCTTCAGCCTATACCAACGGGGGTTGGATAGAGTATGTAATTACCCTTACGGGCCCAGAACCGTTAGAAATTGGGCCTGTTAACTACGACTACGAGCATTACATTGAACGTCAAATAGAGCCGGTGGTGGATGGTATTTTACCGTTTTTAAACGACAGTTTTGCCAACATTACCGAGCACCAACTAGGGCTTTTTTAACACTCTAAACCAGAAAAATTACCAGCCGTTTTGGCCCGTGAGCGCCCATGCGTAGGGTTTGTTCTAGGTCTGCCTTCCGACAAATTTCATAATTGCGTATCATATTTCAGCCGTTGATTACTTTATGTTAAGACGTGAAACGCTTCATCGGCGAGTCATTCGCGGTTTCGAACTCCCAGAGAAGTACATGCAGCCATTCAATACTGGACTCCTTAAATTCAACATAATTATAGTATTACTAAAATTATGTTGACAAATGCCATGGTTGGGCACAGTATATTTTAGTAATACTAAAAATTTACTGAGTTGATGATTGTAATGGAAGAAAAAAGCACCGGTGCTGAAGGTGGCAAAAACGCTCTTGGTGAACAACTGCGCACTAGTCGACGTCATCTTAAAATGACCATGAAAGAAGTGGCAGATACTGCTGGCTTATCGGTAGGTTTTATTTCACAAGTTGAACGGGGCCTCACAGCACCTTCCCTGTCTTCTTTGACGACAATTGCCCAAGTGCTTGGCACTGACGTGTCAAATTTTTTAATTCAACCCTCGGGGAGTTCTCCTCTGACACGTCACCGAGAAAGACCTACCTATTCTGTCAATAATACAGGTTTGTATTACGAGCGTATCTCGGCGTCCTTTCCAGGGAATCTCATTAATAGTGTGATTATCCATGAAATGCCGGGTTACAAATCGGAAGCTATTCAGCACCAAGGTGAGGAGCTTTTTTTCATCCTTGAAGGTGCAATCACGATCAATATAGAAGATGTGGATACGGTTTTGGAAACGGGTGACTCCATTCATTTCGAATCCACTAGACGCCATTCCGCATGGAATCATACAGATAAGCCCGTTGTTCTTCTGCATGTGGGCACCATGAATGTGTTTGGCGATAAAACAGCAGGAACCGATGTGCCGGGTATCCATGCAGGGCATGGGCTTGTTAAAAGCCCATGCTTGCCGGAGACCTCGTCGGAGAATAATACCAGTGAGGAGAAGTGAAAATGAAAGCGATGTTTAGGAAAACGGTACCTATATTATTTGCAACTGCTGCAATTATAGGTGCTTCATCATCAGTTGTAGCAGGCGGTACGCTGCGTTTGGACGAGGTCGCCGTAGGTGAACTTGATCCCGCTAAAGCGTCTGATTACGCTGATTCCATATTGATGTTTAATGTTTATGACACACTTGTGTTGCCGGTTCAAGGCGGGGCAGGATTTGCGCCCCACTTGGCTACAGGCTGGACCAACGACGGCAATAGTTATACTTTTAGCCTCAGAACTGACGCCAAATTCCAAAGTGGAAATTTGATGACGGCTGATGATGTTGTATTTTCTTTACAACGTATGAAAGCATTGGGCGCAGGCTTGTCCTATTTGTTCGCCATTGTTGATTCCGTTACCGCAATCGACGCGCACACGGTGCAATTTACTTTGTCCAAGCCCTATGCACCCTTTATCTCTTCTCTTATCCGCTTGCCTATTGTTGACCAACAAACGGTGATGGCAAACCTAGCCGTTGGGGATGGTGATATGGGTGATTGGGGCCAAGCCTACCTGTCGGGGCATGGTGCAGGTACGGGTGCTTACCAAGTTACACAACACAATCCGCAACAAGAAACCGTGATGGCGAAGTCTGACAGCTATTTCCTCAGTGTGGACGATTCTGCGCCAGATACCGTTCGTCTACGTTATGGTTTGGAAGCCGCCACTGTTCGCACGTTGATTGCTCAAGGTAAGCATGATATAGCTTCCCAATGGTTACCGCCCGAAGTCATTAAAGCTTTAGCCCACGATGGTGCACAGTTGTTCACGGAATCGGGTACTGGTGCTTTTTACATCAAGATGAATACCACCAAACCACCTTTGGATGATGTCCATTGTCGTCAGGCCTTGAGCAACGCTTTTGACTATGCGGCGGTGGTCAAATTGATTGCTATTAATGATGACGTCTCATCTGGCCGCTCGGCGACCGGCGCTATTCCCGTAGGTATGTTTGGCTCAAACCCAGCAGGCCAAATACTTGAGCGGGACATGGACGCCGCAAAAGAACACTTGCAACTGTGCAAGTACAATGCGTCCGATTATACCTTGGAGTTGTCTTGGATTGCGGAAGTTCCTCTTGAAGAGCGTATTGCTTTGTTAATGCTATCCAATTTCACCGAACTTGGTTTCAAGGGTGAAATAAAGAAACTGCCATGGGCTCTATTTGCTGAGCAAGTGTCTAAGCCAGAAAACACACCTCACGTTTCTCAGTTGTTCGTCAACGCCGTTACAGGTGACCCGGATACATTGATTTATGGCATGTATCATTCTTCGACGCCGGGTACTTGGCAGTCGCCAGAATACTTGAACGATGCTCAGGTTGATGCCCTATTGGACGCGGGTCGCTCCGGTGCCAACGCAGCCGAACGTGAACAAGCTTACGCTGCACTGAATGATCGGTTAATGTCGATTGCACCTACTATCTACGCCTTTGATAGGCAATCTGTATTTGCTGCGAGTACGCGAGTGAGCGCGCCAGCCCTAACTGATCCAAACCAAGGGTTTGGCTTGGATGGCATGGGTTTCTTGTTCCGATTGATGTCAGTTAAGGATTAATTGATCCATCATCAGGGCGGCGGTTGCGTCGCCCTGACCGAACAGAAGGAGGGTAGGCAGTGACGGCTATTTTACGCCTAATAGCAAGACGACTAGGCATTGGGTTACTGGTGTTGGTCGGAGTGTCAATGTTGATATTCGCCATTGCCCGCATTATTCCTGGTGATCCTGCGCGTATCGCGCTGGGACCGAACGCAACCACTGAACAAGTTTTGATATTACGTGAAAACTTGCATCTGAATGATCCTATTTATGTACAGTATGGGTACTTTGTACGTGATTTATCTCAAGGGGATCTAGGCGTCTCCTTGTATACTAATAGACCCGTCACAACCGATATAGCACAGTTTTTGCCAGCCACACTGGAGTTGGTGTTGGTAGCGGGGCTGATGATGGTCCTCATCGGTTTACCTTTAGGTATTATTTCTGCACGTTTCCAAGGCCGCTTTGCCGACAACCTGATACGTGTCATTGCCCTATTAGGCGTTTCGGCACCGAGTTTTGTTTGGGCCGTTGTTTTAATGCTTTTATTGGCGTTCTTTTTGCCTATATTCCCAGTGGCAGGACGTATCGAAGACGTTTATGAAATTCAAACGATCACTGGTTTTTTATTAATTGACACTCTATTAGCCGGTAATATTGGCGGCTTTTTCAATGCCGCATGGCATATAGTTTTACCTGCTTTTGCGTTGGCGCTGTCTGGCATAGGCCAAGCAGCAAGATTGACTCGCGCCAACATGATAGAGACCTATGAGAAACCTTATATTGAAATGGCGAAAGCGTATGGTGTCTCGGCCTCTCGCATTGCAAAAAAATATGCTTTTAAGCCTTCCCTGATACCATCATTAACTATTATTGGTCTGGACTTCGCGGCCATGTTAGGCAATGCGTTTTTAGTTGAAGCGGTCTTTGCATGGCCAGGGCTGTCTCGCTATGGCGTTGCAGTTATTCTTCGTAAAGATCTCAATGCCATAGTGGGCACCGTGTTGGTTATCGCTGCGACCTTTGTGGTCGTCAACATTCTTGTGGATGTCTTAATTGGCATCATCAACCCGCGAATCCGATACTCACAGAGGCCTCTATGAAACGCGTGTTCGCCATAATGGCTGCCAACCCCTTATCGCTTGTGGGTTTGGCATTGATCCTACTCGTCTTGACTGGGGCCTTGTTGGCCGATTTCATCGCGCCGTTTCCTGAGCACCGAGGTGCGGTAGTTGATTTTTCGAATTTCAATCAAGCTCCTAAGTGGCCTAATATTATGGGTACCGACTTAGTTGGACGGGACATATTCAGCCGTATTTTATACGCCTACCGAATATCTTTGGCGTTGGGCGTTGTGGTATTGCTGCTAGCGGTGCCCGTCGGCGTTGTGGTAGGGCTGATCGCTGGCTACATCGGTGGGCGTGTAGACTTCGTGCTAATGCGGCTGACGGACGTATTTCTATCAATACCGCCGCTAGTGCTTGCTATGTCGGTGATGGGGCTACTAGAACCCAGCCTATTTAATGGCATGCTTGCCGTTACTGTCATGTGGTGGCCTTGGTATACGCGCTTGGTTTATAACCTCACCCGAGCCGAACGCGAAGAAGGTTATGTGCTAGCTGCCGAAGTCATTGGTGCATCAAAAATGCATATCATGATGCGTGAAATTCTGCCCAATTGTATGCCTGCCATAGTGACTAAAATGACCTTGGATTTGGGCTTTGTAATTCTCATCGCATCATCCCTGTCTTTCCTAGGCCTGGGTGTTCAAGCGCCAACTCCGGACCTAGGGTCCATGGTAGCAGAGGGCGCTCGTTACTTACCAGATTCTTGGTGGCTAACTATTTTTCCTGGTCTCGCCATTTTGTTTGCTGTGTTTGGCTTCAATCTTTTGGGAGACGCCTTGAGGGACATATTGGGAGTGCATAAATGACCCATCCGGCATTGGAAATTTTAGATTTAAAGTTACAGTTTCGAACAATCTCAAGTGTAAACACGGTGCTGCATGGCATTAACGTCACCATTAATCCAAGGGAGCGGGTGGCATTGGTTGGTGAATCGGGGTCAGGTAAATCGGTCACCGCAAGGTTAATTTTAGGTTTGCTGCAGGAGCAAAAAGGCGTAGTAACACAGGGGCTCATTCGCTTTTATGGAGAAGACCTACAAGCCCTCCCTGATCTCAAAAGAGAGGCTTTGAGAGGGCGCGAAATAAGTATGATATTTCAAGACCCAACGTCATCCTTGAACCCAGTGTTTACCATTGCAGCATTATTTCATGAAGTGTTGGCTCGACGTCAAACTGGTATCAGTTTGAAACAGGCAAACGCCAAGGCTATTGAGCTATTAACAGAGGTGTCAATTCAAGACCCTCAACGCGTTTTAGATTCATACGCATTCCAATTATCGGGTGGCTTAAATCAACGTATCATGATTGCTATGGCACTAGCCAATCAACCTAAATTGCTGATTGCTGACGAACCTGGTACCGCCCTAGATGTTTCAGTACAAGCACAAACATTACGTTTGATGCGAGACATGGTTACCCAGTACGGCACCGCAGTTTTATTTATTTCCCATAACTTGGGCGTAGTGCGTGAGTTCGCTGATAGGGTGTACGTTATTTATCAAGGGCGTATCGTTGAGTCTGGCACTACAGAACAAATTTACCAGTCGCCACGCCATGCATATACCCAAGCACTATTGGCAGCTGTACCACGTTTGACTGGGGACGGGCTATCTGATGTTGCAGACGATGTCAGCCGGTATCAGGAACCCGCTTTTCATCACCAGCCTACGGCGGTACCGTCATGACGCAGCCTATTTTGTCGGTAAACAATGTCAGTAAAACCTTTCATCTAGGCAACCACAAGGTGAAGGCGTTAACCAATGTTTCTCTAGACGTGGCTGAGGGTGAATGCCTTGCCATAGTGGGTGAGTCAGGTTCGGGGAAAAGTACCCTAGCTAATATTATATTGGGCATTTATCCAGGCTGTGAAGGTGAGGTGCTGTTTAACGGCGAGCGCCTGCCGACACGCCGAAACCTGGAACACCGGCGCATGATTCAGTTGGTGCAGCAAAATCCCATGTCATCCCTCAACCCACGTCGCTCAATAGGCGCTTCATTACGCCTGCCTTTAGACGTACATCAATTGGGTTCGGCACGCGAGCGGGATACTCAAGTGAAGGTGTTGTTGGCGGAGGTGGGGTTAGATGAAGATTTTGCCATGCGCTCGCCAGCGTCTCTGTCTGGCGGCCAACGTCAGCGGGTTGCCATCGCACGGGCCCTAGCATGTGATTCTAAATTAGTGGTATTGGACGAACCAACTTCAGCATTAGATGTGCTAGTACAAGCTAGAGTATTGTGCTTGCTTGCCGAACTAAAACAAAGGCGCAATTTAAGTTTTCTATTCATCACCCACGATCTGAGCGTGGTGCGTAATGTGGCAGACAGAGTCGCGGTTTTTAAACAGGGCAGTTTGGTTGAATTGGCCGCCACTAGCCAAGTATTCACCCGCCCAGCCCATGCTTATACTCAACAGTTGATCGCAGCAGTGCCGGTAGTTACAGAAGCGGAACAGTTGCTGCGAAATAAACTCTCTAATATGGAAAATAGTTATGTGTAACACCGCAGTATTTACAGCTGCACTGGCAGATGGAAGCAGTCAACCTAATACGACTTTAGATGCTTTCTTTAGACTAGTGGATGAACATTTAGGTGTCCGATTATTGACCTTGACGGTGTTTGATGTGGAGGCTGGGCACGCGTACCGAGTCTACACCAATATGCCCCAAGCGTACCCAGTTTTGGGCACAAAACCAATCAAACCTACACCATGGACTGATCAAGTCATGGGCCGCCACGAGAGCTTCGTCGCCAACACCATAGCTGAGTTGGCGGAGGTGTTTGAAGACTTTGAATTAATCGACAGCCTTGAATGTGGGTCAGTCATTAATATTCCGATTGTCGTTGGCGGACGATTTTTGGGCACGGTCAACTGCTTGCATAAAGAACATTATTTTACCCAACAAAAGGTCGCCTTATCAGAGGCATTAAAACTACCGGCAGCGGCGTGCTTTATGTTGCTTGAACTAAATGAAAATAAAGGAGTAGGCGCATGAGCCAATCGACCGTTAGAGTAGCCACCGACGTTGGCGGAACATTTACCGACCTAGTGTGCTTCGAAACTGATAGTGAGACGGGTGAATCAATAGTGCTTACTGCCAAATCAGATACCACCCCACCCAATTTTGAACAAGGCGTACTCAATGTGTTGGACAAAGGCGGCGTTGATCCTGCACGGATTGGGTTCTTGGCACACGGGACTACCGTTGTCATCAATGCCTTGACGGAAAGAAAAGGCGTGACTGTAGGGCTAATTACTACTCAAGGTTTTCGTGACACGTTAGAAATTGCACGTGGCAATCGGCCTGATTTTTTCAATTTACACTATCAAAAGCCGGCACCCTTTGTGCCTCGTCATTTGCGCCGTGAGTTACCCGGGCGCATGAGCTATCGGGGTGAGGAGGTCACCCCATTAGACCTTAGCGAGGTACCGCAAATATTGGCGGATTTCAAAACTGAAGGGGTTGAAGCCATTGCCATATGTTTTCTTCACAGCTATGCCAATACCGCCCATGAACAAACTGTCATACAGCATATTAGGACCTTGTGGCCAGAGGTGGCTGTCGTCGCTTCGCACCAGATTACCCGTGAATGGCGTGAGTATGAACGCACCAACACGGCCGTGTTATCAGCTTACGTGCAGCCGGCTGCTGAGCGTTATTTGCGGCGCTTAGATGACGGTTTAAAGGCTAAGGGCTTCAATGGTAGTCCCTACATCATGCAGTCAAACTGTGGTGTCGATTCCTTGGAAGCAGTGTCTCGCATTCCTATTACCATGGTTGAATCTGGCCCCGCCTCTGGATTTTGGGGTGCCGCTGAACTAGGAAAAATGATCGATGAGCCCAATGTTCTAGCCTTGGATATAGGTGGCACAACGGCTAAGTGTTCATTGATAGAAAATGGCCAAGTACGCATTATGACGGACTATTGGATAGAACGAGATCGCAAGAGTGCAGGTTATCCTATTATGGTGCCCGTGGTTGATTTAGTTGAAATTGGCAACGGTGGTGGTTCCATTGCTTGGGTAGATGATTTTGGAAAATTACATGTTGGCCCCAAGTCTGCAGGAGCTATGCCTGGGCCAGCGGCCTATGGTCGAGGAGGCCAAGCAGCGACCACAACCGATGCCAACTTATGGCTAGGTAGAATTAATTCGACGTACTTTTGTGGTGGCGCGATCAATGCAGATATGCAAGCAGCTGAACTGGCATTAACCACGGTGGGTGAGCAGTTAGGCGCTAATATAGACGAAGCCGCACAGGGTATTGTGCGCATAGCCAACAACAATATGGTTAACGCCCTAAAACTGGTGTCTTTAAACCGGGGCTTTGATCCTCGGGATTTCACCTTGGTTGCGTTTGGCGGTGGCGGTGGTATGCATGCCGTTGCTCTAGCACAAGAGCTTGGAGTTAAGAAAGTTGTTGTGCCCGCCGCGGCGGCTGTGTTTTCTGCTTGGGGCATGGTGATGTCGGATTTGCGAAGAGATTTTTTCATCACACATTTAGTCGATTTGGCGCCGGGTTCAGCCGTTGAAATTGAACAAACATTTGCTGAAGTTGAAGCCCAAGCCTTGTCTCAATTTGAAGCAGAGGGCATAGACGCTAGCAAGGTTAGTTTTTTGCGCTATGGTAAGTTTCGCTATCAAAATCAAGAGCATACGACCGAAGTATTGTTATCCAATAGCCGTATTACAGACCATAGTTTGGATGCCATTGAGAAAGAGTTTCACGAAACGTATGAACGAGAATATACCTATAGGCTGGACACGCCGGTAGAGATGGTGGGTCTTCATCTTGTGGCGGCGGCAGAAGTGGGTAAGTTGAAAATGCGCCAACGACCCTTGCAAAACGTCAGTGAAGAAGTCGCTAGAAAAGGCGTGCGAGAGGTTGATTTTGCATTGGAAGGTAAACACCAAGCCATTCTCTACAATGGTGAAAAGTTGTTGCCTGGTATGAGATTCGCAGGTCCAGCGATTGTAGAAGACTCGGGCACTACCACGGTGATTCACCCCAATAATAAGGTCTTTGTGGACGGCTTTAATCATCTTCATATCGAGATTTAGGCCAATGGATACGCCCAAGCCCACTCAATTTGATCCAATCACCTTGGAAATCATTGAAAATTCGTTGCAAGCTGCAGCGGACGAAATGTTTGCTGCATTTCGTAAAACCGCTATGAGCTCCATCATCTACGAGGTGCTCGATATGGGCACTGGAGTGTTAGATGCCCAAGGTGAGAGCGTGTCTTCAGGTGCAGGCATTCCTGGCTTTGTGGGGGTGCTGGATAAAGCTGTGAAGGTGCTGATCGCTA
Source organism: Oceanospirillaceae bacterium (assembly GCA_003523085.1). Taxonomy (GTDB): domain Bacteria; phylum Pseudomonadota; class Gammaproteobacteria; order Pseudomonadales; family Balneatricaceae; genus Njordibacter. The sequence goes on along the minus strand of DPHD01000021.1, from coordinate 34,663 downwards.
AGTTTGGTCAGGAGGGTGTAATTCATGAAGGGGATGTATTTATTACCAATGACCCTTATTTTGGCGGTGTGACTCATCTCAATGATATTGTGATCGCCATGCCGGTTTTTGTTGATGGTCGCCTGCTGGCTTGGACCGCCAATATAGCGCATCACTCTGATGTTGGGGGCATGGCGCCTGGGTCTTTGTCGGGCGAAGCGATCGATATTTTTCAAGAAGGCATACGCCTGCCAGCCATTAAAATCATTCAAGGCGACAGGTTAATTGAGCCGGTCATGGACATCTTAACTGCTAACTCACGCATGCCCGATGTGCTCAGGGGCGACGTGTGGGCGGGCATTGCTGCCGCACGTATTGGTGTGAAACGAATAGTCGAATTAGTCAAGAAGTATGACTCAAGTGTCTTTACTGAATCCATGGATAAGTGTTTGCGACAAGGTGAGTTAGTATCCTTGAAAGCCCTTGCCAAGCTACCCTCAGGTACATTTGAATTGGCGGAAACGCAAGATGATGGCAGTACCTACAAGGTTAAAATAGCCATATCCGAGCAGGTGTTCCTGGTTGATTTGACGGACAATCCAGAACAAGTTGCCGGCCCTATCAATACCAGTCGCGATGGTGTTTTGGTGTCGATGCAAATGATTTTTAAAGCCATCACCGATCCTTTGACCGCGGCCAATGGCGGCAGTTTTAAACCGTTACAAGTGATCACCCGCCCAGGCACCGTAGTTGATGCTCAAGCTCCAGCAGCTGTAGGTTTTTATTATGAAGTCAAGTTAAGGGTTTATGACTTGGTTTGGCGGTGTTTGGCGCAACAAATGCCTGAACGACTTCCCGCCGGCCATTTTGCCTCTGTATGCGGTACCTTTTTGGGTGGAACTCATGCCGATACGGGTCGCCATTATACTATCGTTGAACCACAAATTGGTGGTTGGGGTGGCGCTTTCGATCGGGATGGTAATAGCGCCATGTTTTGTGGTGCCCATGGAGATACTTATAATTGCCCCGCCGAAATCAACGAAGCTCGTAATGGCCTTTGGGTGGATCAGATGGCGTTAAATATGGCCACTGGCGGCGAGGGAGAATTTACCGGTGGGCGAGGCATTGTTATGGACTACCGAATTCGAGCACCAGATAGTTACCTAACCGCAGGCTATACGCGTTCCAAATATCCCCCATGGGCATTAAACAAAGGGTTACAGGGTTCCCCCAATTACATAGTACATATTCCACAGGCTGGGATGGCCAAGCGCTACGCTTTTGTTTCAGGTTTAGCACTCCAGCTTGGTGACGTTGTACGGGTTGTCACTGGCAATGGTGGGGGCTATGGCCAGCCAAAAAACCGCAAACGTGAGTCAGTGTTGGCGGACTATAAAAATGGGTTCATTAGCCAAACTCATGCTCAATCTGTTTATGGCGTTTCAGTCACATGAAACGGCGCACCTAAGAGGGAAATACCATGACAAAGACCAAGTTTGATCCAATCACTCTAGAGATAATTCAAAATTCTTTGCAAGCTACGGCCGATGAGATGTTTGCGTCGATTCGTAAAACCGCCATGAGCTCCATCATTTACGAGGTGCTGGATATGGGTACAGGCATCCTTGATGCCGATGGAGAAATTGCCACCTCCGGTGCTGGTATTCCCGCCTTCGTGGGTGTGCTCGATAAAGCGATAAAAGTCATCAAGGGTAAATATGGCCCACGAGACGAAATTTCTGCAGGCGATGTGTTCGTTACCAACGATCCCTATTACGGTGGTGTGACTCATTTAAATGACATTATTATCGCTATGCCTGTATTTGTTAATGATCATCTTATTGCATGGACTGCTAATATTGCCCACAACTCCGACGTGGGTGGTATGGCCCCGGGTTCTCTTTCCGGTGATGCGACAGAAATATTTCAAGAGGGCATTCGCCTACCCGCTATAAAGCTGATTAGTAAAGGCGTCACCATCGGCTCGGTAATGGACATTATGACGGTGAATTCACGCATGCCCGATGTACTCCATGGTGATGTATGGTCGGGTATTTCGGCCGCTAGAATCGGTGCAATACGAATACAGGAATTAGCGCAGAAGTATGGAGTAGAAGTATTTGAATACGCCATGGTTGATTTTATGGATTACGGTGAAGCGTCTTCGCGTTTGGAATTAGCAAAGCTTCCCAAAGGAATCTTCGAGTTAGAAGAAGAGCAAGATGATGGCAGCATGTATAAGGTGAAGATCACAATTAGCGATGAAAGCTTTTGCGTTGATTTAACGGACAATCCAGATCAAGTTGCAGCGCCCGTAAACACTACCAGAGACGGGGTAATGGTGGGCGCCCAAATGATCTTTAAGTCGCTTACCAACCCATACTCGCCATGTAACGGTGGCTCATTTCGCCCTATTGAATTGATGACCAAGCCTGCTACGGTGTTTGATGCTCAGGAACCGGCGCCAGTAGGGTTTTACTATGAGATTGAGCTAAGAGCCTATGACATCATGTGGCGTTGTCTGGCCCAGCATATGCCAGAACGATTGTCAGCGGGTCATTTTGGCTCTGTTTGTGGCACTTTTATTGGTGGCACACACCCTGATACAGGGCGTCAATACACCATAATTGAGCCGCAAATTGGTGGTTGGGGAGGTCGAGACGGAGCTGATGGCAACAGTGCGATGTTCTGTGGTTTTCATGGTGAAACCTACAATTGTCCAGCCGAAATAAATGAAGCTAGGAATGGCCTGTGGGTTGATCAAATGGCACTCAATACCGAAGCGGGAGGTGAAGGTAAGTTTACCGGCGGTCGTGGCATTGTTATGGACTACCGAATTAGGGCTGATGATGGCTTTTTAACTGCAGGATATACGCGGTCAAAATTCCCAGCTTGGTCCTTGGATAGCGGTGCAGAAGGGTCACCTAATTATGTCGAGCACATTCCAGTTGAGGGTGACAAACAACGTTATGCGTTCGTGTCTGGATTGTCGTTAAAACACAACGACGTCGTTCGTGTTGTTACTGGTAACGGTGGTGGCCTCGGTGATCCAGCATTACGAGACCCTGAACTGGTGGTTAACGATGTTCGCAATGGTCTAATTTCGAAGCAAACTGCAGAAAAAATATATAGTGTGAAAATATAACAATTGAGCCAGTTACACCAACTTGAGCTCATTAGAAAGAGGTTTTTTAACGGAAAGTAATGTTTGTTTTTTTATATCGCAATTGATCAGTAAACGTGTCGCTGAAATGAGAGGTAAATTATGCGTGTATTATATAGTCTGATATTAGTGGCCTTCGCCACTGTCTGTTCAACTCATGCATTGTCATCTGGGTCCGTGTTGGACGGTGTATGGTCCAACAACTATGGCTCTGTGATGAAACTAAGTGTTTCTCAAACAGGAGAGGTATCTGGATGTTACTCATCTACAACTGGATCCTCGGGTGCCTACCATGTATCTGGTTTTTTTGATATTACGCCTGTTGCTCAGCCGGCGTCGGATGCTATCCATCAGTCAGCATTAGCTATTGCCATTCCTTGGCATAGTTACCTAACATCATCTAAATCTGATCCAAGTTGGCACTGGACGTCTTCTATGGCAGGCATGTACTACATAGATCCTGCTAATTCACAAGAGAAGCTTGAATTGGTCAACGCGCTAAATACTACGACATTATTGAGCGGATACAATTTGGAAACGGGGTTGTACCCTGAAACCTTGTTCTTTTCGAGGTATAAAGATCAAAATTGGAAGTGTCCGATTACCAATGATTTTTCTGAACCAAACCTGGCAAATTTGATAGATGGATCATGGATCGGTCAAGACTACGCCCTAAGTTTGGTTGATTTAGGTTCTGGTTTTATTAACGGAACAGCTCAACTGGGTACAAGTTACTATCCTGTTCGGGGGTTTTATGATTATGACCCGTTAGTGCCAGGCGCCGCAGATAATATTTCCATATCATTGGTAGTTTCCAATTTGTCAGCAGACGGTATATCCAATGAGCATTCGCAAATCGCACTTACGGGATTGATAGACCAGCAGACAAGGACAGATATGAGCTTGTATGGGTTTAAGACATTTGCTGCTACAACATTTACGTCCACGGTTCTGAGTAATTCCCATTTCTATAAAACTAACGAATTGGAAAATTATACTAGCTCAGTCTTGCAAAACGAATACACGGATGTACAAGGGAGTTATGTCAATGCAATAGGTATTCCTTTACATGTAGGTCTTGCAAAAAATAATGGAGGCACTCCGTGGTACGGTGAGCTTAGTTTCGGAAATATGAACAGTAATAAGAGTAATTCTAACCGGCAACAACTCAGGTTTATGATGGATACTGGCACCTCGAGCGTGTGGGTAGCATCTTCGGACTGTACATCTTGGGCTTGTCAATATCATAGTCAATACGACAAAAATTATTCTGATAAATGGTGCTATGGTGATGACGTCATTCTTACGCAATGCTCCAAAACTGGTCCGCACAATGGGAGTTCAGAGCTAGGGCCTTGGGGAAAGTTTGACTATCGGTATATGATTGATGAGTTGACCCTTTCCGGTGTGATTCAAAACAATGGGTCTCAAAAAATCGGATCCATTCAATATGACGTTATGCCGTTTTTGGAGGCTACCCAATTAATAAACGGAACAAATCCACCCAATACTAACTGGAATGATTTGGTCGCTGACGGGTCAATGGGAGTACCCTCAAACGATCCGTTTATCAATACAACGTTAGTGAGTAACTTATATCGTCTTGGGTACATGCAAGATAAGGTAGTGTCCTATTATACGTCTAAGGATTATAGTCGAGGAGAAGTCATTTTTGGGGGTGTTGATCAGTCAAAATATGACCCTTCGTCGCTTGAGTTTTTTGACTTAGATCCAGATGTGGCTTCAAAGATTCTCACGCCAAATCAAGTTAGTTACCTGTGGGGTACGAAATTGGTGGGTGTGAGTACTGCTGCGCGAGGTCCAATATCACTCACTAATAACACTGAGTTAGGGCTGCCCTACGTAGCATTTTGTCCGGATTCTGGCTCGTCTAGATTTAAAGGCGATGTAAAGTTAATTGCGGCGATTAAAACTGCCATCACAGGCTCAGACCAAGACCTGACGGTTTTTTCTTCTCAGGCGCGGGATGTATTTACCAATGTAGTGCTCAGCTTAGAAAATTCAAAGGGTAGTGTTATAGATTATGTGGTAACTCCAGCACAGTATTTTCAAACGTTTCCTAATGATGGTTTAAATACCAAATACCCAGTTGATAAATTTCCAAATATGTACGTATTGGGTTTTCACGGTCTGGAATCGAGCTCAAGTAGCGGGGCACAAAACGTATTAATTGGAGGATCACTATTTATGGATAATTTTTACACAATTTTTAATTATCCTGTGGCTGGACGCGGATCGGTGGGCATAGCATCACGCATTCAATAACCCAAATTAATTGGTCGTATGGCTTGTAAGTTATTTTTAATACAAACCCACACCTTTATATATTAAATTTGAGGTCAACTATGGACATAGTTTCGAAAAAGTTCGCTGAATTGCGTAATAAAATGATTGAGGAAAGGGTCGATCTGGTCGCCTTAGCACCTGGAGCACATGTGCTATGGCTTTTGGGTTTCACACCTCACCCCGATGAACGCCCGTGCCTGTTGTTGATCGGTAAAAGCACCACTACGTTTTTAATGCCTGCGCTTAACGCCGACGCTGCGCGTCAACATACGTCCATGCCCTTTTTTAGTTGGAGCGATGATGTGGGTCCGGTCTCGGCATTACATCAAGCACTGGCAGCCGTTGACGCCACCAGCGCAGAGTCTATTGTCCTAGATGAGACCATGCGAGCCGATTTTGCATTGCTACTGATGAGTGCACTGCCCAATGCAAAGCCCTTGTTTACTCAGTCCACTGTGGGCCAACTACGCATGCGTAAAGACGCTAGTGACTATCAAAAAATAAAACACAGTGCCTTGCTTAATGATCGGGCAATGCAAGCGGGCTTTGCCGCCATTGGTGAGGGCGTGACTGAATTAGAGGTGGCCGACGCAATTAATAAACACTATGCCACAGAGGGCGCGAAACCTCAGTTCTGTATTGTTGCTTCTGGCCCCAATGGAGCCTATCCGCACCACCAGACAGGATCTAGGCGTATTCAATCTGGCGACGCGATCTTAATCGATACTGGTGGCCGCATAGGCGGTTTCCCTAGTGACATGACGCGGATGTCGGTGTTGAATCACCTACCAGAAGGTTATCAGGTGGTCCATGACATCGTAGAACGGGCGGTGAAAGCTGCAATGGCTGTTGCTAGGCCCGGAGTTAAGGCAAAAACTGTCGATGAGGCTGCGAGGTCTGTAATTACGGCGGCTGGGTATGGAGAGTTCTTTGTACACCGTACTGGCCATGGATTAGGTATTGATATACATGAACCACCTTACATAACAGCTACATCAGAGGTGGTATTAGAAGAAGGTATGGTGTTTTCCATTGAGCCGGGCATCTATCTGCCCGGCAGGTTTGGCATTCGGTTGGAAGAAATAGTTTACTTAAGGCCCGATGGGCCGGAGGTCTTTTCAGAGCTAACAAGACGAGTGAATATAATTCAACCTTAGTGCCTGCATGCGCCGCTACACTAAAAAAATAACCAACCGCTTTGGTCCATGGGCGCCCATGCGTAGGGTTTGTTCTAGGTCTGCGCTGCGTGAGGGGCCAGTGACAAAATTGACTGTACGCGGGATGCCGCCGTCACGTACCCAATCCCAGGCGTCTTCATAACCAGCCACGATGCTGTCTTTGTGTAATACCGCACAATGGATGTCTGGAAACAGGTTGAGCGTGGTTGGGCTGTGGGGACTTGAACGTAGCACCAAGGTACCGGTTTCGGCCACACCACAAAGGCTGTTAGTCAGGCTCACTGAGTCGCCTTTGGTAGACACCCGTATCTCGGTATCGATGCCGGCGGCGGCCCAGTTTAATGCGACAAGGTCAGGTTCGTTGGCTAACACTAAGGGTTGGAGGGTTAAGTTTGAGTCTTGCATGAGCTGACTCATGACCTTGGGTAGCTGCTCCAGATTGGAGAGGTCAACGATTTCAGTCGCCACTTCTAGAGCCATGCTTTTAAAGTCATCTAAGGCTGCTTGGCCGGTAATTTTAGCTCTGGCTGGCTGGGTGGTGCGAGTTCTTGATGTCAGTTCTTGTGACAAATGTGTTTGTTGCTGCGCATTTAAAGGGCCGCGTTTTAGGCCACTGCGAATGCGTCCTAGGATCTGTTGTCTGGCAGTGCTCATGGCTGTTGTTCCTTGTTTTTCTCATTCCATTGCTGCATAAAGGTTTTGCCTTCGGGGGCGGGAAGGTCACGCCATAAGGTCCAGCCGCGGCCGAGTGGTAGGCTTGAGATGCGATTTTTTTGGCCAGCCCACAGTTTCATCATCGGTATAGCGATGCGGGTCATGGCGTGGTAAAGCCATGGACGTTGAGCCAATGCAGCCCAAATTTGAATACCATAACGACTGGAAGCAAGGCCTTGGCCCTTATCAAATTGCCGTTCACGCCAGGTGCGCATGAGGCTGGGCAGCGGAATACGTACGGGGCAAACGGCTTCGCAATTGCCACAAAAAGTAGAGGCGTTGGGTAGGTGACCCGCTTGCTCAATACCAATCATCTTGGGGGTGAGCACCGCGCCCATAGGCCCAGGGTACACCCAGCCGTAGGCATGGCCACCAATTTGGCTATACACAGGGCAGTGGTTCATGCAGGCGCTACAGCGAATACAGCGCAACATGTCCTGTTGTTCGTCGCCCACCATTGAGCTTCTGCCATTATCCACCAGTACCACGTGGAATTGTTCAGGACCATCTTGATCGCCGACTTGTTTCGGACCGCTTGATAAGGTGTTATACACAGCACTTTCTTGGCCCGTGGCAGAGCGCGATAGGAGGCGCATAAACAGGCTTAAGTCTTCTAGTGTAGGTACGCACTTTTCAATGCTGGTGACCACAATGTGGACCTTGGGTAAGGTTTGCGTGAGGTCGCCATTACCTTCGTTGGTGACGATCATGGTACTACCGGTTTCGGCTACAAAAAAGTTGGCGCCGGTAATGCCCACGTCTGCGGCCACAAAGTGATCGCGCATGATGTCGCGGGCTTCCTGCATAAGTTCGGCAGGGTCTTCTTTGCGCGGCAAGTTGTGTTTTTCTTCAAAAATATCACTCACTTGCGGTAAGTTAAGGTGAATAGCAGGCGCGATAATGTGGCTGGGGTGGTCGCCGCGCAATTGTAAAATATACTCACCCAAATCGGTTTCAACCGGGGTAACACTGTGTTTTTCTAAAAACTCATTGAGGTTGATTTCTTCGCTCACCATAGACTTGCCTTTAGTGACGGTTTTGGCGTCTACGCTGCGGCATATGTCGAGAATGGTTTGGCAGGCATCTTCTGAGCTTTGGGCCCAGTGTACATGGCCGCCGTTGGCTTGAACGTTAGATTCAAAGGTTTCTAGGTAATAGTCGAGATTCTCAATGACTTTGTTTTTAATTTCGACAGCTTGGTCGCGCATGGCGTCAAATTCGGGCATGCGTGCCATGGCTTTTTTG
>DPHD01000021.1:0-26005 GCA_003523085.1 Oceanospirillaceae bacterium | reverse complement strand
CATGAGTGTTATGCCTGGTACGCTAGGTCGATGTTGGCGGACCTTAGCGGCGTATTGCGGGCTTCGCCCAGAGCCGGTTGTTCTAATAAGTCTGCCAGTAACTCCACAATATGACGGGTTTGTAGGTCGCTGCCTTGGCGTTTGAGTTTGCCTNNGGCATGCGTGCCATGGCTTTTTTGCGTTTTCCGGGAAAGCCTGCCTTTAGATTGGTTAAGGCTTTTTGTAGGCCAGCATCATCTAAGGCTGATTTAGAGCGGGCAATAAAGTCGGGGCTGTTAATATCCATGGGTGTTATGCCTCGTACGCTAGGTCTATGGTGGCGGACCTAAGTGGGGTGTTGTGGGCTTCCCCCAAGGCAGGTTGTTGTAACAAATCTGCTAGTAACTCCACAATATGCCGTGTTTGTAGGTCACTGCCTTGGCGTTTGAGTTTGCCTGCCATATTCATTAAGCAGCCAAGGTCTCCGCCTACCAGCATTTGTGTTTTGCTAGATTGCGCATTGGCCGTTTTAATTTCTACCATGCGATTGGAAATGTCGGGGTATTTAATACAAAAAGTACCACCAAAACCACAACAGGTATCTGCTTCGGGCATTTCTTTGAGTTGAATGTTAGGCATTTGCGCCAACAGTTTTCTGGGTTGCTGGTGGATGCCGAGCTCGCGCAAACCGGCACAGGAATCGTGGTAGGTGATTTGCGCTGTGGTGTTGTTCAGCGGCAGTTCAAATGCCATCACATCAACTAAAAAGCTCGTTATTTCATAGGCTTGGCGCGCCAATGATTGGGCAGATAGGTAGTCGTTACTGTCTTCGTCAAATAAATCTGGGTATTGGTGCAGCATGCCAATACAAGAACCCGACGGCCCAACCACGTAGTCGTAGCCACTTAATGCGGCCATGGTCTGTTGGGCAATAAGGCGTGTGTTGTTGCGATCGCCGCTATTAAACGCGGGTTGGCCGCAGCAAGTTTGAGCCTTAGGTACATCTACTTCACAACCTGCGGCCTCCAGTAGCTTTACCGTAGCAAAGGCTACGCTGGGGCGCATAGAGTCTGCCAAACAAGTGACAAACAAAGCCACTTTGGGTTTGGTTATGGTATTTATCGTGGGCTCTAAGTAGGGAGAAATTGACATAAATGACCTGTTGACTGATACCGAGTAGATCGTACATTGCAATGGATGGGAGACGATACAATGAGTTAAGGCATTATGCCCCCGCGGGGGATTTGTCTCTAGTAGGTTGAGGGTATATGCGTTAAAGTGATCTGACCAAGATTAATGGCATGTATTATGAACAGAGTCGAACAAGTCAGTGGGGCCATAGAGCAGGATATTCGCCAATGTTGTTGGCTGCCTGGCGATAAGTTGCCGGGGCAGCTGGAGTTAATGCGTCGTTTTGAGGCGTCGCGTACCTGTTTGCGTGAGGCCATTACATTGCTTGAGGCCAAAGGTCTAGTGACCAGTCGGCATGGATCTGGTTGCTATGTGAACAACTTATTTGAAAGCCAGTTTGCCAGCGCTTTTTTAGGTTCCACCTCGGGTGTGGAGTTAGATTCGGCGGCACTGCAGTTGTCGGTGATGGAAATGAGGCTGGTATTGGAGAGTGAGGCTGCAAAGTATGTGTGTGAGCGGGCAACCTACGAGCAGCTAGCGCGCATTGATGCTGAGTATAAAGCCATGAAAACACGTAAAGGCAGCCCTTTGCAGCGCGCTAAAGCCGATTTAAAGTTTCATATGCTTATCGCCCAGTCGAGCCATAACCTGATTGTGGTGTCTTTAAGTCAGTTGCTTTATACCCAGTTTTTTAATGCCATCTACGGTACTTTGGCGCGTACGTTAAGTGCGCCAGAAGAATGGGTGGACCACGTGAGTGAACAGCATGAGGCGATCTACCATGCCATTATGTGTCGTGATGCGGTGGCTGCACAGCGAGCTGCAAGTAAACATATACAGCACTCAATGTCGCTATTAGAAGGGCAAGGTTAGCGTTGGTCCCAATAAGGATTCTCGCCAAAACGCTCAAGCAGAAAGTCAATAAAACGTCTTACCTTTTTGGGCAAATAGCGGTTGGGCGAATAGATGGCGTAAGCCATCATGCTCGGTAATGAGTAATCCTCCAGCACGGGTACTAGGTCGCCTTTAGCCAAAGCATCCCATGCGATGAAGGTGGGCAAGACCACAATGCCATGTCCGGCTTGGGCTAGCTGCTTTATGGCGTCACCATTGTTGGCAAGAAGGTGAGGCTCTAGGTGCACCAAATGAGTTTGCCCTGCTTGATCTTCAAACTTAATGCCCGCCAAAGGCAGGCTGCCATATTTAAGTATTTTGTGTTGTTTGAGTTGTTGTGGTTCGCTGGGTACGCTGTGTTGTTCTAAATAACTTGGACTGGCGCACAATACGTGTTTTATAGGAGTGATTTTTCGCGCTTGTAGGCTGGAATCTTGTAGTGTGCCAATTCGCAAGGCCAAGTCGTATCCGCCTTCAATAATATCTACCTTGCGATCAGAGAAATCCAATTCAACTTTGAGTTTTGGATGCTGTCGCATAAATAGATCAATGGCGGGTGTCAGGTGAGTAAGGCCAAAGGAAAGTGGTACCGCCAGTTTTAAGGTTCCCGCCAAGACCTTAGTGGTGCACGTTATGTCTCCGTTTAACGCCTCAACTTCACTTAATAGAAGCTTAGCTCGTTGATAATACTGGCTGCCAGATTCGGTAAGGCTCGATTTACGAGTGGTGCGGTTAAGGAGCTTAGACCCTAATCTGTTTTCTAGGTCACTTAGACGTTTGCTAACGGCAGATTTAGCTAAATTCAGCTGTTCTGCGGCCTTGGTGATACTTCCAGCGTCAACAATTCTGACAAATACCTGCATTTCTTCTAACTGGCCCACGTCAATAGTTCTCATTTTACGAACAATGTTTCCGTATTGTTTGTGTTTTTCCGTATCTAGTCAAGATGTAAGATGCATATCAACTTAGGCTGAAGCATACAAACCTTGGAGTAATTCTATTATGACCGCAACGCAACAAAAACACAGAATTTCTCGGCAGTTGTTGTATAGCACTCCGGGCATGCCCGCCTTCGACGGTGATGGGGTCAAAATGACCCGCATCATCGGCACTGCGCAGCTCAATATGTTAGACCCGTTTTTACTGTTGGATGCCTTTGAGAGCGATGAGCCGCAGGACTACATAGGCGGTTTTCCGGATCATCCCCATCGCGGCTTTGAAACCGTAACCTATATGTTAGAAGGCCGTATGCGCCATAAAGACAGTATGGGCAACGAAGGTGTTATTTCAGCCAATGGTGTGCAATGGATGACGGCAGGTAAGGGCATAGTGCATTCAGAAATGCCAGAGCAAGAGAGCGGCTTATTGAAGGGGTTCCAGTTGTGGGTAAATTTAGCTAGCAAAGATAAAATGTGTGAACCGAGTTACCAAGAGTTTGATGCTCAAGACATTGCAGTAGAAATGCGCACTGATGGTGGCCAAACCCGAGTGATTGCAGGTGCTACCAATGGCGGCACTACGGGCCCAGTTAGGCGTGATGATATTAAGCCCATATATATGCACATCAACTTACCGGCAGGTGGCGAGTTTAAGCAAAATATAAAGGCCGGTGATAACGCCTTTATTTATGTGATTGAAGGTGACTTGCTGGTGGGTGATAAGTCTTCGCCCTTGGCCCCTAAACAGCTTGGCGTGTTGGGTGAAGGTGATGAGGTTATGGTTGCCGCAGGCAATGGCGCCTCTGAGTTTTTATTAGTTGCGGCCACACCCATCAACGAAAGTGTGGCACGGGGTGGGCCATTCGTTATGAACACTAAAGCCGAAGTGCTACAGGCATTTGAAGACTTTCAAAATAATAGATTTTAGGGGAAAAGCATGGGTATATTAATAGATGGGCAATGGCATACGGATTGGTATGAAACCAAATCTAGCGGTGGCCGCTTTGAGCGTAAAGCGCCCAGCTTTCGCAACTGGGTTACGGCGGATGGCAGCGCAGGCCCTTCGGGCATGGGTGGGTTTAAAGCCGAACCTGGACGGTACCACCTGTATGTGTCGCTGGCCTGTCCGTGGGCTCATCGCACTATGATTTATCGCAAGCTTAAAGGTTTGGAAGACATGATTTCCATCTCTGTAGTTAACGCTTATATGGGTGACGAAGGCTGGACTTTTGAACCTGGAGATCAGGTGATTGCCGACCCAATTCATAATGCTAGCCGTATGCATCAGGTCTACACAGCGGCGCTATCCGACTACACAGGCCGGGTTACAGTACCGGTGTTATGGGACAAGCACACTGGCACTATTGTAAGTAACGAATCCCCAGAAATTATTCGTATGTTCAATTCAGCGTTTGATGATGTGGGTGCCGTAGAAGGTGATTTTTCACCACCTGAATTACTGGCTGAAATCGACGAGCTTAACGCCTTTGTCTACCCCAACATTAACAACGGCGTGTACCGGGCTGGTTTTGCCACGACTCAGGTTGCTTATGACGACGCCGTTGCTGATGTGTTTAATGCCTTGGATAGCCTAGAAAACCGCCTTTCCGAACGCCGTTACCTCACCGGCAGCACAATTAGCGAAGCCGATTGGCGCTTATTTACTACCTTGGTGCGGTTTGACGCGGTTTATGTCGGCCACTTTAAGTGTGATTTACGCCGCATTGTTGATTACCCCAATTTGTGGGGCTATGTAAGGGATTTGTACCAGAAGCCAGGCATTGCGCAAACGGTACATATGGATTACATCAAGGCGCACTATTATGGCAGCCACGACACTATAAACCCAACCTTGATCGTGCCGACTGGCCCGTTGATCGACTTTATGGCCCCCCATAGTCGAACTTCTTAGGCAGCGTAGCGAAACCATACAGGGTCACGGTCTATGGGTTGCTGCGTAGCTTAGAGGAAGCCTTGTTGTTAGGGCCCAATAAGGGTAAAATACGCCTCTCATTTTTATCACCCCAAGTGGCCTTTGGTAGGGGTCACCACTGAGCAAGGACATTTTATGCCTGTAATTACTCTTCCTGATGGCAGTCAGCGTGCTTTCGACGCGCCTGTATCAATTTATGATGTTGCTTTTGACATTGGCCCAGGCCTCGCTAAAGCCGCGGTGGCTGGCAAAGTGGCTGGCGAAATTGTAGATACTAGTTATGTCATCACCGAAGATACAGCCCTTGCTATTGTTACCGCCCGCGACGACGAAGGCCTAGAGGTGATTCGTCATTCTTGCGCCCACATGATGGCTCAAGCCGTGCAAGACGAATTCCCTGGTGCACAGGTGACCATTGGCCCTGTGATCGAAGATGGTTTTTTCTACGATTTTGCTTACGAGCGCCCATTTACGCCAGAAGATTTAATTAAGATTGAAGCCCGTATGAAGGCCTTGGTGAAGCAGAATCTTAAGCTAGAGCGTCGTATTATGAGCCGCCCTGCCGCGCTTGAGTTTTTTAAAGACTTGGGTGAAGATTACAAAGTAGAAATTATTGATAGTATCCCTGGTGACGAAGACTTGTCTTTTTATAGTCAAGGTGGATTTACCGATTTATGCCGTGGTCCACACGTGCCTGCTACGGGCCACATTAAGTCATTCAAGCTGATGAAGGTTGCCGGTGCCTATTGGCGTGGCGATTCTAACAATGCCATGTTAACCCGTGTGTACGGCACCGCTTGGGCTGATAAGAAAGACCTTAAAGCCTATTTGCACCGCTTAGAAGAAGCCGAAAAACGTGATCACCGTAAACTAGGTAAAAAACTAGATTTATTCCATACCCAAGAAGAAGCGCCGGGTATGGTGTTTTGGCACCCCAATGGTTGGACTATTTATCAGGTGGTTGAGCGTTATATGCGCGAGCGCCAGATTCAAGGTGGTTACCAAGAAGTGAAGACGCCACAGGTTGTGGACCGCAGCTTGTGGGAGCGCTCTGGCCACTGGGACAAGTTCTCGGCCATGATGTTTACCACAGCATCAGAAAACCGTGAGTATGCGGTTAAGCCCATGAACTGCCCATGCCACATTCAGATTTTTAACCAAGGCCTAAAGAGCTACAAAGAGTTGCCTATTCGTATGGCAGAGTTTGGCTCTTGTCACCGCAATGAGCCTTCGGGCACTTTGCACGGCATTATGCGTGTACGTAGTTTCACTCAAGATGATGGCCATATTTTCTGTTCTGAAAGTCAGATGCAGGACGAAGTGGCTCGCTTTATTGATTTCTTGTATGACGTATACAAAGACTTTGGTTTTGACGATGTGATTTTGAAGTTGTCGACACGCCCAGAAGAACGTGTAGGCGCTGATGACGTTTGGGACCGAGCTGAAGCGGCTTTAGAAGAGGCCTTAAATGCCAAACAATTGCCGTTTGAAATTTTGCCAGGCGAAGGTGCTTTTTACGGCCCTAAAATTGAATTTTCCCTGAAAGATTGCCTAGGCCGAGTTTGGCAGTGTGGCACCATTCAAGTGGACTTTTCCATGCCAGGTCGTCTTGATGCTCAGTTTGTTAACGAAGCCGGTGACCGAGAAGTTCCGGTGATGTTACATCGTGCAACTTTGGGTTCTTTTGAGCGCTTTTTAGGCATTTTGATCGAAAACTTTGCCGGCGCCATGCCACCTTGGTTAGCCCCAAAACAAGTGTCGATTTTGAACATTACCGACAAACAGGCCCCTTTTTGCCAAGAAGTTGAAGAAAATTTGACAAAAATGGGCTTTAGAGCCGCTGCGGACTTGAGAAACGAAAAGGTAGGCTTTAAAATCCGCGAGCATACAATTCTTAAAGTTCCTTACCTGCTAGTGATTGGCGATAAGGAAGTTGAAACTCAAACGGTCACAGTACGTACGCGTACAGGTGAAGATTTGGGTAATATGAGCCTAGAAGCTTTCGAATTTTTGCTCAATGCAGACATCGCTAAACTAGGCCGCACTGAAGCGTAAAACAACGCTTCCATAAACGAACAACGGAGATACCGAAATTAAACGGGAATACAGCAAGGGCAAAACAAAACGCCCAACAATTAACGAACATATTGAAGCGACAGAATGTCGCCTCATCGGTGCCGACGGCGAACAAGTCGGCATTGTTTCTGTAGCCGAAGCACTAGTTATGGCAGAAGCTGCCAAGCTGGATCTGGTTCAGATCGCAGCAGATGCGGAGCCTGTGGTCTGTAAGATCATGGACTACGGCAAGCAAGTGTTTGAAGTTAAAAAACAGAAAGCAGCTGCTAAAAAGAAGCAGAAGCAGACGCAAGTGAAAGAAATCAAGTTCCGACCAGGAACTGATGTAGGAGATTATCAGGTAAAACTACGCAACCTGATCCGTTTCCTAGAGAATGGTGACAAGACGAAAGTAACCTTGCGTTACCGTGGTCGTGAGATGGCACACCAAGAATTGGGTATGGAATTGCTCAAGCGTGTAGAGGTCGATTTGGCTGAATACGCTGGAGTAGAGCAATACCCGAAGATGGAAGGCCGTCAATTGACTATGGTGTTGGCACCAAAGAAAAGAAAGTAACTGCCTTCACTGTTAGTGAATAGTTGCAATCGGGAGACCGGTTAAGAGTTTAGGTTCTTAATTGCGTCTTCATTAACAATCAACGAATGCGTGGAGTAAATGTAATGCCTAAGATGAAATCTTGCAGCGGTGCTGCAAAACGATTCAAGAAAACTGCTAACGGCTTTAAACACCGTCAGTCCTTCACCAGTCATATTTTGACTAAAAAGAGTACCAAGCGTAAGCGTCATTTACGTGGCACGTTGCAGATTTCTGCTGCGGATAAGCCATTAGTAAAGCGCATGTTGCCGTACATCTAAATAGTCACTGGTAAGGAGAAAGTATAATGTCTCGCGTAAAACGTGGTGTCCAAGCACACCGTCGTCATAAGAAGATCCTCAAGCAAGCCAAGGGCTATTACGGTGCACGTAGCCGTATCTTCCGGGTTGCTAAGCAAGCTGTAATCAAAGCTGGCCAATATGCCTACCGCGACCGTCGTCAACGTAAGCGTCAGTTCCGTGCTCTATGGATTGCCCGTATTAACGCCGGTGCGCGTATGAACGGTTTATCCTACAGCCGTTTGATTGCAGGTTTGAAGAAATCTTCAATCGAGATCGACCGTAAAGTATTGGCTGATTTAGCCATTCACGACAAAGCGGTATTTACAGCGATCGTAGAGAAAGCTAAAGCGGCACTCGCTTAAGTTGGATCTGGATAACCAAACCTTGGTTTGGCTAATCTAAGTTCGCAATCCCATCGGGATGCCAACAGGGGAAGAGTGCAAACTCTTCCCCTGTTCTATTTATACCGGAGAATAATATGCAACACCTCAAGCAACTGGTCACCGACGGCTTAGAAGCTGTGGCTCAAGCGGCAGACGAATCAGCCCTTGACCAAGTTCGGGTTCAGTACTTAGGTAAAAAAGGCGAGTTAACTGCACAGCTTAAAAGCTTAGGACAATTGTCGGCCGAACAAAGGCCTGCCGCTGGCGCCAAGATCAACGAAGCCAAGCAACAAGTACAAGATGCCATTAACATCAAGCGCACTATGATGGCGGCTAACGCCCTCAGTAAGCAGCTCGCATTAGAAAGCATTGACGTTACATTGCCGGGTCGTGGTCAGGCTACAGGTGGTCTACACCCCGTGACTATGACGATGGAGCGGATTCAGAATTTCTTCGCTCAAATTGGCTTTTCTGTGGCCCAAGGTCCAGAAATCGAAGACGATTACCATAACTTCGAAGCCCTCAATATTCCTGCCCATCACCCAGCACGTGCCATGCACGATACCTTCTATTTTGGTGATGGCACCTTATTACGTACCCACACATCAGGCGTACAGGTAAGAACTATGGAAAAGCAACAACCGCCGATTCGCATTATTTGCCCGGGGCGTGTGTACCGTTGTGATTCTGATCAAACCCACTCACCTATGTTTCACCAGATCGAAGGTTTGTTGGTGGATGACAACATTAGTTTTGCAGACCTAAAAGGCATTTTGCATAACTTTCTTAACGTGTTTTTTGAACGGGACTTACAAGTGCGTTTCCGTCCATCTTACTTCCCCTTTACCGAGCCTTCTATTGAAGTAGACATTGGTTACCAAGGCGAAGACGGTGAGCAAAAGTGGCTTGAAGTGTTAGGTTGCGGCATGGTGCACCCCAAGGTCTTTGAACATTCTGGCATCGACCCAGAAGCCTACACCGGTTTTGCCTTTGGTATGGGCGTTGAGCGCCTAGCGATGTTGCGCTACGGGGTAAAAGATTTACGTATGTTCTTTGAAAACGACCTACGTTTTTTGGCCCAATTTAGTTAACCTGAATTCAACGCACGAGATATAGACATGAAATTTAGTGAACAATGGCTGCGCGAATGGGTTAACCCTGCAATCAGCAGCGACGAATTGGTTGCCCAGATCACCTTAGCCGGTTTAGAAGTAGATGACATTGAAGCCGCCGCTGGCGAGTTTAGCGGTGTAGTCGTTGGCGAAATTGTGAGTGCGCAGCAGCACCCTGACGCCGACAAGCTTCGTGTGTGTCAGGTCAGCGATGGCACTACAGAAACCCAAGTCGTATGTGGCGCACCTAATGCCCGAGTCGGTATTAAGGTGGCCTTTGCCACCGTGGGTGCCGTGTTGCCAGGTAATTTTAAAATCAAAAAGGCCAAGTTACGCCAACAAGAATCCTTTGGTATGTTGTGTTCTGGCGCTGAACTAGAAATTAGCGAAGAAAACGATGGCATTATGGAGTTGGCAGCCGACGCCCCAGTAGGCGCAGATATTCGTGACTACCTTAATCTCAACGACCAAATCATTGATGTCGACTTAACACCTAACCGCGGTGATTGTTTAAGTATTGCTGGTTTAGCCCGTGAAGTGGGAGTGTTGAATTCGGTTGATGTGCAGGGCCCAGAACTAAAAGAGCTGGCGCCACAAATCGAAGATGTATTCCCAGTCAAAGTCAGTGCGCCAGAACATTGTCCGCGCTTCTTGGGCCGCGTACTTAACAATATCGATGCCACCAAAACGTCGCCCTTATGGATGCAAGAAAAATTACGCCGTTGTGGTGTGCGTAGCATTGACCCAGTGGTTGATGTGACCAACTATATTTTGTTAGAAATGGGCCAGCCTATGCACGCCTATGACCTCAACAAGCTCAATGGCTCTATCATTGTACGTATGGCCAGCCAAGGTGAAAACCTAACTTTGCTTGACGGTCAAAAAGTTGAACTAGAGCAAGAAACACTGGTTATTGCCGATAACGAAGGCGTATTAGGCCTAGCCGGCATTATGGGTGGTGCAGATACGGGTGTAGGCAGTGGCACGACTAACGTGTTCTTAGAAGCGGCTTTCTTTAACCCCATTAGTATTGCCGGCAAAGCCCGCAATTATGGTTTACATACCGACGCATCTCATCGTTTTGAGCGCGGCGTAGACTATGACCTACAACGCAAGGCCATGGATCGCGCCACCTTGTTACTACAGAGTATTGTGGGTGGCGAAGCTGGGCCAATTGTGGAACAGGTGTCAGCTGACCATTTGCCAACCGAATCTCAGGTGAGCTTACGTAAAGCTCGCCTAGAAGCCTTATTGGCCTACAAAATCGACGATGCGCAAGTATTAGATATTCTTACTCGTCTGGGCTTAACCTTAGTGGCTTCAGACGACGCTTCATGGACCTTCAGTGCCCCTTCTTGGCGTTTTGATATGGCCATTGAAGCGGACTTAATTGAAGAAGTTGCCCGTGTTTACGGCTACAACAATTTACCCAGCACTAACCCTGTGGCGAGCATGGAAATTCCGGCTAACGCCGAAGTACAGCGGCCATTGTCTATTTTGCGCCGCCATATGGTGAGCCGTGGTTATCAAGAAGCCATTACTTACAGCATGATTGAACCTGGCTTATTAGCTAAGTTTGACGATCAAAATAAGCCAGTGGAGTTAGTCAATCCCATTTCTGCCGACATGGCGGTGATGCGTACGACTTTATGGCCTGGTTTGGTTAAGGCATTGCAACACAACCAAAACCGTCAACAACCACGTATTCGTTTGTTTGAAACGGGCCAGCGCTTTATCCCTAGTGACCAAGGCTTACAGCAGCAGGATGTGTTTGCCGGCTTGATTTATGGTTCTCGCAACCCAGAAAGCTGGCACGGTAAAGCCGAAAATGTTGATTATTTCGACATTAAAGGTGATTTGGAAACCTTGTTGTCCATGGGCGGACAAAACTTTTCCTTTGTGGCAATCGAACATTTAGCTCTTCATCCAGGCCAAAGTGCTGCCATTCAACTGGACGACGCAGTGGTAGGTTATGTGGGCGCCATGCACCCGGGCCTAGTTAAAGACCTAGGCCTACAAGGGCCAGTGTTTATGTTTGAAGTAGATTTAGCTGCTATTAGCCTTGGTGTGCTACCGGCTTACCAAACGCTATCTAAGTTCCCAGAAATGCGCCGTGACTTGGCCATCGTCTTGGATCAAAAGACTAGCGTGGCTGAGGTGACTGGTATTATTGAATCTAGCGCAGGAAAATGGCTTAATGCAGTGCGCTTATTTGATGTGTATCAAGGCCAAGGCATTGAAAATGGACAAAAAAGTCTGGCTTTGGGCTTGACGTGGCAGCACCCAGAGCGCACTCTTACGGATGATGAAGTAAACCAGTGGGTTGAGCAGGTGGTAACACACCTTGCGCAAAACGCCGGCGCCAGCCTTAGGGGCTAATAATAATAAACAACAGGCGAGGACCCAAGCATGGGATCACTGACCAAAGCCGATATGGCAGAACGTCTCAGTAGTGAACAGCAGCTTAGTAAACGCGACGCAAAAGACATGGTTGAGGCCTTTTTTGAAGAGGTCTCCTCCAGTCTTATTAATAACGAACAGGTGAAGTTGTCAGGTTTTGGCAACTTTGATTTGCGTGACAAACGCTCACGCCCTGGGCGCAACCCAAAAACGGGCGAAGAAGTGGCAATTTCTGCACGCCGGGTGGTCACCTTTAGACCAGGTCAAAAACTCAAAGATCGGGTTGAAACAGAAAACTAGTGGATTTGGATGACGCTATCAAAGACTTGATTTAATTCCAGATTTTACTGTGTTTCACAGCCTCAAGCGCTTCCAAAACAACCACGATTCAAGTAATATACGCCCTCTTCTGAGGTTCTCATCGAACCGCATCGGAAGTTTGTCGGGGCGTAGCGCAGTTTGGTAGCGCACTTGTCTGGGGGACAAGGGGTCGCAGGTTCAAATCCTGCCGTCCCGACCAGAAATTCTTTGAAAAAGACATCATTTGATGTCTTTTTTTTGCTTAAGTCGTTGTAATTAAAGACCGATTTGATTGGATGCAATCTCACACTCTCAATCTCCCTCTACCTCAGTAATTTGGGCTGCATGAAACCGCTTAATACGCGCTAAGTCATCTTCCAAGGTGGCGACCATCTCTTTATGGTGATCGATCTGATCGTCATATAGGGGGAGTACATATCCAGCCTCACCCACAAACTCTTTGGACTTAATTGACTCTAATGAGCAGATATTAAAGGCTATCAAATAATTTATGAGTTTTTTCTGTTCGTCTATCTGCTCCTCTTGTGTGGCGAGAGGGGCCTTCATTTCGCGGTTTATTTATTTTACCTAAATTTTTACCCATTAATGAGTTACTTTTTTAGCAATTGGAAGCGTTTCCAAATGCTGCTCGATTGCTTCAATCACGCCACGGCTCAGTGCCAGATTGTTTTTTTCTTTCTGCCATATCTCATGAAAGAGAGAGACCGTTTCTTCTGCTTTATCCAATACCAGCTTTTCTGGCAGCCGTGCCTTTGCCGCCAAATGAGACAATTCATCCATGGTGAAATCAGCAAATTTCTTGCTCCTGCTGACTTTTAAAGCGGCTTCCTTATCCGCGATATAGGGAATTGTCGAAACAAAATCATAAGCTGGCGCAATAGAGGCCGAGCGCTTATCGTTATAGATGAGCGACCAGTTCTTCAAATGCATATCTGCATTGCCTATGAGCGTGTTAAATACCAACCTGCGAGTAAACTCAGCAATATCGTCTTCCTGTCCCTCTATCCCTATAACCTCTGCGATATTGCGCATACTGGCTTTCTTGTATTTGTCGTGCGGGTAGACACCAAACACTTGCGCAAAATCTTCAATATGAACAGCGCCACCGCCGCTTATTCTATCAAACCGCTTGATGGCAAAAGCACTATCTCCAAACTGCCCGATCCCATTAGGGATATTTTCAATATCCCTAATATTGAGTAATTGTGTTTCGGGAACATCCATGCCAATTTTTCGTGCCAGCTCCATCATGGAAAACTCATTTTCAGGCACGTCTTCAAACTTACTTGAGGGCAGCTTTACAATCCATGATCCACCCATACCACTAGCAGGAATCGTCAGCCCTCCTGAGGCATGTTGAACGGCGGAAAACTTTAGCTGAACACCCGCCAAAGAAAAACGCATCGCACCGCCTTTATTTTCTTCACTTCCATCAACTGGATCACTAACACTCGGGGGCAGCTCTTCTCCATCGGCGGGCTTAATGGTAATTCCCCCTGTTAAATCCTGACCCAAAACCCAGAGTAAGAAGAACTCACGCTCAGGATTAACATTCGCTCTGCCAGCCAAATATCGTCGCATTTCATCTTCGGGCAAAAGATTTGAGAAGAATGGCAAGAGCTTTGCTTTCGTAGGCTTAAAGTCCGTAATCATCTCACCGAGAGAATCTTTAAAGCCAAGACTCAATGTCGAGCGGTCGCTATTCTCAATATAATCTTGCGTTAACGCAAACAGAGAGCGGTCATTGCCCACGTTGGTAATCGTGCCGACCAGCTCATCATAGAGAAATACATTGAGAGTTGAGACATTACTACTCATCGTCGCCTCCATCTAAACTATAAGCTGGCAAAGACGCCTTAACGTCTTCGGCTGGGTTACCATGTGCCAGTGAATTACGAAGATTGCTACTACGCACGATAGATTTCACGGCGGGAACTGCTTTCTTGGGAACAAGCTCAAGCTCTAAATCCAAAACACGCGCCAGAGCGACCAAACTAGACACCCGCAAATCCACCGCTCCACTCTCTATCTTGGAGATATGGCTTTGTGGCAAACCAGACTTGGCACTTAGCTCTCGCTGGCTAACCCCCTTTCTCTGGCGAGCCTCACGTAGGCTCTTGAGCGTTTGGTCGTTTAAATACGTCATTTCGATCTACTTTTCTATATTAACCAACATTATATGATATGCATTAATATATCATAACGCCCAATAAACCTAAAAATATGATATATAATAATATATCTTATAGCATTATTTGATCTATATTGATAGATCATAATGGTGATGTTGCCGCCGATGCAATAATGACCCACTAGTGCTATTGAACCTGAGGAAAATTACAAGAACGGTGAATTAGTTGAGGAGTAGGGTAATCCCCCACCTAACCCCCATGCCCTTAGTCGTTTTTATGTATCAAATGCTTATAAGAGACCTTTGCACAATACGAACGCCAAGATAAAATGGCTAAAACGGCCCTGCTTTTCGTTGGAAAGCTTGGCAATAGCTAGCTATTACCTGCATTTCCCGCCTCGATCAGGATCGTTTTCTCTCATTTTCCTTTTGTCGCCATATTATGCAAAGGTCTCTATAAGCTAGATCGATCTACCTTCCCAAAAACATATAACTATATTTTGGTCACATTGTGTCCGCCTAAGTCCGGCAATATACTTAACAAGTTAATTTAATTTTCAAGAATGCTGGCTTTGCTAGCCGATAATTATTAACATGTTATCTATTGTTGTAGTGAGGTGCGGTCAAGATGCCGTACCTCACTACCAGTTCACTATAGAGGGCGAGACATTATGAGCTTGTATCAGACTCAAAAACTGCTATATCAACTCAATAAAGACGTGCAGCTGCAAACGTCATTTTTGGCCGACCATGAAGCGATTCTTAAGGACTTTAAACTGACCCAAGAAGAGCACGATGCTTTGGCCAACAAAGACATCGGTCTGCTGTATATTTTGGGTGTTAATGGCCAAATTCTAATGCACTTTGCCGCCATGTGTGGCTTGGCTTGGCCAGAATACATTCAAGCCATGCGCGATGCGTTAGAGATCCATGGCAACGTTAGAAGCGGATTATATGTAACTACAGATGGCAAGGGGGCCGTATGAGTTTAGTTTTTGCAGGAGTGTGCAGCCATGCACCAGGAATTACCGGTCGCGCCCACATGGCCGACCCAGATGACAAGGCAACCTTATACAGTGCCTTTGACGACATGCGTGATGCCCTAGAGGCCAGTAAGCCAGACGCCTTAATTGTGATAGCGGCGGAGCATTTTGCCAACTTTTTTATGAACAATATGCCGGCCTACTGTATTGGTGCTGCCGATGAGTATGAAGGGCCTATTGAAGACCCTAAATGGTTAGGCATTGAGCGACGTCTGATTCCCGGTAACCCTGAATTGTCCAAACGCATTATTGCCAAAGTGATGCAAGATGTGGATGTGGCTTATGCCGAGGAATGGAAGTTTGACCATGGCATTAGTGTGCCGCTGCATTTCCTTACACCGAGCTATGAGTTAGATATTATTCCGGTCAATATCAACTGCCAAGGTCCGCCTTTGTCACCTCTACACCGTGCATGGGCCTTTGGTGAGGCTTTGCGTAAGGCCTGTGATGAGGTGCCTGAGCGCATTGCGATAGTCGCAACGGGGGGGATTTCCCATTGGCCTGCCACGCCAGATTCTGGCAAGATCAATGAAGCCTGGGATAAAGAGTTTTTACAGCGTTGGTGTGCTGGTGATAAGGACGCATTGCTTAGTTATACCGATGAAGAAACATGGCAGGACGCGGGCCAAGGTGGCTTTGAAATCCGAGCCTTTATCGCCATTTCTGGTGCCACTATTGGTAGCCAAGCAAATGTGCACTACTACCGTCCTATCCCTATCTTTGCCGTAGGCTGCACCACCGGTTGGGTTGATTTGTAACATAACCCTTTGCCGGTACTTTTGGCTGCGGCTGAAGCAATAACCGGGTTGAGCTGATTAAGCTCATCCGCTACAATTTGTGATCTTTGTTCAGGTATTCTTGTTTTGGCCCAGCTTTATTTTTATTACTCTTCGATGAATGCCGGTAAGTCGACGGCATTACTACAATCGGCATACAACTACCAAGAGCGAGGCATGCACCCGTTTATCTTATCGGCGGCGTTAGATGATCGTTACGGTATCGGTAAAGTCACGTCTCGAATTGGCTTAGCGGCCGACGCTCAATTGTTTAATACCGACGACAATCTGTTTAGTATTTTAAAAAATCAAAACCACCAGCAATCTATCGACTGTGTTCTCATTGACGAAAGTCAGTTTTTAAGCAAACAGCAGGTTAAGCAGCTTACGCAGGTGGTAGATCATCTCGATATCCCCATATTGTGTTATGGCATTCGTACGGATTTTAGAGGCGAATTATTTCCCGGTAGCCAGTATTTGTTGGCTTGGGCAGACAAGCTGGTGGAGCTAAAAACCGTGTGCCACTGTGGCCGTAAAGCCACCATGGTGGTGCGTACCGATGAACATGGCACGGTGATTAAAGACGGTGAGCAAGTGGTGATTGGCGGTAACGAGCGCTATCAGTCACTTTGCCGTCGCCACTTTAGTGAGCAAATGTGGGTGGATTAGCTCTTGTGAGCTAGCACATAGTCCTTTAGCGCTTGGTCTATGCGTGTTTGCCAGCCTTTGCCCGTATCACGAAAATAGCTCATCACTTCTGGCGATAGTCGAATACTGATGCGTTCTTTGGTTATTTCTGCCTTCGGACGCCCAACGGGACGCAAGCGTGAAAATTCTTCATCCGTAGGCTCATAGGTATCAGGGTCGGCGGCAATCGCCGCATTTATTTCTTCATCTTCTGCTTCTGTGGGAAAGATAGTTCCGGCTTTAAGCATTGGCATAACGTTTCATCTCCCGTAAATTTGCTTTTCGTAAGCTAATGATTCTTCGTAGGTAGCATCCTTGTTGTGATCGTATTCGATATCCATATCAAACCCTTAATAATTATTGTATGCACAATAATTAAAACTGTCAATTGCCCCTCCAATTGATTAAATATAGCTATACCTGCGGAATATTCCAGTGGTATGTTGTTGCTTCGCTAACGCGTGATCGACCTGCGGTTTTTGGGAGCAACACCGATGATGAATAACCTCGATTTTACCCACCAAGTTGAAGAATGGAGCCATTTTTTCATCCCCTTAGCGGACGGTAATCGATTAGCCGCTAGGGCATGGTTGCCCACCGATGCTATGGCATCACCGGTGCCGGCTATTCTTGAATATATTCCTTATCGAAAACGCGATGGTACGGCTATTCGGGATGAACAAATGCACCCTTATTGGGCCGGCTTTGGTTATGCCGCTGTGCGCGTTGATATGCGTGGTTGTGGTGAATCTACAGGCCTGATGTTGGATGAGTACTTGCAACAAGAACTCGACGATGCCGTTGAAGTCATTGAGTGGCTTGCGAGCCAGCCTTGGTGCACGGGCAATGTCGGCATGATGGGTAAGTCTTGGGGTGGATTTAATAGCCTACAAGTGGCTGCTATGGCGCCTCCTGCACTAAAATCCATTATCACCGTTTGCTCCACTGATGATCGTTATGCCGACGACATTCATTACCGTGGCGGCGCGTTGTTGTTAGAAAACTTCAGCTGGGCATCTACCATGGCCTGTTACATGGCCAAAGCACCAGATCCTCTCTTATTACCGGATACTTGGCGTGAGCAATGGATAGATCGATTGGAAAATATGCCTTTTTTGGCCAAAAAATGGCTAGAGCATAGCCATAAAGATGACTACTGGAAACACGGTTCTATTAACGAAGATTACAAATCGATTAGAGCCGCAGTGTATTGTATGGGGGGCTGGGGGGATTCCTATTCCGAAGCCATTCCACGCATGATGCAGGGGCTTAGGTGCCCAAAAAAAGCCATGATAGGGCCTTGGGCTCATAAATACCCCAACTATGCCTCGCCAAAGCCAGAAATGGATTTTTTAGGTGAAGCCAAGCGCTGGTGGGATTATTGGCTCAAAGGCATAGACAACGGCATCATGGCAGAACCGACCATTGCCGCATACATACAAGACGGTGTTCCACCCAAGTCTGCATACGATGAAAGGCCGGGTATTTGGGTGGAGGCGAATCAGTGGCCCATGCAAGCAGCCACCATGGACTTATGTTTAAACACTTCTGGCCAATTAGTAGACACGGCCGCTAACGGGCAAGCAACGGTCAATAGCCCACTCACAACGGGTGCAGCAAGCGGTGAGTTTTGTGTCATTTGGTGTGGCCCAGACTTTGCCACGGAGCAACGTCAAGACGACGCCAATAGCCTGTGTTTTGATACCCAACCTTTTGGAGCAGCGGTTTCTATATTAGGTGGCGCTGTGTTTAAGGCGCGAGTTACCAGCGACCAAGATTGTGGCCAGATGATCGTGCGGTTATGCGATGTGGCGCCCGATGGTAGCAGCACCCGCATTACTTATGGCGTGCTTAATTTAGCCATGCGTGAGGGCTTAGATGACCCCCAACCAGTGGTTGCAGGCCAAGCCATGGATGTGACCATTAAGTTGGATGATGTAGGCTACGAACTGCCTCGAGGCCACAAATTACGTTTAGCCATATCCACGGCCTACTTTCCGTTACTTTGGCCCACACCACAAAAAGCAAATTTGAGTTTGGATTTAAGCAGCGCACAACTAACCATTCCTCTACATGATCGCTGCGGGCTATTAAAACGTGACTTAGGCCATGGTTATGTTTGTCCAGTGAATGAAACTGCGGAAATTCGTCCAGAAAAACACACACGATCAACTCAGATCAATGCCGCTAATGGCCAGCACACAACTGTGATTGATGACGACTTTGGTGAGTTTACTTTTGTTGAGCATAACCTCACCGTAGGCGAAGTGTGCCATGAACAACACTCAATCTTGCCCCATGACCCACACTCGGCCACCAGTTTGTGTCAGTGGCGTTCTCGGCAAGCAAGACCCGGCTGGGAGATAGAAGTATCTACCAGCCTCAAGGTGACCTGCGATGTTGATTGTTTTTATCTAGATGCTAGTTTGGAGGCCCTAGAAAACGGCCAACAAGTACACGCCAAACAGTGGCAGGAAACAGTGCCAAGGAGGTTCGTATGAGTCTATTAGATAGACAGGTGCAGGCCTTTGTGGACCAGAGTTTAAATTATTACCCTGCTGATGCCACCGATTCGAGCCTTGATCAGCAACGCTATTGGTACAACGCCTTGTGCAAAGGTTTTGCCACGCCATTAGCGCCAGGCATAGCGGCAAAAGATGACTTAGTCGTTGCTAAGGATGGTTACAGGGTTCCTGTTAGACGTTACTTGCATCAAGCTCAAGACACTGGCAGTGACGACGGCATTCTGATTGTATTTATGCATGGTGGAGGTTTTGTTGTAGGTGGGTTAGACAGCCATCACGACATTTGTGGTGAGTTGGCTCATGAGACCGGTTTAGAGGTGGTGTCAGTAGATTATCGGTTGGCACCAGAGCACCAATACCCGGCTGACATTAACGATTGCCTCACGGTGGTAGACCAAGCCTTACAAGCGGGTAACAAGGTGATATTGGTGGGCGACAGTGCGGGGGGTACGTTAGGTGCCTGTGTGGCGAATGCTCGCAAATCGCATGTGGGTACTGGATTGTTAGGCCAAGTGTTGATCTACCCAGCGTTAAGTAATGGCATCGACACACCCTCCATGACCGAGCATGCACATGCACCGTTACTCACCAAAGCGGATATGGACTACTATTTGCCCATTCGTGTGGGGGGTGATGTAAGCCAAGTCCCATGCCAAGACGAGCAGTATATCCCTATGCATACATCTGACTTTAAAGGCCTGCCGCCAACCCATTTGTTTCCCGCTGGAATAGACCCCCTGCGAGATGATTGTGAACTCTATGCTCAGGCGTTACGGAGCGCTAATGTTGCCGTCACCAACCATGTGGACGTGGGTCAAGGCTTAGTGCATGGCCATTTACGGGCACGCCATATGAGTGATCGTGCGGCCGCTAGCTTTGCCGCAATCTGTGCGGCTGTGACAGAGTTGGCGGCGTGAAGCAGCAAGCAAGCTACGACTATATTATTATAGGTGCGGGGTCGGCTGGCTGCGTGTTAGCCAACCGGCTCAGTGCTAACCCTAAGCACAAGGTGTTGTTGTTAGAAGCTGGCCCAAGCGACCAGCGTTTTTATATTCAAATGCCTATTGGCTATGGCAAAACCTTTTATCAGCCAAAAGTTAACTGGATGTACCAAAGTGAAGCTAGTGCAGGGCTTAACGGCCGTGCTAGTTATTGGCCCAGGGGTAAAACCCTAGGCGGATCTAGTTCTATTAACGCCATGGTTTTTGTGCGTGGTAATGCCGCGGACTTTGATGATTGGCGCGATGCAGGTAACGAAGGCTGGGGCTACCAAGACCTGTTGCCTTACTTTAAGCGGATGGAATCTTGGCAGCATGGCGCCGATAACTACAGGGGCGGCGATGGCCCGCTCAAGGTGGCTGACGTGGCCAGTAAATTGCATCCTCTGTGTAAGCCGTTTGTGGCCGCCGCGCAGGCCTGTGGTATTGATTATAATGCAGATTATAACGGCGCGGTGCAGGACGGAGTCGCTCATTACCAACTCACCACCCACCAAGGTCGGCGGATGTCCTCTGCACGTGCTTATCTCACCTCTGTGTTAAACCGACCTAATCTAACTGTGGTTTGTAATGCCTTAGTGCAGCGCATTGTATTCACTAACAAGCGTGCTGTAGCAGTGGAGTACCGGCATAAAAACAACCACTATGGAGTTAAGGCCCTCAAAGAAGTGATCGTGAGTGCGGGCGCAGTTAATTCACCTCAGTTGTTGCAGTTGTCGGGTGTCGGTCCAAGCCAAGTATTAAGCGATGCAGGTGTGCAACAAGTCCTCCAAAGCCCCGCCGTGGGTCAGCATTTACAAGATCATTTAGGCCATAGCTACTTTTATCGGGCTAATCAGCCCACATTAAACCAACAGCTACGTCCTTGGTGGGGCAAGCTCTTACAGGGCATGCGTTATGTGTTGACTAGAAGTGGCCCCTTAAGTCTAAGTGTGAATCAGGCAGGTGGTTTTGTACGTACCCGTGACGGTTTGGATCGGCCCAATATTCAACTGTACTTTTCTCCCGTGAGTTACACCAAAGCGCCGTTAGGCGAGCGACCGATGATGAATCCAGACCCGTTCCCCGCCTATTTGTTAGGCGTGTCAAACTGCCGTGTTAAGTCTGAGGGGCAGATTAATATCATCTCAAATGACCCCAGTGATGCACCCAAAATTGAACCCAATTACCTTGCCCATGATGACGAAGTACAAGACTTGTTGGAGGGTGTAAAGCTGATCCGCAAGTTGGCGCAAACCTCCCACCTACAAGCGATTACCTTGGACGAAATGCGTCCCGGCATGGATTGCAAAACCGACGAGCAATTAATACAGGACATCCGTGATAATGCAGATACAGTGTTTCATCCTTGCGGAACCTGTCGTATGGGTCCGGACCCACAAAACAATGTGGTGGATAGTGCCCTTAAAGTCCATGGTATAAAGGGCTTGAGGGTAGTGGATGCCTCCATCTTTCCAAATGTATTATGTGGCAATATCAACGCCGCTACCATTATGGTGGCCGAGAAAGCGGCCCATATGATTTTGGCAGAACAACAGGCTCACAGGCCATAGACTGCGGGCTTGGATCACCCTGGTCCTTGCCATAGGTCATCCTGACGAAGGTCAGGATCTCTGGATTCCGGCCTACGCCGGAATGACAGGGAGGGTGTCGTAATGACAAGGAGGGTGTCGGAATGACAGGGAGGCTACGCTCGACATAACAGGCATTAACCTTGTTGCGTGCGCGCTAAGTTTTACCGCAACCCCAATTACTGGAAGCAGGATGCCGCGCATTTCGATGAAGTAGAGCTTTTAGTATTGCTCGACACGGTAGCCCGCCAAAATGCCATTATGAATGGTGATGTGGATGCCATTGGCCGCGTAGATCCAAAAACCGTGCACTTGTTGGCGCGTAATCCTAACTTGGATATTTTGGAAACCACAGGCACCTTGCACTACACTTTCCCTATGCGGGTAGATGCGGCACCATTTGATAATTACGACTTCCGTATGGCTTGTAAGCTTTCCGTTGACCGTGAAGAGCTGGTACAGAAAATCCTTTCTGGCCATGGTGCCATCGGCAACGACCATCCAATCTCCACCGCTAACCCCTACCACAATAGCGAGTTAGCACAGCGCGCCTATGACCCAGATAAAGCGGCTTATCACCTTAAGAAAGCTGGCTATGATGGCTCTAAAGTTCAGCTGTCTGCCTCTGATGCTGCCTTTGCGGGTGCCGTGGATGCG
Source organism: Oceanospirillaceae bacterium (assembly GCA_003523085.1). Taxonomy (GTDB): domain Bacteria; phylum Pseudomonadota; class Gammaproteobacteria; order Pseudomonadales; family Balneatricaceae; genus Njordibacter. The sequence goes on along the minus strand of DPHD01000021.1, from coordinate 3,574 downwards.
GCCTTGTTGATTAAAGAGTCTGCCGCTAAGGGTGGCCTTAACATCGAAGTAGTCCGTGAGCCTAAAGACGGTTACTGGTCTAACGTTTGGAACAAGAAGCCTTGGTCTGCCTGTTACTGGGGCGGTCGTCCTACGGAAGATTGGATGTTCACTGCAGCCTATATGGCCGACGGTAAGTGGAACGATACCGCATGGCGCACTGGCGCTGCGGTAGATCGCTTCAATAAGCTCGTCATGATGGGCCGTGCGGAAGTGAATTTAACCAAACGTCGCGAAATTTACTACGAGTGCCAAGCCTTAATCAACGATGATGGTGGTGCCTTGATCCCTATGTTTGCCAATAACGTCCATGCCTTGAGCAAGAAACTCTCCCATGGAGAAGTGGCTGCTAACTGGGAGCTAGATGGTGGTAAAGCGGCAGAACGCTGGTGGTTTGCTTAATTTTCAGTTGTATTAACTAAAACTAAAAAGGGTGCCTAGATGGCACCTTTTTTGTTTATACGTTTGTAGCTGCGTCGATGGGGCTTTATCGGCCCTGCCACACGGGATCGCGCTTTTCGGTAAAGGCACGGGCGCCTTCCATATTGTCTTCGCTATCGTAGAGCTTATCTACAGTGGCAAATTGACGTTTGGTGATCCAGTTCATGGCGTCCTGAAACTTCATAGATTCGGCTTCGCGTATAACCTCTTTGATAGCGGCATAAACCAGCGGTGGGCCACCGGCTAATTTTTGAGCCACTTCTTGTACACGGGCTTCCAGCTGATCTTGCGGTAATACTTCGTTAACCAACCCCCAACGGTGGGCTTCTTCAGCATCGATCCAACGGCCGGTAAATAACATTTCCATGGCCACATGATGGGGAATGCGTTTAGGCAATTTGATGCTGGCGGCATCGGCTACGGTGCCTGAGTTAATTTCTGGCAAGGCAAAGGAAGATGAATCGGTGCAGTAAATAAGGTCTGCAGACAGGGCCAACTCAAAACCACCCCCACAAGCCATGCCACTGACTTGGGCGATGACCGGTTTGTTTAAATCACGTAATTCTTGGATGCCGCCAAAGCCACCCACGCCGTAATCACCGTCTACGTCGTCGCCACCGGCGGCCGCCTTTAAATCCCAGCCGGCACAAAAGAAACGATCACCCGCAGTTTTTATAATGGCCACGCGCATGTTGGGGTCATCACGAAATTCTTTAAAGGCTTCGCCCAATAGACGACTGGTGACTAAGTCGATGGCATTAGCTTTAGGGCGGTTCAGTTCTACTTCGAAAATGGCGCCATTGCGGGTGATGTTAACAACAGAGTCGGTCATAACTAAAATCCTTGAGATAATTAACGGCCAGTATATCGGTTGTCACAGCAGCTGATTGACTTTATACGATGTTTTATTTTGATTTATTGCAGACGGCCATAGAAAGTCATACGCGCCGACTCGGAAAGCTCTACATTGGGTTCCGAATTATAGGCCAATACTACCAACATGCGGGTGGTATCGCCCTCGGTTGGGGTGACGCGGTGCAGGGCATCTCTACCTCTAAATAGTACTAAATCTCCGGCATTAACAGCAAGGGTTTGACCTTTGACATCGCCATTGAGTACCTGCTGCACGCCCGCGTAGTTCATGTCACCCTGACTTGAGTCTCGAAGTTTACTCACGTACTCAAATTGACCACCTGCTGTGGGGCTCTGAATGAGCAGGGTAATGGCAAATGATGAATTGTCAAAATGCCAGCCTAACTCTTGGCCTTGGCTGGCGTAATGTAAGTTAATGGAGGATAACGGATCGGCATAAGGATGCAGTGTATGTTCGCCTAAAACAAAGGCCAAAAACGACTTGAGTTGTGCGTCATCGTAGAGAGTGCGTAGGGCAGAATCGGTACCAATTTGATCGTCGGTGATACAGCCTTTAGAAGATTGCACCCATTGATTGTGAGTGTGATCATCTGCAAAGGCCGAATTTTTTTGGGTTAGATAGACGTTGTGGCCAGAGTTGGTATAAAAAGCCAGGTGTTGTTTAGCCTTGCCTTCAGCAATCACCTTATCCAGCGCTGCTGGCATCAAGAAATCTTGCATCACTAACACACCGGTAGACTTGAGCTGTTGTAGACACTGTTGTCGATAGGCGTCACTGGTTAGGGGGTGCGAGTCGGTATTGACGACTTGATTGAGGTGCATGTAATAACTCCAGATTTGATCTAGCTCACGATTAAGCGTTTAGCCTAACGCAACACAAATCACTTGAACAACGATATTTAACTAAGTTATCGTTAAATAAATCTAATGGATAAGAGGCGTCAATGCAAAATATTTCCTTGCCACCAATGAAAAGCTTGTTAGCTTTTGAGGCCGCGGTCAAACGTGGCAATCTCACTTTGGCAGCGGCGGATCTTCACGTCACGCCTGCAGCGGTAAGCCAACAGGTACGCCGTTTAGAACAACACATTGGTTTTGAGTTATTTCAACGCTCTAAGTCTGGTGTGCAAATAACGGTATTGGGCAGGCAATTTAACGACTATGTCAATAGTGCCTTAGCTACACTCAGAAGTGCCCAGCAGATTAACCCAGCGATTGAAAACGAACGTCAGGTCATCGTCACGGCGCTACCGTCCTTTGCGTCTAAGTGGCTGATGCCTAAGGTACTGGCGTGGATGGATCGGCATCCACAAATGCAAATTGCGGTACAGGCACAACATGAACCGGAGCACTTTAGCCAGAGCTCAGCGCATATGTGTATTAGTTTTGGTATCGATCACTACACCTCAGACAATGCCATCGAGTTATTTACCGATCAAGTAACATTAGTATTAAACCCCCATTTGTTAGCAAGCCTGCCGGATCCGACCCATTTGAATCAGCTGGCAACGCTGCCGATGATCGATGTTGATTGGGGCCAAGCAGGTGCCTTTTTACCTTCGTGGGCTGAATGGTTAGCCGCAGCGGGGTGGGTGCCTTGCGCGCTGACCCATGGGCCAAAATTTAATCTTTCGAGCATGGCCATTGATGCGGCCGTGTCCGGCAAAGGGATTTTGTTAGGCCAGCGATCATTAATTCAAGCTGAGCTGGATGCAGGCAGTCTCATAGCGCCATTTGATATGAGTTTAGCGTTAAAAAAATCTTATTATTTGGTATACCCACAAGCCACCTTAAAACACCAAAGTGCGATGGCCTTTATCGATTGGTTAGCAGGCCAAAAATAACAGACTTAGTTATTGGCTTTCGTAACCAGCAAATTGAGACGACAGCTCAGTCACCTTTTGTATGTGTGCTTTAGCCTCAGCTCCGAGTTTATTGATGACATCCTCGATTAATAGATTGTTTAAGATACTCATAGCGCCTTTGGATCGAAATACTAACCCCGTGTTGGTGGTCACACTCAATACTTTGTGGCGTAATGGATGGCTAAATAGGCTCCTGTAGCTACCGCTGAGCACATCTAGATACCTTATCTGAATGTGATCATTTGAAATGTAGAGACTTCAACTGCCTGGCGTTGAATTTGTAGGTGATGAAATCGGTGGCGGTGATGGATCAATATTTAAGCAGCGGAGTTCATAAGTCTGCTCCATCTAGGGTG
>DPHD01000061.1 GCA_003523085.1 Oceanospirillaceae bacterium | reverse complement strand
GACACTAGTGGGCGCAGGCCGGAATCTAGGGATCCTGACCTACGCCAGGATGACTCTAGGTGTGTCAGGATGACCCCCACCACCAACCAAGTTTCCACTTCTGCTAATTATTTGTTACAGTCAGTGCTTTCCAATATCATTCGGAGGCGAACAACTTGTCAAAATCAAGCATCACCGTAGGCCTGTTGTTATGCGACACCATGCACGATTACCTGCTCGATTTATCAGGCGGCGACTATGATCACCTGTATGCGGATTGTCTTAGCCAAGCCGACGATACTTTGATCTTTAAGTCCTATCGCACACATTTAGGCGAATTACCCAGTAGCACTAGCCAATGTGATGTATGGCTGATCAGTGGTAGCCCCAATAGTGTGTACAATGACTTAGCATGGATAAAAAACTTAATTGATTTCGTTAAGCAATTAACCAACGCCAACAAACCCTTAGTAGGGATTTGTTTCGGCCATCAAGTCATTGCCGCTGCACTGGGTGGCAAAGTAGAAAAAAGTGACCGTGGCTGGGGTCTCGGCATGGCCCAGTATGCCGTTTCAAAACCCGCGCAATGGATGCAGCCCAGTCTTGACCGATATAACATTTGGGTGTTTCATGAAGACCAAATAACCCAACTACCCGTTGGCGCACAAATCCTTTCTGGCAATGACTTTTGCCCTGCCTTTTTAGTCCAGTACAACCCAGTAACCATGAGTATTCAGGGCCACCCCGAATTTTTTAAAGGCTTTTTTACCCGTGTCTTAGGGTCCGATGAGTTCGACTCCATGCCCGACATACGTGCCCAAGGTCTCGCCAACCTAGAGGGCGAGCATGACGGGCCTGTACTGTTTAGCTGGATTGCTGAGTTTTTGCGTCAAGCATTCAATACCTGCGCTTCTAAAGAGCCCAATAAAGCCACAAGCTCAGCGTCCCGTTAAGATTTTACTTGACAGCAAAACGATGATCGATATAAATTGTTCGCACCCGAATGATTTTCGTAACAACAGCGGTAACCCAAGCTATGAAAAACAATCCACATGCCGACCTAACTAGCCACGATACTTTTGCAGCTGGCTTCCCCGCTGCCACCTTCCAACGCATGCGCGACGAAGACCCTTGTGCTTGGATCGAAGAGACTGACGGCGGCCATGGTTTTTGGGCCATCACCCGTTATGACGATATCAAAGAGCTAAACCGCCTGCCGGAGGTATTTAGCTCAGCTCAAGGCATTAGACTAGAAGAACAGTCGCCAGCAGAATACGAAGCCCGTAAAACCTTCCAGGAAACAGATCCACCGGTACATACGCGCCAAAGAATGTTGTTACACCGAGCCTTTTCGCGAAAAATGATTAGTAAATACGAGCAATTGGTGCGCGATCTAGCCTTCGATGTGGTCACTAACGCCACGCGCAACAAAGAAATGGACATCGTTAAACAAATTGCCCGCAAGCTGCCCATGCGTATGCTTGGGCGCGTATTGGGCACGCCTGACGAAGACGGTGAATGGTTGATCGACAAAGGCGACGAACTGATTGCCAACTCCGACCCCGAGTATACAAGCCACGTTATTGACAAGGTCAATACCGACGAATACCGCTTTATGCCCTTCCGCTCACCCGCCGGTAAAGACATTTACGATTATGCTAAAGATCAAATGGTGCAACGTTTACACACCAAAATGGATGATATTCTCGGCCTTTTGTTAGAACCCAATAAAGATGGCGAGAGTCTTTCGGAATTAGAGTTTAAGAACTTTTTCGCCTTGGCAGTGGCCGCTGGCAACGATACTACCCGATATAGTTTGGCTTTTTCCATGTATCATTTAGCCAACAATAAAAGCCTGTTTAACGAGTTAAAAAACACTGCCGACGATAACCCAGTATGGGATACCGCCGTGGAAGAATTTATACGCTTCGCCTCACCCACGCTACATTTCCGCCGTACCGCGATACAAGACTACGAACTGCACGGTAAGTCTATTAAAGCTGGTGACAAGGTGGTACTTTGGTTTGCATCGGGTAATTTTGATGAGCGTCAGTTTAGCCAGCCAGAGAGCATAGACATTCACCGTTCCCCCAACCAACATATGGCTTTTGGCCAAGGTGGCCCGCACGCGTGCCTAGGTATGTGGTTAGCGCGGCTAGAAGTCAAAGTCACCTTACAAGAATTACTCAAACAAGTGAGCTCTATGGAGCAAATCGAACCCGAAGACTTCCTTCGCTCCAATTTTATTCGCGGCATCAAACACCTTCAAGTGCGCATCGAAACCACAGCGTAAGCTAATAATAACCATAAATGAGACTACTACCATGACAGAATATCGACGCCTTCGCCTCATCTACGCCGATCACCTAGGCCTTGCTCGTGGCAAATACCAACCCGCCGCAACCGCCGCCCACGGTGAAGCTCGATTCTGCATGACCGCTTATGGCCTAACCTACGACCGCGAACTGTTGCCCGTTGAAGGCAGTGGTTTGTTAGCAGGCCTACCCGATATGGTAGGACATTTTGGCAACCAAGATGTACGCCCGGGCTGGGAAGCCGATACAGGTGTTGCGATTGTAGATCTGCGATACCAAGACCAGCCGGTGGCCGTGAGCGGCCGTAACGCACTCAAACGCGCCTTAGCCGGCTATGCCGACAAAGGCCTCAAAGTGAAGGTGGGTATTGAACTCGAAGCCTTTGTTTACCAGCAGGACGAGGCTGGCAAATGGGTGCCTTACAATACCCCAGGCGCCTACGTATATGGTGCAGGACCAATGGTCGACCCAGCCGGTTTAATCGACAAAGTATGGCGCCAAGCTGAAGCCTGTGGCATGGAGTTAGAATCATTTAACTCGGAATTTGACTGGCCGCAGTTTGAAATGACCCTACGTTATGATGATGCTCTAGAAGCCGTCGATCAGCTATTTTTGTTCAAAACCATGGCCAAAGAAGTGTATGCTCAAAACGGCTACCTACTAAGCTTTATGCCTAAACCTCTGTCCAACCGAGGCGGCAGTGGTATGCACATTAACTTTAGCTTTGAAGATGCTAACGGCAATAATGTTATTAATGACACCGCCACAGATGATGGTTTGTCGGCCCTGTGCAAACAGGCCATTAGTGGCCTAGTGCAACACCACGAAGGGTTAGCCGGTTTATTAGCACCTACCGTCAATTCATACCGCCGCTTAATGCCTGCCAGCTTATCCGGTTACTGGGCCAACTGGGGCTACGACCACCGCGGCACCACCACCCGCATCCCAGACGAACGTGGCGCTGGTGCGCGCATTGAGTTTCGCATGGCAGATTGTGCCGCTAACCCCTACACGGCCGTGGCTGCCACATTGCAAGCCGCCCTCTTGGGCATCAACAATGACTACCCACTACCAGCACCCGAAACCTTAGACTGCCTAGAATCACAGAGCACAGAACGCCACACGCCTGATAATTTAGCAGCCGCCCTGGAAGCGTTAACCGCCGACACAGTACTGTGCACTGCCGTAGGCCAAGCCCTGGTGGACAATCATGTAGGCATCAAGAGCAAGGAATGGGAAGACTTTGTGGCGCATACCACAGATTGGGAAATAGACTACTACTTTAACTTTGTTTAACCTCATCAAATTCACACCATAGGATTGACTAATAATGACACTTGTAACTTTCATCCAAGCCGACGGACACAGCACCGACGTGCAGGCCGAGCAAGGCAAACACCTCATGCAACTGGCCTTAGATAATGGTGTTGCTGGCATTACCGGCGCCTGTGGTGGCTCATGTATGTGCGCCACCTGCCACGTGTTAGTCGAACAAATCAACGGGCAACTCGACGCCGCGGGCGAAATGGAAGTTGAAATATTAGATATGGAAGTCGACGAGGTGTTTGACAATAGCCGTTTATGTTGTCAAATCAGTGTTTCTGCGGCAATCGAAAGCATCACGGTGCGTATTCCCCCTAACAATGACTAACCGACCTACTGCGCTCGACGTAGTTATTATTGGTGCCGGCCATGCCGGCGTAGCCGCTGCCGCAGAACTCCACAAGCGTGATGCGAACCTGAGCATCTGCCTAATTTCTAACGAGCAACCACTGCCCTATCATCGCCCACCTTTGTCAAAAAAGGCTTTGTTCGATGCCAACCTCCCTCTGGAACTGTTACAGGCCGAACGTTTCTATGAAGCCACAAACATCCACTTGCAGCGTGGTGTAACGGTGACCCACATTGGCCGTGCCCAACGCCAAGTCAAGCTGAACGATGGGCAGCTACTGACCTACACCCAGCTGATTATTGCCACTGGGTCCAGCTTACGACCCATGCCTGTTGTAGGCGGTGAGCGAGCTGTGGGCGTCTATAACTATGCAGACATCCAGCATTTAGGCCCTAAGCTCCAAGCTGCCGATAATGTAGTGGTGATTGGCGGTGGGTTTATCGGCTGTGAAATCGCTGCCGGTGCCCTCAAACTAGGTAAAAAAGTCAGCCTGTTAGTATCTGGGCCTAGATTACTGCGCAAAGCCATCGCACCCGCTATGGGTGTGCGGGTCACCCAGCTACACAAGAATAGCGGCATGCACATCCACACAGATTGCCATGTCAGCCACCTTGATGATGACGGTGTACACACTAACCAAGGCGTGTTTGGCGGTGATTTAATTATTGCTGGCGTGGGCGCGAGCCCCAACATTCAGTTAGCCGAACAAGCTGGTTTAACTATCGATGGTGGCATTGTGGTCAATGCCTTTGGCCAAACCAGCGATGCCCACATCTATGCGGTTGGCGACGTCGCCAGTATGCCATTGCAAGGCAAAATTCAGCGTCTAGAATCCATTCAAAACGCCAATGATCAAGCCCAGTTAGTGGCCACCAATTTACTTGCTCACAGACATGGCGAACTGGCCTCGGCCTACAATCCAGTGCCTTGGTTCTGGTCTGATCAGGCTGACTTGAAGTTACAAATGGTGGGGCTACGGCATGCCAGTGCAGAGCAAAAAACTCTCGCCAGTGACAGTGACTCACGCATGACCGTGGTGCAATTTACCAACGGTGTAATGACACAGGTAGACACCCTAAATATGCCCAGCAACCATCTGGCTGCACGTAAACTGTTGGCTATGAGCCTCGACATCACTTGGGATATGGTGCAAGACCACAACCAAGACTTAAAGCAGCTGTTTAAAAAACTGCGTTAAATTACGAGTTTGGTGCCGGTTTTGAGCCGTCGACGGTGGCTAATATAATACGCAGGGCATCTTTCGTCATATCCAAATCAGCCTCGCTTAATTGTGACACAGCCTGATTTTCGAGCTCATGAAAGAGAGGATATATTTCTTGCATCAGCTCACGACCTTTCGAGGTGGCTTCAACCATCACCCTGCGGCCGTCGGATGAATGTGGGCGACGTTGGCAGTACTCATAGCGTTCAAGGGTTTTTAGAATACCCGTAAGTGTGCTCTTGGCCACCCCGGTTTCTTCAGCCAAACGATTGGTTTCCATTGCGCCCCAAACCCACAGCACCCACAGGGCCGTAAAACCCGAAAACGACATGCCGTAATTTTGCAATAAATTAACCTCGGCGTTACTTCGAATCACGTTACTGATACGAAATATATTAGACACAACCGAAGCCGATTTACCGTAAATGCCGTGTTTTTTAAGGTGTGCTTTAGCTGTGGCTTCCGCGCCTCTAGCAGGGGCTTTATCAATCATACAATATGGACTTTTTGGACCTGAAATAGATACTCATGATAGCAGCTTACCAAAGCCCCATAAACACCCTCGACAGGTTTTAAGGAGTAAGTCTGCTGCGCTATTTAGCCTTGAGTGTGTAAGGGTCGATAGGGCCAAGAGCACCACCCATGGCCTGTTCAACGGCCCTGGCCACAGAACAATGGCGCCGCGCTTCTCTAAACGCTCAACAAAGTAGTCACTGTGATCAGGAATATGATCTTTTAAACCCACTGAACCCCAGGTGCTACGTACCCCTTTGACGGCATTGAGGTCTTTTATTCCAATCGGCAAACCCGCTAAACAGCCAACCTCACTTGACTACTGGGGCTTGACTCCAACGCTGGCCAGCCGCAGCAGCTAATTCAGGACAAATCGTCGGCATGGCATTTACATGGGGTTCCACGGCCGTTATTCGTTGTGCGCTGAGGTCCACTAATTCATTAGATGACACTTCGCCATTACGTAACAGAGCCACCACCTCATAAGCCGACATCGCACTGAGATCTGAGCCAGTAAACGTGCTCCAAGGTGAGTTATTCATAACTACGATGCCATATTTTTATTGATTATCGCTAATGCTTGGTGCGGTCATACTGCTCACACAATAGCTCGGCCCGTTGTATAAATCGTTGGCACCTTGCAGGGCCACCTTGCTCATGCAACCGGGGCACGACCCAACCCACATAAGTAAGTGCCCTAAGCATAATAAATAGCTGTAAATGAGTCACATCAAGGGGCCTTACGCTGTGATAGCCGGCTATAAGTTGGGTTTTTAATGTCTCATAATCGGGCTCATTGGCGTTGGCTAATAAGCAAGTAGCCAACTCAAACAACCTGAACCCAAAACCACTGTCGTCAAAGTCGATAAACTGCAGTTGATGTTGGTGCAACATAATATTTTCGCGCACTAGATCAGCATGAATAAGACCATAATTGAGATCTTGGCCACACTGCATCAGGCTGTTCTTTATCTCAAGTCGCGTCGTCTCGAACAGTTGCTTTTGGCGACTTGTTAATAAGGGGTTTTGCCAAAATGCGCCCCAAACTGGCGTTTCACCCAATAAGCCATCGATATCCCAGCTGGGCCTTGCAAGCCTTCTAGAGCCCGTCCAGTTGTCCGACGCTGTATGGAGTTCAGCCATACCTTGACCTAAGGTGTATAACACCTGCTCAGGTTGATGCAGTTGTAATGGCACGCCGGCCTGACCCATGGGTTGACCTGCTAGCCATTGCAATACACTGACGCAATAGCCGTCTTGCTGCTCTACCAAGCGACCATGCAATGACGCAACCGGTGCTGGCACAGCGAGGCCCTGTGCGAACAAATGCTGTATCCATTGGAGTTCGGCTTGGAGTTGAGGCAGTTCACGGTAGCCTGGCCTATGTATGCGCAAAGCGTAATGGTGGTTCTGGGTTGTAGTCACCTTAAAGGTCGTGTTTTCCCTTTGGGCCACCAATGTTATGGTGGCCAAATTGAAGCCCCAAAGCCCACTTGCAGTGGTTGCCAGGGGCAACATTAAACATGTAGGGGTGTTGTTGCTAACACCCGATCTAAGGTTTGTAATAACAAATCTGCATGTTCACGGCTGAAACACATCGGTGGCCTAATTTTTAAGGTGTTATAGTGAATGCCCAGTTTATTCAACAACACACCTTCTTGGCGCATGGCATTGGCGACTCGATTGGTAAAATCGGTTGCTGGCGTCTTAAGCCGTTGGTCGAGCACCATTTCGGCACCAAAAAACAAACCCGCACCCCTTACGTCACCTATAAAATCGTACTTTTTAGTCAACTGTTGCAAGCCGTGTTTAGTGTAGGCACCCATGGTATGGGCATTGTCCATTAACTGCTCTTGTTGTAACACGTTCAGCGTTGCTAAGGCAGCCGCACAAGACACAGGATTACCACCAAAAGTGTTAAAATACTTAAACTCGGTTCTAAATCGCTGCATGATGTCGCTACTGGTAACCACTGCACCCACCGGATGCCCATTAGCAATGGGTTTGCCTAAGGTGACAATGTCAGGCGTTAAGCCAATGCGTTGATGGCCCCACATGTGCGATCCAAGGCGGCCAAAACCGGGCTGCACCTCATCTGCAATAATGACTCCTCCAGCCTTTTTAACCACCTTTTGCACCGGTTCCAAAAATCCTTGTTGTAGGTCGGGAAACCCCTCGTTGGCAAAATACGGACAAATAATGAGACTAGAAAAACCCACACCGCTGGCTTCAAGCTCGTCAATTTTTAGTTGTACTTGATGGGCAAACGCCAATCCATGGGCCGTGCCAGTTTGCCCCCCTAAAGGGCGGTAACTGTCTGGCGCTGGCACGTGACGCACATGCTTGCCATAACCCCCTAAGGGGGGCATATTTTTACTCAGCTGGGATACCGCCGTGGTGTTGCCGTGATACGTGTGATCAGTGGCAATAACCCCACGCTTGCCCGTCACTGCCTCGGCCATACGCAAGGCAATGTCGTTGGCCTCAGAGCCCGTACAGGTCATGATGACACTCGCAAATGGCGCATCAAAGGTCGCCAATAGCTGCTCTATATAGTCGAGTATGGTTTCGTGCAAATATCGAGTGTGGGTATTTAAGGTACTGGCCTGCTGGTAAATAGCCTCCACCACTTGCGGGTGACAATGGCCGACGTGGGGCACGTTGTTATAACAGTCGAGGTATTTGCGGCCTTGGGCATCCCACACCCACACGCCATCGCCCTTAACCAAATGTAACGGCTGTTCGTAAAAGGTAGGCACATTAGGCCCAAGCAGCTTAGCTCGGCGTTGTAATAAATTATTAGTACTCGGTGGCTTACTGTGTGTGCCCATATTACTAACCCTGTTTGACAATGCCCTGTTCAACCCACGCGTCAAAGATGGTCAACACCGTTTGGCAGAATGCTGCATCATTAATATGGGCGTCAATACTACTCAATGCAACTTGTTCAGTGGGTAGTAGGCGCTGAATTTCTGTTACAAACGCCCCCTGACCTACAGGATCATGGAGGTCTTGACCCTCTCTATCCCACTCTTCAATGCCTTGCTCAGGTAATATCATATGCACGGGCGCCAAGGCGTCAAGCGGTGCCTGCTGCAGCCTTTTAACAAACTCTCTGGCTTGAGCTTGTCGCTCTTCTACGGTACTCACTAGACAGTGTATTAAGCGGTTATGGGCGTGGGTGGGTCTGTCTGGGTAACGTTCTGCAACATTTTGCCAACCGGGAAAATCCAACAAGTCCACGCTGCCTGGTGCAATCAATTGAGGAATGCCAGCCGCACCGGCACTTAACATACGCTGCGGCCCAGAGTTGATGGCAGAACCAGCCATATGATTACATACTTCTTGCAGACAAAAGTCCATCACACAAACAAAACGCCCTTGGGCCGCCATGCTTTCAAAGGCCATGCCACCCATGCCGGTGGCATGAAATACCACCAACTCAAAACCGCGGGCTTCTAATTCGGGTTTTAGGGTTTTCATGTATTTGAGGCAAGAGGAGCCCAAACTGGTCATGCCGATTAAGGGCCGGTCTGTGGCGGGTGGCTCTACCGCTCGGGCAGCGCCCAATACGGCACCAGCGGCCTGACTTAAAGAGGATTTACAAATGCTATTGAGGCCATATAAACCGCCAGCCCACAGGATCATTTGAATGTCTGCAGCAAGCCTTGCCGCATCAATCATGGGAGAAAAGGCCACGGTTGAGACCACATATTTAGGCACACCTAGAGGTAAACTTTGACACACATCTAAGGCAAGGTCTGTACCCATGCTACCGCCCAACACCAGCACCCCATCAAACTTACCTTCCGCGCACAGTTGGCTGGCAAGTAGGGTTGAGCCTTGGGACATGATCTGCATGGCAAAATTTTCGTCGCCTGAGTCGATGGCGGCTTGAATACTGGATCCCGCAGCTCGGGCCACCTGATGTTTACTGATGTCGGTGGCCTGTTCGGCTTCCCCTAAGACACTCACGTCCATAGTCAGTACTGCACCACTTTGGCCGCGTATGCACTGGGCCATATACTCTAGTTCGGCATTTTTGGTGTCGTATGTGCCTATCAACAGAATTGTATTAGTCATTATTTTGCAGCCGCCCTTATATTAAAGTTGAATCCACGCGGTTTTTAAGTTGATGTATTTATCCATGGCATGCAAACTTTTATCGACCCCGTTACCCGATTGCTTCACCCCGCCTAAGGGCATGGTAGCATCTGATCCACCATAGGTATTGATAAACATGCCGCCGGTGTTGACAGCTTTAATCATACGATGCGCACGGCCTAAATCGTTGGTCCATGCGGCCCCTGCTAGTCCGTAGTCACAATCGTTGGCTAAGGCCACCGCCTCGGCTTCCGTGGCGAACGGCGTCACCCCAAGTACCGGGCCAAACACCTCTGCGCGGGCTAAATGATGATGAGATTCTACCCCAGTAAAAATGGTGGGTTGCATATAATAGCCGCCCGATGGCTGCAGGATTTGCTGGCCGCCGGTGACCAATTGTGCTCCCTCTACGTGGGCCTTAGCTACAAATTCCAAATTGCTCGTTAACTGGCGTTGCGAATTAATGGCCCCAACTTGAGACGTTAAATCTAATGGATTGCCCACCCGTAGGTTTTCGGCATGCTGCGCAACTTTGGCCACAAATTCGTCGTGAATGATGTTTTCTACCAACAAACGCGAACCAGAAATACATATTTGACCCGAGTTCCTAAATATCGCCATGGCGGCGCCCAAAGCCGCTTGATCTAAATCGGGCGCGTCGGCAAAAATGATGTTGGCAGACTTACCACCTAACTCAAGGTAACAGCGTTTCATGTTTGAGCGGGCCGAATACTCCAGCAGACGTCGGCCAGTATTACCAGAACCGGTGAATACCAATACATCCACCTCCATCGACAGAGCCAGTTCTTCACCCACTACAGCGCCTTGGCCGGTGACCACATTTAATACACCATCGGGTAGACCCGCTTCAGATGCCAACTGGGCTAAGCGTAGTAACGTCAGGCTGGCTTCCTCTGCAGGTTTAATGACCACCGAGTTACCCGCCGCCAAAGCCGGTGCTATTTTCCATGCCCCAATCATGAGCGGCATATTCCACGGTACAATGGCACCAACCACACCTACAGGTTGTTTGTGGATTAAGCCTAAAAAGTTAGTTGCAGTTGGGGCAATTTCGCCATAAACCTTATCAATGGCTTCGGCGTAATATTGAAAGGTGGCAGCCGCAGAGCCCGGTTCCGCTTTAATCGCCATATTAATTTCGGTACCATTGTCACGCACGCCTAACACCGCCAATTCCAAGGCATGATGTTGGATCAAGTCAGCCAACTTCAACAACACTTGTTTGCGTGCTGCGGGGGCTTGATTGGCCCAGCGACCATCGTCAAAAGATTGTCGAGCAGCTTTAATGGCAGCCTGCATGTCAGCGCGGCTGGCTCTTTCGATAGTCGTTATGACCTGGCCATCTATGGGTGAAACCACGTCTAGCTGAGTACCCGTTCCTGCTTGCCATTGGCCATTGATAAACAATTGCTGCGGTGCCACAGACTGGGCTTTTAATGTGTCAATTTGTTGTTGCATGGGTGTCCTTAATCTGTGTTATTGGCTTTTGGCAGAAGTATTGTTAGGGCGATAATTACGCCATAGATTGCGAGCATGAACTATCAATACGATCATGATGATTACAAAAATGGAAAAAGAAATAGGCCGATCTATGAAGTCACCAAAATCCGATACTCGGGCCATACCGGCGCGGAACTTTTGTTCCATAATATTACCTAAAACCATGCCTAAGATAATGGGCACGATGGGCATGTTTAAGCGTCTTAATATATAACCAAAAATACCAAAAGCGGCACATATCATACAATCCACTAACGAGTTACGGAGTGAGTAAACACCCACAAAAGACAAACCCATAATCGCCACGCCTAAGAAACGCTGGGGAATTTGAATAATCTTTAATAACGGCCGTGTTGCAATGAGAAGGAACCCCATAATCAACACGTTAACCACAAACAAGCTCATATACAGACCATAAACAAAGTCTGCGTGGTTAATGAATAAGTTAGGCCCAGGGATAATTGAGTGCACGTAAAACACTGACAACATCATCGCCGTGAGTGCTTCGCCAGGTATACCTAAGGCTAATAGCGGAATCATAGCGGCCGCAGGCACTGCATTATTGGCGGCTTCAGAGGCAATAATGCCTTCAGGGGCACCTTTACCAAAGCGCTCAGGCTTTTTGGAGATATTGTTGGCTATATTGTAAGAGAAAAACTGTGCCAAAAACTCGCCTACACCGGGGATAATCCCCATGATGACGCCCATGGCAGAAGAAATCACGGCCACTGTTTTATACTTCATTAAGTCAAAAAAGCCTTCTCGTTTTGGCTGGCCTTTTAGGTCGGGCATGGTCACTTTAGTATCCTTACCTACCAGCAATACGAAGGCTTGGGACATAGCAAACAAACCCAACAAAACGGTGATTAAATCCATGCCTGAGTTGAGCCACGATTGATCAAAGGTAAAGCGTTTAGTGTAGCGAATGCTCTCCATACCAATAGTGGAAATGAACATGCCTAAAAACACTAACAATCCAGCAATAAGAGACTCACCACGGTGGGATACGATCACTAACACCAATCCCAATATCGCCGCCATTAAAATGTCTCGAGAGCCAAACAGTGGCGCCACCTGGGCAATCACAGAGGTCATGAGCATTAAACAAATAACCGAAAAAACGCCCCCAAAAAAGGATGACCAATAAGCCAAGGTTAACGCTCTGCGCGCCCTGCCTTGTTTGGTCATAGCGTAGCCATCGTAGGTTGTTAACGCATTAACGGGAGTGCCTGGGGTATTAATCAAAATCGCGGGGATCGCCCCGCCGTACATAGATGCACCGTAAATACCAATCAACAAGGTAATGCCTACAATAGGCTCCATGCTGTAGGTGGCAGGCAGTAAAATAGCGATAGCAACAGCCGGACCAACGCCAGGTATTGCGCCAATAATAACGCCACCTATAGAGCCCACAAACAAGGCAAGCCATACATCTAAACGGGTGAAAATTTCTAAACTTAGCAGTAAAACGTCCATTTTCGGCCGACCCTTAAAAGTTAATAATCATGAAAGTTGCCCATGCGTCGGGGAGTAAGTCGTACCAGGCACCACTATTAACTTTCACCTGCAATAGGGTTTTAAACACCAGCACAATCAATAAACCCGTGGCCACACTAACCCACAACATGTATTTATTGCGGTAACCCATGCGCCAGGTCATAAGCAAAAAATAGATCAAGGTGGCTAACAAATAGCCTAACCATGGCACAGCAATAACATACGCCAAAAAATACACAACAAATTCAGCAGGCCGCAACCAATGTTTCATTTCGCTTATTTCAGCATTAACACTGCTACGGTCTCTTGAATTTAACGCGTTCGCTTTAATCCATACAGAAAGCCCATAAAAAAAGGTAAACACGCTCAAGCCTACAATGCACATCGCAGGCCAGAATCGTGGCTGTTTGGAGATGCCCATGCCGTTAAACCACTTTGTTTCTTCGGGTATCGAGTACAATAAAAAAGCACTCAGCATGGCCATCAAAATGGCAAAGGCTTTTTCACCCGTTAGGTATCCAGATGCTTTCATAAATAACCACTTAACTTAACTTAAAATCAAACAAAACGGCCCGTAGGTATTAAGCTACAGGCCGCTGCCTTACGCTATTAATGCGCAAAGCTCTAACTGCAAATTACTTATTGCGTTAGCTCGCCAATGGTAACCATGGTGTTACGATCTTTGTCGATTTGAGCAGCCGCTTCGTCAGCACCCATCCAGTACACAAGGGCACCAGAATTCTTGGCAACTTGTTGCGCACGTTCGCTGGCCATGGTCTTTTTAGCAGAAGCAATCAAGGTTTGCTTAACTGCATCAGAAGTACCTTTTTTAACGAATAAACCGTTCCATAGAGAGATATCTAGCTGTGGAATGATTTCGCCCATAGTAGGGGTTTCAGGCACCAAAGAAATACGCTCGTTGGTAATTGAAGCCAATACCTTAACTTTATCCAAGCAAGGTAACACTAGCTGAATGGTGGTGTTGATGATATCCGCATCGCCAGACGCTAACGTGTTGCAATCTAGCATATCGAAAGCGGCGTCAGAGCCCCATTCAAAACCAAGTGCACCAGCAGCAGCAAAAGATACTTGTGTTGGAGCCAGTGGAGCGCCGAAATGGCCCAATACTAGTTCGTTTGACTTGGCATATTCTGCCATTTCTTGAATGGTGTCGTAAGGCGCATCACCTGCTGCAGCCAATACAAACGGGTAGGTTAAGAAAATTCCCAAAGGCTCAAAGGTGGTTTTATCCAACCAATCAAAACCAATGTTTGGTCCTACAACTGGAACACCGATTACAAAGGAACCTACAGTAGTACCATCGGCATCCGCTTGGGCCACAAATTCAGCACCTGGGAATGGACCACCGCCACCGCCTGGCTTGTTAATTACTGCTGCGGCAACGCCGTGCTCAGCTTGAAAGTCTTCAGCAATCATACGTGTCAATACGTCTTCCAAGTCACCCGGAGGGAAAGGAACAACGAAAGATACTGGTTTGGTTGGGTAATCTGCAGCTATAGCAACGCTGCTCATGGCGCCAATGGCCACTGCCGCTGCTACCGTTAATAATTTCTTCATAGCACTCTCCAAAAGGTTCTTTTTATACTATTTATAAACTGTAATTTAAGTTAACATACTAACAATCGTTTCATTAAGTGAACCGACGGTTCGAAAATATTTGCATATTTGACCGACTCATGTCAATAATAAATAACAAATACATTTCTCAGTCACATTATGGATTGAGAAAAAATGAACAAAAATTATTTTTTTGGAGCAGTATTTTGAGCACAATTGTCAAAGCACTCGACATTCTAAATCTATTTTCACCGGCACAACCGGCGTTAGGGTTGTCTGAAACAGCTCGACTTTTAGGCCGTGACAAAGCCAGCGTATTGCGCCACTTGTCGGCCCTAGAGCAAAAAGGTTTTGTTGAGCAGGACAGTAAAACCAAGTTTTACCACCTGGGCCCAGCCTTAACTCGATTGGCCATGGTGCGTGAACAAACCGCACCCGCTAATCATGCCATCAGCAACCTAGTGCAAAAATTGGCCTTGGATACTGGCGAAACGACGCACCTATCACGCTACAGCAATGGCCGCTTAATCCACGGCAAAATAGTCAATACTCAAACCGCCGGGGTGCGGGTACACCTTGACCCCAGTGAAGAGCTGCCATTACACGCCACCGCATCGGGCATCGCCTTTTTGTCGGTGTGCCCTGCCGGCATTCTTGATCAGACATTTGCCAAGCTACTCACCCGTTATACCGATGCCACGCCAACGGAGCGAGACAGTGTGATGGCATTGGCTAACCAAGCCGCTGACTTAGGGTTTGCTATGGGCGACGGTACCTACGAAACCGATGCCATTGGCATCGCTGTGCCGGTGTTTAATGTGACCGGTGAGGCCTGCGGCTCGCTTGCTGTGTCGACGCCCCGCAGCCGGCTAACCGACAACAAAAAGGCCCATATCATCAACCTGGTAAAGCGTGCCGCCGCCGAAATTTCATGGCATCAGGGCGCACCCGAAGCTCAACCAACACCACTAAGGGCAGCCCCATGAGCGCCCAGGCCTTAGTACTCGATTTTGGTGGCGTGATTAGCCGCACCTTGTTTGAAACCCACGCACTCACTGAAGCGGCGTTAAATCTAGCCGCGGGTAGCTTAACCTGGCAAGGCCCCTTCGACCCTAGCAACGACGGCCTCTGGCAATCTATGCAGGCCGATGAAATTAGCGAGCGCGACTATTGGATGCAACGCACCCAAGAGGTTGGCAACTTGGTGGGCGAAGATTGGACTTCCATGCAGGAATTTGTAATTGCAGCAAGGGGTGCAGACCCAATGCAAGTGATACGCCCTGAGTTTGCCGCCATGTTGGCTATGGCCAAATCGAACGGTGTCCGCTTAGCGATATTATCCAATGAATTAGATTTATTTTACGGAGCTGAGTTTCGCTCCAAATTGCCTTTCCTGAAGGATTTTGAAGTCATCGTAGACGCAACCTACACCAAAATCCTCAAACCCGACCCAAGAGCATACAACTCAGTGGCGCAACAATTGGGCCTTACCCCCGAGCAATGCGTGTTTGTTGATGACCAACTCAGGAACGTTACGGGAGCCATACAATGTGGCATGCCCTGCGTCCATTTTGATGTTCAAAACCCTGCACACAGTTATGCAGAAGCCCTTCAATATTTCAATTTGTGAGAACCATAGTATGCAAAATTCTGATTTTTTAAAAGCCGAAAACGCCCAACATTGGTGGCACCCAATGGGTCACCCTGGGGCCCTGCGAGCCAACCAACCGACCATCATTTCAGAAGCAGAAGGCGTGCGTATCAAAGACATTGATGGCAACTGGATGATTGATGGCGTAGGCGGTCTGTGGAACGTCAACCTAGGTTATTGCTGCGAGCCCATTAAGCAAGCCATGGCCGATCAACTGGTAAAAATGCCTTATTATTCTGGCTTTGCCGGCACCAGCAATGAGCCGGCAATAGAGCTGTCCCATGAATTGAGTCAGTGGTTTGAAGCAGACGGTCTGAATCGTTCGTTCTTTACTTCAGGCGGTTCCGATTCCGTAGAATCCTGTTTACGCCTTGCTCGCCAGTACCACAAGGTACGGGGTGAACACGGACGCACCAAGTTCTTCTCATTGAAGCTTGGTTACCACGGCACCCACTTTGGGGGGGCTTCAGTCAACGGCAACAACCGTTTCCGCACGGCCTACGAGCCGTTATTAGCAGGCTGCTTCCACATGCCTTGCCCCTACCCTTACCGCAACCCGTTCAACGAAAGCGACCCGCAGAAATTGGCGCAACTGTGCCTACAAATGACGGAAGACGAAATTAAGTTTCAAGGGCCCGAAACCATCGCTGCGTTTATTATGGAGCCGATTATCGGTGCCGGCGGCATCATTGTGCCCCATGAGAGCTTTATGCCCGCCATCCGTGAACTATGTGATCGCTATGGTATTTTGCTGATCGCCGACGAAGTGATTACTGCCTTTGGCCGTACCGGCGAATGGTCTGGTTCACGTTTGTGGGGCGTTAAACCCGATATGATGTCCACCGCTAAGGCCATTACCTGTGGTTATTTCCCGTTTGGCGCGGCCATGATGTCAGAAAAGGTCACCGAGGTATTCGAGTCTAACAACACCGAAGCAGCCGCCATTCGCCATGGCTACACCTATTCGGGTCACCCCGTTGGTGCTGCTGCTGCCCTAGCTTGCTTAAAAGAAACTAAGCGCCTTAAGGTTAACGAAAACGCCAAAGTTCGCGGTACACAAATGTACAAAGGCTTCCAAGCTCTTGCAGAAAAGTATTCTTTGGTGGGTGATGTGCGTGGTGGGCATGGTTTGATGACCGCTATGGAACTTGTGAGTGATAAAGCTCTGAAAACTCCAGCCGATGCATCTGTTGGCAAGACCGTAGGCAAAGTTGCCGCTGAAAGTGGCGCTATGGTTCGCGTTGCTGGCCACGCGGTTATGGTATCTCCTCCTCTAATCGCTACGGCCGATGAAGTGGACACTATTTTGAGTGCTATCGACTCTGGCTTAGCTGCGGCTAGTAATATTTAACCCCTACTATTTGCACTATGAACCTTCATTGAGAGAAAGTTCTCCCCATGAAGGTTCATCCCTGTTAAGGTGGATTTTGACCACCTATTTGAAGAAGGTCTTCAACCAGCAGCCAGCCACTTTAACTACAAGGTTTACCTCACCCACAGCGCAGTGAAGCCCGTAGACGACATATTATACTTGTGTAATAAATTGAGTTCTGCATTCCTACGGATGGAGTTACTAATACGAAAAACATTAGACACCACCCTTAAACTAATCGACAGTATGTTTATACAGCATCGTTTAAGCGATTATACTTACGCATAACCGCTTGCAAGCGCTGGTGATCAACGGCATGGGCCTTTTTGTGAGCCGGTTTTGCAAATTCCATTGTTTGGGCCGCCACAAGGGCATTTAACACCGCCTCTTCAACGGCCTCAACGGCGGCACCGTACACCGTTTCTATGTAGTGATCATCAAGAAATTCCATGCTATTTACAAACGGCTGCTTATTACTTGTCATAGGCAGTACGTCTTGTTCATTAGCACTAGAAAAAGCCAACATTAAATCTCCCGAGTAATGCCCCCCTGGAGTACCCGTCCTGCCGATACCAATACCCCCACGTTTAGCCAAACGTTTAAGCTGACTAGGCAACAAAGGTACATCGGTTCCGATAATGACGACAATAGATCCAGTTTCCCCCATGGACATCTCGGTCAAGGGCGCTTGATCTGGCCATTCTTGCCCTACGGGCACACCACGTATGGTTAGGTCGTCACGTAAGCCAAAATTTGATTGCACCAACACTCCCACAGTATAGGTGTTTTCGCCAAAGGTTAATTGTCGAGACGATGTGCCTGTTCCACCTTTAAACTCATAGGTCAACATACCCGTGCCACCGCCCACATTACCTTCAGCAATAGGCCCAGACGAAGCATTATTTAACGCCGACAAGGCCTGCGATTCAGTCACATGACGACCACATATATCATTACATAAGCCATCAAAAGTTTCGGCAACAACAGGCATTGCCCAAGAGTGAGAGTCTTTATAGAAAGTTGGATACTGGTTAATCATCCAGCCCACAGCCGCGTGGTGCACCATCCCCACCGAGTGCGTATTGGTAAGGCAGATAGGACCAGTAAAATAACCCGCATCATTAACCCAATGAGCACCTGTCATTTCTCCATTTCCATTAAAGGAAAAGAACCCCGCCCAAACTGGCTTAGGCTGATCGCTGTACCCCCTCGGTAATATTGCGGTAACACCTGTTCGCACAGGTCCTGCGCCAATTTCCACCGACCCCTCGCCAGTTATTAAAGTGGTGTAGCCAACCAATACGCCTGGTATATCAGTGATGGCGTTATTGGGGCCAGGTACGCCGGTAAAGGGAATACCTAGATCTCGTGCACGAACCTTGTTCATCAAAACTCCTAACTTGCTTTTTTGTTGCGCAGCCACAAACCAAGGGCAGCTATAAGGAATGACGATAGCATTACTAAGGTGGCGATGGCGTTAATTTCGGGTTTAACGCCACGGCGCATCATGGACAAAATATACACTGGCAATGTGGTGCTATTGGTGCCCGAGACAAAATAAGTAACAACTAAATCATCCATGGATATAATAAACGACAACAACGCACCGCCGATAATTCCCGGCGCCAATTGCGGCAATATGACCTTTCTCAGGGTTTGCCATTCGCTTGCTCCAAGGTCTGAGCTAGCTTCTTCTAAGGCTGGATCGAGGGTAGCCATACGTGATTGAACGATAATGAACACATAAGAAACTAGAAAAGTACAGTGGCCTATAATAACTGTGACCATGCCCAATGTTTTGCCAAATTCAACAAAAAATATCAGCAAACTAATACCTAGCAATATGTCCGGCATCATCATTGGCAAAAACAAGGAGGTGTCATACACCTTACGAAAGCGGATATTATATCTAGCCAAGCCTATGGCAGTTATAGTTCCTATAAAGGTTGCAATAACCGTAGTGAACGCCGCAACGATGAGTGAATTTTTTAGGGCTTTTAATAGCTGTTTTGGGGATTCTTCGTAGCTAGCGCCCGAGTTGAGTTCTTCTATCCCAAAAATGGTGCTGTACCAGGTGAAGGAAAAGTTTTCCCATACCATCATGTCAATAGGGTTGGAGTTAAACGAATAACCTACAATTGCGAACATGGGTAGATACATGAACAGCAACACGCAACCAGCGATTAGAGCCAGTAACGCCCAACCCAAATGAAGTTTAAATAATCTCATATTAAACCCCCAGAACCAGAATTAGCGCCTCGTCTCGACTTTAAGTATCTAGCGTAAAGAAGCATGATAGTTAATATAATGGCCATAACAGTCATGGCTAATGCAGACCCAAAAGGCCAGTTTCTAGCATCTAAAAATTGTTGTTCTATCATGTTGCCAACCATCATCACCTTGGCCCCACCTAATATTTCGGGAATAATAAAGTTACCCACTGAGGGTATAAAAACGATCACCGATGCCGCAAATATACCGTGCAGTGTTT
Organism: Oceanospirillaceae bacterium; assembly: GCA_003523085.1. Lineage (GTDB taxonomy): Bacteria > Pseudomonadota > Gammaproteobacteria > Pseudomonadales > Balneatricaceae > Njordibacter. Next base: position 1,694 of record DPHD01000061.1, on the reverse strand, counting down.
GTGGTAATACCACCTTTTGAAAAGTAGTGTGAGGGCGTGCACCTAGGTCGGCACTGGCCTCAACATTAGACCAATCCAAGGCTTCAATGCTTGAGTAAAGAGGAAAAAAAGCAAAGGGTAACATCAGGTAAGTCATACCCAATATCACAGCTGCCTCGCTAAATAGTATATCAATCGGTTCATCTATGATGCCCACCATGAGCAAGGTCGAATTGATAAATCCTGTAGGTTTTAAGATCAATATCCACGCATATAGACGCACAATCATGCTTGCAAAAAAAGGCAATGTAACCATAAACAACAAAAATGATTGGCGTTTGCGCGGTTGTCGACTCACCCAAAAAGCGAGCGGGTAGGCCAGAAATATACACATTACTACGGTTATAAAAGCTAACCGTATGGAACGAAGGATTGCCTGTACATAATAGGGTTCAAATATTTCCCATACACCGTCCGCCCAACCGAATATACGGCCATAATTCCAGTGATAAAAGCTCCACTCTACACCGCCATACAAACCCGGTTCGAGCCAAGAAAATACAAAAATTATGGACATTGGTACAAAGAAAAATATTGCCAAAAAGATCGTCACGGGGCTCATTAGAAGGCTTGCAGCCACTATGTCACGCTGCGCTCTATTAAGCATAGGAACGCTCTGGCAATATATGAACATCTTCACTACTATAGTGCAGCTTAGCCCGCTCACCTACCCTCGGTAATGTACCTTGAGGTGGCAGTGCAGCATGAAAAGCTTCACCACTGTCTGCAAGCTCACAATAAAGTACCATTTCCGAACCTCTGTAAACTAATTCGGTGATAGTCACGTCTAACCAATGATTACCATCCGCCGCTGACAAACTAAACGCATTAGGCCGAATCACAATTTGCGTAGCACCCTCAGCAACAGGCCCTTCTGGTAAAGCAATACGCGCGCCCTTTTTGCTGATAAAAAAAGCACAACTGCCATCAGCTTCAACCTGGCCTGTCATTAAATTGGTGTCACCGATAAACTCTGCAACAAAGGAGTTAACAGGGTGGCGGTAAATGCTTTGAGGCGAACCTATCTGCTGGATTTGCCCATTGCGCATGACGACAATGCGGTCAGACATAGTTAAAGCTTCTTCTTGGTCATGTGTTACAAAAACAAAAGTGACTCCAATTTTGTTTTGCAAAGCCTTAAGTTCAACCTGCATTTGTTGGCGTAGTTGCCTGTCCAACGCAGACAGAGGTTCATCGAGTAATAATATTTTTGGCTTGGCCACTAAAGCTCGAGCCAAGGCGACCCTTTGCCGCTGACCACCGGAGAGCTTATCAATGGTCCGTTCACCGTAACCCGCTAGGCCTACAAGTTCGAGGGCTTCATTGGCTCTTTGCCGTCGCTGCGCTAAAGCTACACCTTTAATTTCTAAGTGATACGCAACGTTGCGCACCACGCTCATGTGTGAAAAAAGTGCATAACTTTGAAATACTGTATTTACAGGGCGTTTGAAGGGGGGCACCCCATCCATCTCCTGCCCGTCAATACAGATAGTGCCAGAATCAAGATCCTCAAAGCCAGCCATAGAGCGAAGCAAGGTGGTTTTTCCGCACCCTGAGGGGCCTAGCAAGGTTACAAACTCGCCGGCGGCTATGTTCAAAGTTACGTTATCGAGTGCGTGTAGGGCGCTACCGTCAGATGTTCTGAAGGTGCGCCG
>DPHD01000010.1:15192-31005 GCA_003523085.1 Oceanospirillaceae bacterium | reverse complement strand
TGGACATTGGTACTGGCAACGGTTACTTTTTATATCGCATGTTGGGCGCCGGCGCCAGCCTTGCGCTTGGCATTGACCCCACGCGTATATTCCTTTATCAATTTCACGCCGCACAAAGGCTACTACCAGCCAACGGCGCTCACCTGCTGCCGTTGCGCAGTGAACACTTACCTGCATTTGGTTGTTTTGACACGGTCTTCTGTTTAGGTGTGTTATATCACCGAAGATCCCCCATCGACCACATTCAGGAGCTGTTGTCCTACTTGCGGCCGGGCGGCGAATTAGTCTTAGAAACCCTGGTGGTTGCCGGCGGCGCTGACACTATTTTGGTGCCCGAAGGCCGCTATGCAAAAATGTCCAACGTGTGGTTTTTGCCCAGCACCCAGGCCTTAGAAGTGATGTTACGTAAGCTGGGTCTAGAAAACGTGCGCACCGTGGACGTCAACCAAACCAGCACCGATGAGCAACGGGCCACCCCATGGATGACATTTCACTCGTTAGCTGACTTCTTAGACCCCAACGACCCTAATCTGTCAGCCGAAGGCCACCCAGCGCCGTTACGTGCCACCTTAGTGGCGACCAAACCCAGCGCTTAAGCGGTAATTAGTCTTGGTCTAGGATGCGATATTCAGCAGAACGGGCGTGGGCTGTTAGGCTTTCGCCGCGGGCCAGCACCGAAGCCACCTTGCCCATTTCACTGGCACCTTCGGGCGAAAACATAATCAACGACGAGCGTTTTTGAAAGTCGTACACGCCTAGGGGCGAAGAAAAACGTGCCGTACCCGAGGTGGGCAACACATGGTTAGGGCCAGCGCAGTAATCCCCTAAAGCTTCGGCCGTGTGACGGCCCATAAAAATAGCGCCGGCATGGCGAATGTGGGGCAACATGGCTTCGGGATCTGCCACCGACAATTCCAAATGTTCTGGCGCAATACGATTAGCCAGATCAATGGCTTCTTGCATATCCTTAACCTGAATCAAGGCCCCACGTTGCTCAATAGAAGTTTTGATAATACTACTGCGCTCCATGGTGGGCAGCAGAGCTTTAAAGCTGGCCTCAACCTGATCAAGGTAAGCTTTATCTGGGCACAACAATATCGACTGGGCTTGCTCGTCGTGCTCGGCTTGGGAAAACAAATCCATCGCTACCCAATCAGGGTCGGTTAGGCCATCACAGATGACTAAAATCTCCGACGGACCGGCAATCATATCAATGCCACAGGTACCAAATACCGCCCGCTTAGCGGTGGCCACATAAATATTGCCGGGGCCTACAATTTTGTCTACTTTAGGCACCATTTGTGTGCCATGGGCCAAGGCCGCTATGGCCTGTGCACCGCCAATAGCGAACACCCGATCAACTCCGGCAATGGCAGCGGCAGCCAAAACCAAAGGATTAACGCGGCCATTAGGCAAAGGCACCGTCATGATGATTTCTTTCACCCCAGCCACCTTGGCCGGAATCGCATTCATTAGCACCGAGGATGGGTAACTGGCCTTGCCGCCGGGCACATAAATACCCACCCGATCCATAGCGGTCACTTGTTGGCCGAGCAAGGTGCCATCGGCCTCAACATAACGCCATGATTCTTGCTTTTGATGTTCGTGGTAAGCGCGTATACGCTGTGCCGCTAGCTCCAAAGCCTGCCGTTCTTCATCACTAATCGCGGCTAACGCTTGGTCCAGTTTGTGCTGCGGAATTTCTAGTTCAGCGGTGCTCTTAAACGGCGTGCGATCCAACTGATTAGTATACTGCAGCAAGGCTGTGTCACCCTGTGCTTTGACTCGTTCGATGATGTCGGCCACGGTTTTTTGAACCCGCTGATCCGACACACTTTCCCACGCCAATAACTGACTTAATTGGGCCGCAAAGTTGGCCTGCGCAGTGTCTAAACGGTTAACCTTGAGCCACTGCATATTAAGATTCCTGCGCTGCATTAACAGCCTTGGCCAGCTGCTCAATCAAGGGGCCAATACGGCCGTGCTTAAGTTTCATCGAGGCTTCGCCCACCACTAAACGACTGCTAATCACAGCAATTTCGTTAAGTGGCTCCAGACCATTGGCCCGTAGGGTATTACCGGTATCGACAATATCCACAATTTGATCGGCCAAACCAAGGATGGGGGCCAACTCCATGGCGCCGTATAGCTTGATGATGTCCACTTGCTGACCCTGCTCGGCAAAATAACGCTTAGTAATATTGACAAACTTAGACGCTACCCGCAGGCGCCTACCCGCAGGTGCTGCGCCTACTGGGGCACAGGTCATTAAGCGACATTTTGAAATTTGTAAATCCAATGGCTCATACAAACCTGCGCCGCCGTGTTCCAATAACACGTCTTTACCTGCCACGCCCATATCGGCAGCACCATAGGACACATAAGTCGGTACATCCGTAGCTCGGATGACTAAAAATCGCACCCCCGGCTGGGTGGTTTCAAATACCAATTTACGGCTGCTATGGATGTCTTCTAAGGGCTCAATACCGGCACTAGCAAACAACGGCAAGGTTTCTTTTAAAATACGGCCTTTAGACAATGCAATGGTCAGACTATTAGGCATAGTGTTTGGTTCTCTATATTAGGCGACGCGTTTGATGATGGCGCCTAAAGCACCCATTTTTTCTTCAATACAGTCATAACCCCGATCGATATGGTAAATACGATCAATCACGGTTTCACCGTCGGCCACCAGCGCGGCTATCACCAAACTGGCTGAAGCACGCAGGTCCGTCGCCATCACTGGCGCGGCCTTGAGCTGCTCGATGCCTTGCTGAATCACAGTATTACCTTCAACCACCACTTGCGCGCCCATGCGGGCCATTTCATCAATGTGCATAAAGCGGTTTTCGAAAATGGTTTCAGTAATACGACCGGTACCGGTGGCAATGGCATTGAGCGCTGAAAATTGAGCTTGCATGTCAGTCGGGAAGGCGGGATAAGGCGCAGTCTTCAAGCTCACGGCTTTAGGCCGTTGGCCATGCATATCTAAACTAATCCAATCTACACCGGTATGAATTTCTGCACCGGCCTCTTCCAGCTTCGCTAACACGGCTTCCAATATATCTGGACGTGTGTCTTTAACCTTAATACGTCCACCGGTCACCGCTGCAGCCACCAAGTAGGTGCCTGTTTCAATGCGGTCTGGTAACACGTCGTAGGTACAACCATGGAGCTTTTCAACACCTTGAATACGTATGGTACCGGTACCATGGCCGGTGATATTCGCACCCATAGCAATCAAACACTGGGCTAGGTCGACCACTTCGGGTTCCCGTGCGGCGTTATCTAATACCGTTTCGCCGTCGGCCAACACCGCCGCCATTAATAGGTTTTCAGTGCCGGTCACGGTGACCGTATCAAAAAAGATATGCGCACCTTTTAAACGTGCCGCTTTGGCTCGTATATAACCATCTTCTACACTAATGTCTGCACCCATGGCTTCTAGTCCACGAATATGCAAGTCCACGGGGCGACTGCCAATCGCACAGCCGCCAGGCAACGACACTTCGGCTTCTCCAAAGCGTGACAACAAAGGCCCTAGCACCAAAATTGACGCGCGCATGGTTTTTACTAAATCGTAAGGTGCAACACAGTGCTCTAAGGTGGTGGCGTCAATCTCAACACTCAACTTATCGCCCACTAACAAAGACACCCCCATACGACCCAACAACTCAATCATGGTGGTGACATCGTGTAAATGCGGTAAGTTACGAATAGTTACGGGTTCTTGTGCCAACAAGGTCGATGCCAAAATAGGCAAAGCCGAATTTTTGGCGCCAGAGATTCTAATTTCGCCATCAAGGCGTTTACCGCCAGTAATACTGAGTTTGTCCATAGGATTTATTGTGCCGTTGTCTATAGTCTAAGCTGGCATTATTGCGCGTTGATACGCTGCCATTGGTCGGGGGTATAGGCCTTGATGCCTAAGGCATGAATGCTACCGTCAGCAATTTGATCGGTTAAACAGCCGTATACCAGTTGTTGTTTTTTCACGGGCGTGAGGCCGGCAAAAAGGTCGCCGATCACCGTCACCTGAAAACTGCAGCCTTCGCCGCTGGGTATCACTTGGGTACCGTCTAATTGTTGTTCAATAATGTGTTTTACTTGTGCTGCGTCCACGATCTTCTCCATGGCCTAAATGGGGCGTAATTGTAGCAAACATGGCACCTAGTTCGCTAACTTTAGCTGCCTGAATATCACCTGAATCTAAGCAGGATTAAGCCAAAAGGCAATAACATCATCCATATTGCCCTTATTCTGCGCCATGGCGGCTGCAAATTGCTGCCTAAACGCCAAACCTAAGTTAATACCATCCAGCGTCACGTTGGTCACTTTCCAACCCTGCGGGCGTAATTTCACAGCATAATTAATGCTATAGGCTGCGCCATTGGCATACACATTAACCCACACCTTTTGCCGTCCCGGTTTGGTGCTACTACTCACATTCGGCTGAACTTCATAATTATTAATTTTAAAAGCCACTACTGCCCGCGAGTAGGTATTCAATAACGAGGTTCGAAAAGTTTTATTAAACGCCTCAATTTGCTCGGCGCTCGCGCGTCGGTAAAACTTGGCCATCACCCCTTTGGCAATACTTTCAAAATCCACCACAGGGTCTAAAATAATGGCCATTTGTGCCAGCAATGCCCGCTCGTCCAAAGCCACAGGCATGCCTGTAATTTCGCTTTTGCGCGCCGCATCTTCTCGTTCACGTTGCAGCAGTTCAATCATTGCCTGAGTGCTGTCGCTCACCACCTCACTTGCAGCGAGCCATTGCGGGTCATTGGCATGGGCTTGCAGTGGGTATAGCAATGCAGACATCAACCACACCACAGTGACCAAAAGTTGTTTAGTTGAGTTAAACATGGGATACATCCTTGGTAATTAATTCAAAAAATTGTCATTCAAGTGCTTAGTTGCTATCGCCCAAATTGAGCAAAAACTGCCCAATCAGCTCTTCTAACACCAACGCCGATTGTGTGTCTTCAATCATATCGCCTGCCACCAATACCTCGCCTTCTGCACCCACGGTGAGGCCAACATACTTTTCGCCCAATAAGCCGGCGGTCAAAATGCTGGCACTGGAATCAATCGATAGGTAATTAACCTCACCATTGATTTGCATTTGAACTTTAGCCATTAACGTCTGTGGGTCAATCACTACGGCCACCACTTCGCCAACGGTGACGCCTGCCAAGGTCACCTGTGCTTTAGGTGCTAAACCAGCCGCATTTTCAAATAGGGCTGCAATGGGGTAGCGGTCAGCACCGCGGTTAAGGTGGCCACCACTGACCTGCAACGCCAAACTAAGTAAGGCGACCACACCCGCCAGCAGCATCAAACCCACACTAATTTCTATCCATCTTTTGTGCATTACGCGCCTCCAAACATTAGCGCTGTTAAAATAAAATCGAAACCCAAAATCGCCAACGATGAGTACACCACTGTGCGCGTCGTTGCAGCACTAATGCCTTGCGACGTGGGTACACATGAATACCCCTGATACAAAGCAATCCAGCTCACCACAAAGGCAAAAACCAAGGCTTTAATCATGCCATTGATGACGTCTTCACCAAAATCTACGGCCTGCTGCATGTTGCCCCAGTAGGACCCGCTGTAGACGCCTAGCCAATCCACCGCCACAATGTAGCCACCATAAATACCCACCACACTAAATATAGCGACTAATAAGGGCAAACAAATCAAACCCGCCAAAAATCTTGGTGCCACAATACGATGTAATGGGTCCACCCCAAACATTTCTAAACTGGCCAATTGCTCGGTGGCTTTCATTAAGCCAATTTCGGCCGTTAGTGCAGATCCAGCGCGACCCGCAAACAACAAGGCGGCCACCACCGGCGACAACTCCCTGACTAAGGTTAAAGCCACCATTTGCCCTACCGCTTGTTCTGAGCCATAAGCTGATAATAAGGTATAGCCTTGTAACCCCAGCACCATGCCAATGAACAAGGCCGAAACCAACATGATAATTAATGACTGCACGCCCACCACGTACAACTGCTGAGTTAAGCGCGAAAGCCCATGTTTGCCCGGCAATACCCGCAGCGACTGTAACAACATTAACAACGCCTGGCCTATTAAAGCCAAGCGCTGTAACAATTGCTCGCCTAAGGCGGCAATAAGATTTATCACAGCAAGCCTCCGTGTTTATCTGCACCGCTGGCAGGGTCGCACAATAACTCCGTAGCCAAGGGCGGCGCCGGAAAGTGAAACGGAATCACACCATCCGCTTCGCCGTGCATAAACTGCCTCACCGCGGGGTCGGTACTGGTTTGCAGCGCCTCTGGGGTATCATGGGCTAACACTCGGCCCTCACCCAACAAAATGACCCGGTCAGCAATGGCGCAGGCCTCGGCAATATCGTGAGACACTAACACGCTAGTGAGTTGCATCTGGTCATTAAGGTGTTTAATTAAACGTTGTAATACCGCCATGGCAATAGGGTCTTGGCCAGCAAAAGGTTCGTCGTAAAGTATTATTTCAGGTTCTAATGCCACGGCTCGCGCCAAAGCAACACGCCGCGCCATGCCGCCTGACAAGTGCGAGGGCATCAGGTCACGAGCGCCCCTAAGGCCAACTGCCTCAAGTTTTAACAGCACTTGATCGTGTAATTGCTGGTCATTTAACTGTGTGTGTTCACGTAACGGAAAGGCCACGTTTTCAAATACCGTAAGGTCGGTAAACAAGGCCCCACTTTGAAACAACACCCCCATGCGACCACGTAATTGGTTGAGTTGTTTACGCTTGAGTTGGGCAATATTTTTGCCAAACAGTTGGACTTCACCTTGATGGGGCTGTAGTTGACCACCGATTAAGCGTAACAAAGTGGTTTTTCCGGTGCCGCTGGGGCCCATAATAGCGGTAATTTTGCCGGCCGCAATAGACACGTCAATGTCTTTAAAAATGGCACGGTCGCCACGAAAAAAACTTAGATTATGTATCTCTATAATGCCATTTACGGCCATATGTCGACTTCCAGCAAAGCGCCAATTAAGGATGAACATCAAGTTTAGCATTGCCAAGCAGATGTGCAAAGAGACTTGCAAATTTGCGCCAGTCTTGGTTTCATTGCCGCTCGTTTTTTGAGCTTCTAGAATACACCTATGTTATTAGCAATTGCTGCAGTCATTATTGGCCTCGGCCTACTTATTTGGAGCGCCGATCGCTTTGTCGACGGCGCCGCGGCCACGGCCGGCCATTTGGGCATGTCCCCCATGCTGATCGGTCTCACCATTGTTGCCTTTGGCACCTCTGCACCGGAAATGTTGGTGTCGACTATGGCGGCCTTAGACAATGCCCCTGGACTTGCCATTGGCAATGCCATCGGCTCCAACATTGCCAACATTGCACTGGTACTGGGTGCCACAGCACTGGTATCGCCCCTGCCCGTACGTGGCAACTTAGTACGTACCGAACTACCTATTTTAACGGTTGCTACCCTTGGTGCAGGCATCATCTTAATGGACCATTACCTAGACCGGTTCGATGGCACCCTGTTATTGCTTGGCCTAGTGCTGTGTTTATATTTGTTTAAGCGCTATCAACAAGACCACCCAGACGACCAGCCCGAGCCATTAGCCGATTTGAGCCTTAAGGCCGGTATAGTGTGGCTAGTGGTGGGTTTAGGGGTACTGGCCTTAGGCTCTCGGATGTTAGTGGGTGGCGCGGTATACATCGCCACCTCACTGGGTGTAAGCGATCTAATCATTGGCCTCACTATTATTGCTATTGGCACCAGCTTGCCCGAATTAGCCGCCTCAGTAATGAGCGCCCGTAAGGGCCTACATGGCATTGCCCTTGGCAACATCATCGGCTCTAATATTTTCAACCTACTTGGAGTGATGGCCATACCTGCCCTCATCAGCCCATTCACCATTGCTGCCGATGCGGTATGGCGTGACTACGGTTTGATGCTGGTATTGACGCTATTTCTTCTGGTATTGGGCTTTTGGTCACGACGTGGCGGCTCGCAATCACAAACCATAACCCGGCCCATGGGTATCCTGCTGCTTTTAGTCTATGTTATGTATATGTTTTTACTTTATACTAACGCCTCATAACCTGATCAAATTTGTTAGGAGAGCTGTTGAGCAACGACACGGCTATACGCCCGAAGCAACCCCAGACTGAGTGTTTTGCTCAATCTGCTTTGCGCACCATCAACCTAGAACAAACCGCCATCGCCGACTTAGCGGAGCGTATTGATGATGCCTTTGAGCAGGCCTGTCAATTAATGCTCGACTGTTCAGCTCGAGTAGTGCTACTAGGTATGGGCAAATCTGGCCACATTGCCAATAAAATCGCAGCCACCCTTGCCAGCACTGGCACCCCGGCATTTTTTGTCCACCCAGGCGAAGCCAGTCACGGTGACATGGGCATGATCACATCAAAGGACGTGGTGCTGGCCTTATCCTACTCAGGCACCACAGCAGAAATCGTTACCTTATTACCTATGCTAAAGCGCTTAGGGGTACCGCTGATTGCTATGACTGGCGCGCCTCAATCGACCTTAGCCAAGGCGGCAGACCACCACCTCAACGTAAAAGTGCACACCGAAGCCTGCCCCCTCAATCTAGCGCCCACTTCAAGCACCACCGCCACCTTAGTCATGGGCGATGCCATTGCTATCGCTTTACTTGAAGCCCGTGGTTTTAACGCCAACGACTTTGCATTTTCTCACCCCGGCGGAGCCCTTGGGCGTAAGCTATTACTCAAAGTCAGTGACATCATGCATGGGGGCACAAGCCTACCTCAAGTGAGTGTCGACACAAGTTTTGCCGACGGGCTGATGGAAATGACTCAAAAAGGCATGGGCATGACCGCCGTGGTCGACCAGCAGGGCCAACTTGCAGGCATCTACACCGATGGCGATTTACGCCGTAGTCTCGACCAAAAACAGAATTTACGCCAATGTATCATCGGCGAACTGATGACCATTGAGCCTATACGGGCACAAGCCGACATGCTGGCGGCCCAAGCATTACAATTAATGGAGCAACACAAAATCAACGCCCTGATCGTCTGCGATGATAACAATCAACCCGTGGGCGCCATTAACATGCACGATTTACTTAGAGCAGGAGTCATTTAACATGACGCTAGCTATTGCCCCTGAAATTTTATCCGCCGCTCAACCCATCCAATTATTAGCCCTCGACGTGGATGGCATTTTGAGTGATGGCCAATTGTATTTTGGCAATCAAGGCGAAGAGATCAAAGCCTTTAACAGCCTCGATGGTCACGGCATTAAAATGTTACAAGCCAGCGGTGTCAAAGTCGCCATTATTACCGGTAGAACATCAAACATTGTGGCCCAAAGAGCGTCACAACTAGGCATTGATCTACTGCTGCAAGGTAGGGAAGACAAACTACAGGCTCTGTGTGAACTGACCCAGCATATGCAACTCGACTGGAGGCAGATGGCCTACATGGGTGACGATTGGCCCGACTTAGCCGCCATTATTAAAGTCGGCCTAGGTATTACCGTACCCAACGCAGCTAGCGGCCTGGCAACACATTGCCAGTACCTTACCCAACGCAGCGGTGGCCAAGGCGCCGTAAGGGAAGTATGCGATCTGATCATGCAAGCGCAAGGCAGTTGGCAATTGGCCCTGCAATCTTACCTCAACACTGATCTGCCAACACACCCATAATGTCAGCCCTAATACGTAGCCGGTGGTTCTACCTTAACCTTGTTGCATTGGCAGCTTTAGTCACCAGCTTATGGTGGTGGCAACAGGCCGAGCAACAAAACACTGATTCAAAAGAGAGCTGGATTCCCGATTATTATTTGACCAACGCCACCATTCAACAGTTTGATACTCACGGAGAATTGTCGTCCAGCATTTATGCCCAACGATTTAGCCATATCCGCGAGTTTGATAGCACCGACATGACCCAGCCTCGATTTAATATTTACCTGGGCCAGGGCAACACCTGGTTTGGCCGCGCTGATGACGGCCTAATCCTTGACTCAGGCGCACAAATCAACCTCAACGGCGATGTGTTAGTCACCAATGGTCCGGATTTGCAGCGGCCGCTCAGCCTTTCAACGCAAAGTTTACGTTTGTTGCCCGCCAGCAACTATGCCGAATCAGATACTATCGTCCGGCTCAGCACCCAACACAGCCACTTGACGGGCACCGGCATGCGCCTCACACTCAGTGACCAGCGGTTACAACTGTTGAGCCAAGTGACAGGCTCCCATTTAATTGAAAAACAATAACAAGGCCACCCCCTATGCATTTAATTAAGTCCATCACCAGCGCTATCCTTCTGTCCTATTGTTTGCTGGCCAGCTCCACGGCCGTTGCACTGGACAGTGACCGCCAACAACCCATCCAGATTGCGGCCGATGCGGCAGAATTAAACGAAGGCAAAGGCTTTTCGGTATACAGCGGCAATGTCATTATCACCCAGGGCAGCATGGTGATTGAGGCCGCCACGGTGAAGATCACCTTTGATGACAATGGCATTCAAACCATGTTGGCCACCGAGGGCAACCATGACGGCCGGGCTTATATGCGCCAACTCAGTGAAGGCGACGCCCCTGAGCTGATGGAGGCTTGGGGCCAAAGTATCGACTACCTAATTGATAATCAACTGTTGACCTTGCTGGGTAATGCTAAGCTGATCCAAAAAGGCAATCATTTTAGTGGCGAAAGCATTATTTTTGACATCCCTAATGACAATGTGAAGGCCTCTGGCGGTAACAACGGCCGAGTACAAATGATCTTTTTACCCAAAACCAAGTAACGGCCACCTAAATGCCCACCACTACAGCCACAAAGGAAACACCCTTGGCCACCTTAGAAGCCCGCAATTTAGCCAAGTCTTATAGCAAGCGGGCCATCGTCAAAGACGTGAGCATCCACATTAAGGCAGGCCAGGTCGTCGGTCTACTAGGGCCTAACGGTGCGGGTAAAACCACCTGTTTTTACATGATCGTGGGGCTAGTGCAGGCCGACCGCGGCCAAATACTCATCAACCAAGAAGACATATCCAACCAGCCTATGCATGGCCGCGCCCGTAAAGGCATTGGTTACTTACCCCAAGAAGCCTCAGTGTTTCGCAAACTCAGCGTGGCGCAGAACATCCTCGCCATTCTGCAAACCCAAAAAAACCTCACCAAAAACCAGCGTCTAGATAAACTCGAGTTATTGCTTAAAGAGTTTAATATTAGCCATATCCGCGATAGTTTAGGTATGAGCTTATCGGGTGGCGAACGACGGCGCGTGGAAATAGCACGCGCCCTAGCCAGTGAACCTCAGTTTATATTACTCGACGAACCGTTTGCGGGGGTTGACCCTATTTCTGTGAAAGACATAAAACAAATTATTGAGCAGCTAAAAAACAAAGGCATTGGTGTACTCATTACCGACCACAATGTGCGTGAAACACTGGATATTTGTGACCTCGCCTACATTGTCAGTGAAGGTTATATTTTAGCCCATGGCAGCAGCCAGCATATCTTGGCTAATCAACAAGTAAAAGAGGTATACTTAGGCCATGACTTTAGCCTCTAGTTCGTAGATTTATGAAAGCAACACTACAACTTAAAATGAATCAGCAACTGGCGATGACTCCCCAGTTGCAACAAGCCATTCGTTTACTGCAGCTTTCAACCCTAGATTTGCAACAAGAAATTCAACAGGCCCTCGACGACAACCCACTGCTCGAACTTGACGACGACCAAGAACCCGTCATTGTGGATGAACGTCTGCCCCAAGACTTAGAGCAGCAAGACCAACAGCCGAGCAGTCAGAACAACGAAGACCACCTCGCCGAAGAGCAGGTGGCAGACAGCGATTGGAACGAACAAATACCCGTTGAATTAGCCACCGACAGCGCTTGGGACGACGTCTACCAAAGCTCAACCACACCGGCATCTGGGCCCGCGGACGAGTTTGATTTTGATGCTCACAATAGCCACGAACCCAGCCTGCAAGAACACCTTGAATGGCAACTGAATTTAAGCCGTCTCAGCGACATTGACCAGTTTATTGGTGCCAGCATCATTGACGCCATTGACGAACGGGGTTACCTGAGCCAAAGCGTGACCCAACTCACCCAAGGCATCAACCGCAATCTAGCACAAACAGAACAGCAAGATAGCGCCCACAGCGTGGACGATAGCGAAACCCAAGCTGTACTCACCTTGATCCAACAGTTTGACCCCATAGGCGCCGGTGCAGAGGATTTAAGGCAGTGTTTATTGATCCAATTACGCCACCTACCCACTGACACCCCCTGGCGTGACGGGGCCTTAAACGTGGTTGATAAACATTTAGATTTGCTCGGTAGCCACGACTACAATACCTTACGCAGACGTTCTGGTTACAAAGAAGCTGAGTTACAAGAAATCATCCTTCTTATCACTCAATTACAACCAGAACCTGGCGCCAACATCGCTTCAAGCCAAGCCGAATACGTCATTCCCGATGTCATGGTAAGAAAAGTGAACAATGTTTGGCGCGTGGAATTGAATCCTGATTCAGCACCAAAAATACGCGTTAACCAGCAGTATGCCGATATGGGCAGCGGCGCTAACAGCGCCGACAAAACCTACATCAAAAGCCACCTGCAAGACGCCCGCTGGTTTATTAAGAGTTTAGAGAGCCGTAACGATACCTTGCTGAAAGTGGCTGGCCGCATTTGTGAAATCCAACAAGGCTTTTTGGAGTATGGCGAAGAAGCTATGAAACCTTTGGTGCTGGCCGAAGTAGCCGAGCATGTAGAAATGCATGAGTCTACTATTTCCCGTGTCACTACCCAAAAATACATGCATACCCCCCGTGGTATCTTTGAACTCAAATACTTTTTTTCTAGCCATGTGGCCACGGCCAACGGCGGTGAATGTTCCTCTACGGCCATCAGGGCGCTCATTAAGAAGCTCGTTGCCGCCGAGCACACCCGCAAGCCACTAAGCGACAGTAAACTCACCGACCTGCTCGATCAACAAGGTATTAAAGTGGCGCGCCGCACCATTGCCAAATACCGTGAAAGCATGAACATCCCTCCTTCTAACGAACGCAAACGCCTAAGCTAAGACACCGACCATGAACATCAGCGACATCCTCACCCCAGCACGTACCCTAGCCGACCTAAACTGCAGCAGTAAAAAGCGCAGTTTAGAGTCTATTAGCCAATGGTTAGCGCAGCAAATGCCTAACTTTGATGGCAAACACGTATTTAACGCCCTCATCAACCGCGAGAAGCTAGGTAGCACCGGCTTTGGTGATGGCATTGCCATCCCCCATTGCCGCCTCGCCAGTTGTGATCAAGTCACCGGTGCGTTAGTGCGGCTTGCCAATCCAATAGACTTTGATGCCATCGACCAACAATCGGTCGATCTGCTATTCGTACTGTTAGTCCCCTTGGAGGCGACCGATGAACACCTGCAAATCTTAGCCACCTTAGCCGGCAAGTTTGGCCAACCGGAGTTCCGCGAGCAGTTACGCAATGCCACAGACGCTGAGGCTATGTACCAGATCGCTATCGCATAAATACCGCAAAACCGGTATGCTATGGGGCTGCTTAGGCCCAGCACGATGGCCTCTTTACTTTGGCAAAGTACGAGTCATTCGAATGAAGGCCACAGGTATGATCCACGCACAAATCACCATCATCAACAAACTCGGTTTACACGCCCGTGCAGCCGCCAAACTAGTGGGCGTCACAGGCAAACACTCTTGCCAGATTGAGATCGGTAGCGAAGGTAAAATGGTGGATGCCAAAAGCATCATGTCGGTGATGCTGCTCGCGGCGGCTCAAGGCACGGTATTAGACCTGAAAGTCAATGGAGAAGGCGCACAACAAGCCTTTGATGATGTTACACAGCTGGTTAATAATTTTTTCGACGAAGGCGAATAAGGTTAATTGTTAGATGGAATCCCGTCTTAAGGAACTCAACGATGCCCTCGACAGTGGTGCTTTTATTCAAGCGCGCCATATGCTTAATCACACCCTAAAACCAGCCCACACCGCACATTTATTAGAATCTTCCCCACCCCGTGAGCGCGAAGTATTGTGGAACTTAGTTAACCCCGAGCTCGAAGGTGAAGTATTACAACATTTAAGCGACGAAATTCAAGCCGAATTCGTCAATCAAATGAACACCGACGAACTACTTCAAGCCACGGTCAATTTAGACACCGACGACTTTGCTGATATCTTGCAACAACTACCTAAAAAGGTGATGCAAGAAGTGCTTGATCGCTTGGGGCAACAAGATCGTGACCGTCTAGAGCAGGTATTGTCCTACCCGGAAGATACCGCCGGTGGTCTCATGAATACCGACGTCGTGAGCATTCGCCCCGACCTAACCGTCGATGCCGTATTACGCTACCTACGTCGTCATGACCGCATGCCGGAAATGACCGACAACTTATTTGTCGTAACCCGTAAAGATCGCTACATTGGCCTCTTACCCGTGACCAGCATGCTGGTCAGTGATCCCCACACTTTGGTGACGGACATTATGGATACCGAGCGTGAAGCCATCCCTGCCCACCTTGATGAAATGGACGTGGCTAACTTATTTGAGCGCCACGATTGGGTTTCTGCCCCGGTTGTGAATGACCAAGGTCGCTTATTAGGCCGTATTACCATTGATGACGTGGTCGACGTCATCCGCGAAGAAGCCGACCATTCGCTGATGCGTATGGCTGGCCTTGACGACGACGAAGACACCTTTGCACCGGTACTCAAGACCTCCAAACGGCGCGCAGTGTGGTTAGGCATCAATTTATTAACGGCGTTATTAGCCTCAATGATGATCGGTTTGTTTCAAGACACCATAGAAAAAGTGGTGGCTTTGGCCATTCTTATGCCTATTGTTGCAAGCATGGGCGGTATCGCTGGCAGCCAAGCATTAACCTTAGTGATTCGCGGCCAAGCACTGGGCCACGTTGAACGCAGCAACATTGGCTACCTCATTAACCGAGAAATTATTGTGGGCGCTATAAACGGCGTATTATGGGCCTTAGTGGTGGCCAGCATTGCAAGTTGGTGGTTTGCCGACACGACCATCGGCTTGATTATTGCTATCGCCTTGGTTATCAATTTGGTCGTCGCCGCCGTATGCGGCACCTCGTTACCCATTATTCTAAAAGCCATGGATATAGACCCGGCCTTAGCAGGCGGTGTAATCTTAACAACAATCACAGATGTGGTCGGTTTTTGTGCCTTTTTAGGCCTCGCCACATTATTTTACGCGTAAGGAATTTATTATGGGCAAAGTTAAAGCCCGCATCGCTGCCGCTGAACTGGAAGCCTTGCAACAAAATATCCCCCAAGAAGAAGAGCTTAGCCGCACCCAAATTAAGCGTGCTATGGAAGCATTGCAGACATTGGGCGGTAAATTATTAGACCTTAAACCGTCTGAACTAGCTCGCATCCCCATGAGCGAAACCCTCAAGGTGGCGCTCGACGAATCCACACGCATCAACCAAAACGAAGCCAAACGTCGGCACTTGCAGTACATTGGTAAAGTCATGCGAGATGAAGATTCAGAAGCCATCGCAAAAGCGTTAGCTGTGTTAGATTCGGGAACCGATGAACATCGCCGTGCGTTTCACCAATTGGAAACTTGGCGTGATGGCCTCATTGCTGGCAATAGCGAAACCTTAGAAGAGATTATGCAGTTGCATAGCCAAGCCGACCGCCAGCACCTGTCTCACCTCACTAAACAAGCCCAGAGCTTAAACCAAGAAGAAAAAGCTAAATCTGCGGCCAAAAAATTGTTTAAGTACTTGCGTCAACTGGCGGATATTTAAATCGGCCTGCGCC
>DPHD01000010.1:3143-14934 GCA_003523085.1 Oceanospirillaceae bacterium | reverse complement strand
CATCCTGACGCAGGTCAGGATCTAAATCCAATCCACCAGCTTTTGGCGTAACTTTTTCACCGAGCCACTTTGAATTTGGCTAATACGTGACTCAGAAACCTCCAGCACGGCGGCGATCTCTTTTAAGTTAAGCTCTTCGTCATAGTAGAGGGCAAAGATCAGCTGCTCTCGTTCTGGTAATTCGCCAATGGCCTTGGTTAAAGCCGCTTGAAATGCAGCTTCATCGACTTCTTTGGTTGGAATGAGGGCCGACAATGCAGGCTCTACACCTTCTGGTTGATCTTCTACATGCACCGTTTGGTAATTGTAATTGCGTCCCTTCTGTGACTGTAGGTCAGTCAAACTCAGACCCATTGATCCAGCTAACTCGGTATCGGTCACCTTGCGACCTAGCTCCTGCTCTAAGGCAGTGGTGGCCAGATTTATTTCCCGTATGCTGGTCATCACTGAGCGGGGCAAGGTGCTAAAGCGGCGCACCTCGTCCAACATGGCACCCCGCACCCGCAACTTGGCAAAGGTGGTAAATTGCGCGCCTTTAGTGGCATCAAAGTTTTGTAAGGCTTCCAATAAACCCAACATACCCACTTGAATCAAATCATCCACATCAACGCTGGCAGGTAAGCGAGCGCTCAAATGCAATGCCACTTGTTTTACCAGTGGCATATGCTGCACTAAGGGATCAGTTGGCGACCCCGGTGCATGGGATTGATACAGCGACATATTGAGCATTAAGTCATTATTTCCAATTAGGCTTTGTGTTGCAACAGCCGTTCAACAAAGAATTCCATTTGCCCGCTTAAACCCGTGGGTTTGGGCCAACGTTCAATCACCGCTGACATACGCCCATAAGCGCGCGATGAATTAGCCATAGGCGCCACCTGCACGACGGCTTTTTGCTGTTTATTAGCCAAGCGCAACTGTTCGTCGCGGGGGCAACTGCCCAAATAAAGCATAGTGGCACTGAGATAATGGTCAACTACACGTTCTATTTTGTTATATAAGGCTTGGCCCTCTTTCTCATTTTTCACCATACTGGCAATAAAATGGAAGCGGCTGGCACCATAACGTTGGTTCATCACCTTAATTAAGGCGTAGGCGTCGGTGATCGATGAGGGTTCATCACAAGCCACCACCGCCACTTGATGGGCGGCATTGAGAAACGCCAACACATTGTCGGAGATGCCTGCAGCGGTATCAACAATCAGGTAATCCAACTCACCATTATAGTCGCTAAAGGCCTGAATGAGGTGCTGTAATTGTTCATTATTGAGGCCTGCCATTTCGTAAATGCCTGAAGCAGCAGGCACCACAAGAATACCAAATGGTCCGGGCTGAACAATTTCACTTAAGGTCTTTTCACCGCTCATGACATGGGCCATGTTAAAGGGGCATTGCAAACCTAAGTTGACATCAATATTAGCTAAGCCTAGGTCAGCATCCATGAGCATCACTTTGTGGCCCTGCTTGGCAAGGCTGGCGGCAATATTAATTGAGGTATTGGTTTTACCTACTCCACCTTTACCACTGGTGACCGCAATCACTTGCACTGCACTGTCACTCATATCAGTGGCTCCTGTAGGACGCTAAGCCCAAGGCAGAAACTGGCGTATCATGCAAATCACCAAAGTTTGAAGTCATCTGTGTTGCTCGTGCGTGTAACTCATTTCTAGGCATTTGGGGTTTACCTGGGGTTGCGTGTAATAGTTTAGACAAAGCTTCAATACCGCCTGTCTCTTCAGCTAATTCAGCTTCAACCGCATGGGCCACCAGCTGCTGAGCACTAGGATAACCTAAGTCCAACGGAATACGTTGGCCGTCGGTAATCATGGCTAATGGCTGGCGTGACTCAATCAGTGCAGTCAGCAAGCCACCCAAGGGCAAACACTCATCCAGTTTGGTGGCCACCACGCCCGTCACTTTATCGGCGTAGTGCTTCATTAAATAACGTAACGAGTGCGACTGGCTATTGGCTGCGAGGGTCAGGTAAATACTAATTTGTTGTGGTACGCCTTGCAATCCTTGCACCATATTTTCGATATGAGGATCAAACGGATTGCCGCCAGAGGTATCAATTAAGACATAGTCTTTGTGAGCCAGTTGATTAAGGCTATTAGTCAATTGCGTAAAACCGGCGACATGTTGTACTTCTATACCCAGCATGGTGCCAAACACCCTGAGCTGGTCTCGTGCACCAATACGCTGCTGGTCCATGGAGATAAGGGCTACTTTATGTTTACCGTGTTTCATCGCCAATTGTGCACCCAACTTGCCAATGGCGGTGGTTTTGCCCACCCCTGTAGGGCCAACCAAGGCATAGGTACCGGGCTGATGCACCACCCCTTGGCTCGAGGTATTAATGTTATCTTGCAACCATTGCTGGGCATGACTCCACAGTTGATCGGCATCATCGGCCACGGGTAACTGCGCTAATAATGGATCAACTAAGTACTTTTCAAAACCCATACGCTCAAGCCGCTGCGCTACTTTTAACGCCGCAGCACTAATAAAGGTGCTGTGCTGGCTGGGGCTTTGGCTCATTTGCTGTTCTACCAATAGGCGTAGCAAGCCCAGTTCCTTTTCCATGCGCTGCATATTGTCACTGCTGACTGCTTGATGGGTGGCCATACTATGAGTCTGGCGCTGCACGGGCTCGGGGCTCGACATACCGGCATGCAAGTTAGAATTGACCTGCTGCGGAGCCACTGGGCGTTTGTCTAAATTGCGTTGTGATTTAAGCCGGTCCAAGTTGGCCGTTAAACGCTCTGAAAAGGCTGAGCCGGTTGTTGCACTTGCACGTTTTTCATCGTAATCAACCGCAGCCACAATTTCCACTTGCCCGGCAATTTTATTATTCGACAAAATGACAGCATCCTCACCCAAGCTTTGTTTAATCATGGCTAGGGCGGTGCGGGTGTCTTTTGCTAAAACGCGCTTCATTTTCATCTTCAATCAACCTGTGTGCTTTTGATTTTATTCTGGCGGCGCTTACGCATCCACTAGAGGTTGTTGTTCTATGGTCGACACCACTTGGATGCCCTGTTCGTCTGGAATTTCGTTGTAACCTAAAATCACCAAACCCGGAATACGATTTTTCACCATCTTAGCCAGCCAAGGTCGAATACCTGGTGACACCACCAACACCGGTGGAATCCCTTGTTGTGCGAGCTTTTCACTGGTGGTCTGCAAATTGCCCAATAACTGTTCTGCAAGGTTAGGCTCTATTGCTAAGCCATGTTCTTTGCTTTGTTGTAATACGTTATGCAATTGTTGTTCCAATCCTGCGTCCAAGGTCATAACCGATAGGTCATGCCCTACCTGTGTGAGTTGCTGCATCATCATGCGCCCCAATGCTGGCCGCACAGCCGCCGTTAATACGTCAGGATCCTGACTTCTAGGCGCTTGTTCCGCCAGAATTTCGACGATTGAACGGATATCCCTCACCGCGACACCTTCGGCCAACAGGTTCTGTAATACTTTAGCCACCACACCCACCGACAACTGGGTAGGCACCACGGCCTCCACCAGTTTGGGCGCAGCTTGAGCTAACTGATCCATCAACTGTTGCGCTTCATCGTGGCCCAATAATTCATGGGCATTCTCTTGCAACACCTTGTTTAAATGGGTCGCCAATGCCGTGGCACCGTCTACCACGGTATAACCCATGGATTGTGCATACTCTCTTTGTGAAGTGTCAATCCACATGGCATCTAGGCCAAAGGCTGGGTCTCGGGTGGGAATGCCGTCTAAGGTGCCGTGGGTGGTGCCTGGATTAATGGCCAGGTCTCGGCCCATCATTAACTCACCCTGGCCTCGGGTTACGCCGTTAATATTGATGTGATATTGGTTAGGTGTAAGATCCAAATTGTCGCGGATATGCACCGACTGCACCAAAAATCCTAATTCATGGGACAGCTTTTTACGCACGCCTTTAATACGTTGCATCAGCGCGCCACCTTGGCTCTTGTCGACTAAAGGAATCAACGCATAACCCACCTCTAAACCGATCATATCTAACTGAGGAATATCCTCCCACGACAGATCTTTGGCTTCTTGGTCTTGCTGCTGTTGCACTGGATCTACATCCACAGGTTGCTCCACCACTTGTGACCTTTTGTGGGCCAAATAAGCCAACCAACCGGTTACCGCCCCTAACAACAAAAACACAAAATGGGGCATACCTGGGATCACGCCCAATAAAGTCATAATGCCGGCCACCATCATTAAGGCTTGTGGGCTGCCCAGCTGGCCCACCACCTGACTCGACATATTGGTGGTCGATGACACCCGGGTAACGATAATAGCCGTCGCCGTGGCGAGTAATAACGACGGGATCTGCGCCACTAAGCCATCGCCAATGGTCAGAAGTACATAAACTTGAGTCGCTTGCTCAAAACTTAACCCATGGGTGCCCATGCCAATGGCCAATCCACCGATGATATTAATTAGTAAAATAAGGAAACCGGCAATCGCATCACCTTTAACAAACTTACTGGCACCGTCCATAGAACCGTAAAAATCGGCCTCTGCGGTCACATCGGCACGGCGCTCACGGGCCTCGTCTTGGGTTAAAACACCGGCATTAAGGTCGGCGTCAATCGCCATTTGTTTGCCCGGCATGGCATCTAAGGTAAAGCGTGCGCTCACTTCCGACACGCGGCCTGCACCCTTAGTCACCACTAAGAAGTTAATAATCATAAGAATCGAGAACACAATAATGCCCACCACATAGTCGCCACCAATAACAAAGTCGCCAAACGATTGAATCACCTGGCCCGCCGCATCCGTGCCCGTGTGACCTTCAACTAATACAATACGTGTGGAGGCAACATTGAGTGCCAAACGCAGCAAGGTCGCAAACAGCAAGACCGTGGGAAATGAGGAAAAATCCAAAGGCCGCATGGTGTTGATTGAGATCATCACAATGATCAAGGCCAAGGCAATGTTAAGGGTGAAAAATAGATCTAATAAGAACGCAGGTAACGGCACCACCATCATCAAAATAATGAGCAACACCAACATAGGGATTAATAAGCCCGTCAAATGTTTGACGCTCACATGTTCTCTTAATGTTAACGCTTGCGATAAATTCATAAATCCTACTGCCCTAATGTCTACAAAAACAAAACTAATCTGTTGTTTTTGTTAATGTTTTAGCAAATTTTGTCGATAACAAGTGAGTCAAAAAAGACACAATTAACGCTTCTATAGGTGTTGAAAAAGCAATATTAGTGCCAACATTAAAGCACCAACAATAAATAGTTTATAAACGCAGCTAAAGTCCGCTGAGTGTCCGTCGATAGTATCTACATAATGATAGAGGACCTTTTCATGAATACCTTAAATACCACTCGTAAATCCAAGCTTTGGATCATCGCCCTAGCCGCCCTTACCCTTGGCGGCTGCACTATATCTATGACGGGCAGCGAAAGCAGCGGCGCTAATAACAACATCCCCGTGTTTAAGAAGGAAGTCATTATTTCCACCGGTTACGCCAACATCAGTGCGCAAAAAAGCAAGAACCCAGCCCAACGCCGACTCATGGCCATTCGCGCCTCTAAAATTGACGCGTACCGCAACTTGACCGAGCAAGTCTATGGTCAACATCTGAACGCTTCGACCACCGTAGAAGACATGATTATCGCTAACGACACGATGCGCGCCCACGTAGAGGGCGTTGTATATGGCGCTAAGGTTGTCAGCATCAACCCAATCGGCGATGATAGCTACGAAACCAAACTGGAACTAGAAAAAGAAACCATGCTTGAACTGAGGCGCATTTTTCTAGTTGCTAGATAAGCCATCCACTGGTCTACACATGAAATTGCAGCTGCGTTTAACACGCGCCCCCCTTGGCTTAGCCATATGTTGTTTATTGCTAGCTAATACAGTGAGCGCTCAGGACCAAGAACCGATAGTGGCTGTCGGCCAGGCATTGGTGGTCGATGACAACACCGAAGCAGCCCAGATGCGGGCCCTGCTAGATGCCTTAAGAACAGCCGCCACCCAAAGCGCAGGGCAAGTATCGAGCCACAGCATGGTTAATGCCGATGGCCAACTGACCGAAAATGTGAGCCTACAATCTGACCTTAACATTCGTCATATGGAAATTCTTGAACAAGGCTTTATTCAAGGCATTGCTCGAGTTAAAGTTGCATTAACCATCGACCACGACAATCAAACTTGCAGCAAACCCAAACTCACTCAGGTAGTGACAACAGATTTGGCAACGCCAAAAGCCAATTACCAGCACAGTCAGGTTGATATCAATCAACTGCTGCTTAACGCCGAGGCACATTTTTCTGAACGAGCGCAGCAGGTGAATTTCTCAACCTACAGAATCAACTCAGCACTTAGCACCTATGAAGCCGCGTCCCTAGCATCAGAAGCTTATAACCAAGCAGATTACCACCTAACCATCGGTGCGCAGTGGCTACTGAAACCCAAAAAAGAAGTACTAGGGTGGAACTTACTGAATAAGTTGTCGCCATTAATGGAGTCCTCTTCGGCGCCAAAAATTGTCTTAACGGCAGCTTTTTCAAGCCCCAACATCCCCGCCATTAACGTCACAGCCTCACAGCAATTTAGTCTACCGGAGCCACGCTCCATCGCTGAATCGAGCCAGCCTATACCCCTTACACTTCAATCCCAAGTTAATGGCTGGATACAACACACCTGGCAAGATATTTATTCAGAAATCCAATGTGCGGGCAGCTTTGTTACGGTTAGCAATATCATTGACCAGCCCTTATGGCGCATGAATAAAGGCGCGCGATTAGGTTTAAAACAAGGCCAGCAATTGCTGGTATTACCTCAAAACTATAAAACTGGCATCCTCAACCCCGACTCCAACAGCGCGCCGGTGGTACTTAAAGTCACCCAGCTAGAACCTCACTCTGCGTTATTAGAGCATTTGGCGGGGCCCAAAGATTTCGCCACCGGGGTCGCCCAAATAGTCATTTTTTAGATGCTAGCCCCAAGCGCTAGAACAAGGAGCAGTAATATGAACAAGACGATTAAATCGGTCCTGCTTGGCGCCAGCCTCAGTGTTAGCCTTGTCGCTACACCTATGTTCGCTGCCACTCAACAAACCCAAAGCCACCTGAAAACCTTACTCGGCGAATTGCTCCACCTTGAGCAACAACTAGATGCAAGAACAGCGGGCGAAGACACCATAGAACCCGGCGCTAATTACAAAATCCAAGCCGGCGATTCCTTAGGTGACATTGCCCAACGCGCATACGGTGACACCGACCTCAAACTCAGCTTGGTGATGCAGATGATGGTCGACCAAAACCCAACCGCCTTCTTCCGTAACAACGCCAACTTTATATATGCGGGCAAAGTTATACGTATTCCTAGTGTGGAAGATTTTAGAAACATGTTGTTTACTGGCAAGAGTGATAGTTTGCTTAAACAAAACTCAGACAAGAGTCAGTGGATTCGTTTTCCTTAGCCAAGCAAGGGCAGTTACCGGCCTTTAGTGAGCATAAAGGCCGTAGTTTACAAACCGCATTAGGCTATCATGGCTTCCTTGCGAGACAAGGAGGCTGACTTTCGTTTTACTAGATGCAATAAATCATCTTCATCGTTTAAACCAAAGAAAATAAAACGTAAACCAACCACTAAATTAAGACCATTACTATGGGCGCGCAAATGACGTACTTCGCCGCTCGCCTTAGCACTAAAACCATCAACATTGAGCTCGATGTGCTTAATGGCTTTACCCACTTCCACATCATAGATATTCGCCTGTGGCATCAGCACCGAAGCTCCGCCACCAGACACATCAATCACATCGACCTTTTGGCCGCCAATGGTCATATTAATTTGTTCATCACGGGTGGCTGGCAAGCGCAATAAGTCACGTCGCTGTTTCATACTCACCTGTTCTGGCAACTTAGCACTAAAACCAAGGCCTAGGTCCGATGCATTGACAAAACCTACTTCTACATCAAAATAATGCACTCGGCCTTCGTGAAAAAACTCCACTCGAAGCTCACTTTTAGTTTCGATAATGGCTTTAAAATCGGGCTGACTCAGCGGCTCCAATACCAGGGTGACATCATTACTGCTGGGTTTTTTCATCTTTGCAGGCTTATACACTACTTCTTGCAAACGATAGTCTGCCAGTGTCTGATCCGCAGCATCACCAAAACTAATGTAAAAAGAGCATTTACGCGCCTTGGCGGTCATAAAGAACTGATATAAGTCCTTAAAACCACTCATTTTAACTTCGTCTTTCAAAACAACCTCCTGGGCACCCGCCGCTCAACTAACATCGAGCCCATTAACAAAAGTGCCGTAATCTTCTTATCGACCAAAACAGGCTAAAATGAAGCACTTAATCAAGCTGCTTGCGTAATTGCTCAACATTAGTAGGAATGTTCAATGCCGCATGCTTTGCTGCACTGATGAGCTGTAACCTAAGCCGTAATGGACTGCCTTTGGGCAGGTGTAAAAAGTACAAGGCGCTGTGACCCTCTTCTGGGCTTAAGCCCACGGACTGCGTCCATTGCTGCGTCAGGGCAAATAGGTTGTCATTGTTAGGCGCCGCCAACACAGGCTGCTCAACACTATCTAAATTTTCACCCGCCAACACCCGCTGACACAATAGTTTATAGTGCTGATTAAAGCGTGGCTGGGTGGCCTGCCTAGGCAAACTTTTGAGTTCAAACCAGCCCGTCGCTCGGCCCCCATGATACACCGCCGCGTGACTCCAAGGGTGATGACTAGGCGCAGACGCATGGCGACAGGCTTCTGCATAGGCTTGCTCTGGGGCCAGCAAACCAAAATCTTGCTGGCATTGGTCCATTAACTGCAAAAATTCAGCAATCGAGGGCATCCAGCTGTATTGCCGTTTTGCCTGTTCGATAGCCAGTACTAGTATATCTTCGCCGTAGCCAACTAAACTTAAGGCCCACTCGCGTTTGGCAATGATAATTTCTTTGTCATCGTCAAATACGCTTTTAAACTTGTGGCCGTAGATGGTCATAAACCGCGCAAACAACATATTCACCAAGGCACGGGTGGTTTGATCGGCCTGCGGCGGTCGTTGGCTGGCAGCTTTACCAGTCGGTATTTTTGATATCGAGGACCGATGCAGTAATGCGTCGTCGGCGTTCTTTAGCAGCGAATCTAACTTCTTCATTGGATGTTTGAGTCTGTTGTTGCGTTTGTCGTTGCGCTCGAGCTTGAGCCGTTTGTTGTTGCACTTGCTCTTTTTTAACCCACTTTAAAAACTTTTGGTCCCAGCCGCCAGGTGTTTCACGACGCCCTTTGTCCATGTAATAAACCACAAATTCGTCTTTAATGCCGAGGGCAAAAGCTTCACTAATTTGATGTTGCTGTAATAAAATCTTAACAATATTTGCCGACGGTTGCCATTCTAAGTCCATTTGACATAAATGCTGTTGTTGCGCTTCTTTGGCTGCAAACAGCCGTGTTAGCTCGTCACCATCGTTGCGGTCCCAACCACCACAACCCCCCATCGACGGCACGCTCGCCGCCGACTTCGGCGCTGCCGCAGCCACCTGACCATAGTTGACTTGAGCCACAGCGCCGTGGGCATCGGTGGTTGGCGAGCTGGCACCCATAGGGTTCACAAGGTTTAATTCAATAATCACCATGCCCGGGCTTACAGGCTGTACTTGCAGCAACCCTAAGGCGGCCAGCTGAGCTAACAACTGCGCTTGTCGCTGACGACTTAAACACAATGCCCGTGCATACAAACGCTGTTCCTGCACGGTAACACGGCCTTGCCACGCGCCCACTAACTCAGTGGCGACCGCCAACATTAAGGCTTGCTCTAAACCGTAGTCGCGGGCCAAATCTGGGGCAATGGATATATTAGGGGCCGACAGAGGCATGGATTAAAATTTCACTCAATCTATTAAGGTAACTATTCTACCCCATGGCTATGCTAACATCGACAATCTTAGCTACCGATAAACACATTCTCATGCCTCAAAACTACATTATTGAACACCTGCGCGCCCACCAATCCATTCGTAAATTCACCGCTCAAGTGGTACCCCAAGCACTGCTGGAAAAGTGTATCGCTGCCGGCCAAGCCGCGTCCAGTTCTAGTTTTGTACAAGTCACTAGCGTCATTCAAGTGAACAACCCAAACACCAGAGCCAGCCTTGCCCAAGCGGCCGGTGGACAAGCCTACGTGGAGAGCGCTGCGGTGTTCTTAGTGTTTTGTGCAGACCTGCACAGGAACCAGAAAATCTGTGCACTAGAGCAGCAAGCAATGCCTACGGGGTTTGTAGAACAAACCCTCATTGGCACCGTCGATACGGCCTTATTTGCCCAAAATGTGATGCTCGCCGCACAGAGCGAAGGCCTAGGCGGGGTATTTATTGGTGGCTTAAGAAATCAGCCGCAGACGGTAACCCAGCTGCTCGATCTGCCAGAACAAGTGTACCCGGTGTTTGGCATGTGTTTAGGCTATCCAGACCAAAATCCAGGTCCAAAACCACGTTTGCCCATCGCTTGCGTGCTGCACCAAGACCAATATCAAGCCCTAGATGCAGACACACTAGCGGGCTACAACCAGACCTTGAGTGACTATTACTTACAACGCACTCAAGGCAAGTCGTCGCTTAACTTTAGTCAACACATCATCAAAACGGTGACTAAAGAAGCCCGGCCACACATGCTACCCTACTTGCAAAACCAAGGCTTAGTGACGCGCTAAAGGCGCCGTTTAATCCAGCTGGCGGGCCTGAATAATGTCGTACCATTGAGCAGGGCCCGTTTGATGCACCGAAGTACCACCGGCATCCACCGCCACCGTCACCGGCATGTCTTGTACGTCAAATTCGTAGATGGCCTCCATACCCATTTCCGCAAAAGCCACCACTTTGGCACTCTTAATGGCCTTGGATACTAAATAAGCTGCGCCACCCACCGCCATCAGATACACCGCTTGATGCTGTTTTATCGCATCAATGGCTATTTGTCCACGTTCGGCTTTGCCAATCATGCCTAACAAACCGGTTTGTTCTAGCATGGTGCCGGTAAATTTATCCATACGAGTAGCCGTAGTGGGTCCCGCAGGTCCAACCGCTTCGTCTCGCACGGGGTCTACTGGCCCAACGTAATAAATAAAACGGCCTTTAAGATCTACCGGCAAGGCTTCACCTTGGGCCATCATATCAACCATTTTCTTATGGGCTGCATCACGGCCGGTGAGCATTTTACCTGACAACAATAAGGTTTCACCGGGCTGCCAAGTCAGCACATCGGCGGGGGTTACCGTATCTAAGTTGACCTTACGGGCGCCAGAGCCTGCATCCCAGGCGATATCGGGGTAATCATCTAAGCTGGGCGGCGTTTGTAGGCTAGGGCCAGAGCCATCCAAGGCAAAGTGAGCGTGGCGGGTGGCGGCACAGTTAGGGATCATACACACGGGCAATGACGCCGCATGGGTAGGGTAATCTAATACTTTAATGTCCAGCACCGTGGTTAAGCCACCTAAGCCTTGAGCGCCAATACCTAAATTATTGACGCCTTCAAATAACTCTAAACGAAGTTCTTCGGCACGATTTTTTGCACCTCTCGCTTTGAGGTCATGAATATCCACTGGATCCATAAGGGACTTTTTAGCCATCAAAGCGGCTTTCTCGGCCGTACCACCGATACCTAAACCCAGCATGCCCGGCGGGCACCAACCAGCGCCCATCGTCGGCACGGTCTTTAAAACCCAATCAACAATGCTGTCAGAAGGGTTGAGCATTACCATCTTGCTCTTGTTTTCTGAACCGCCACCTTTGGCCGCAACCTGCAC
>DPHD01000010.1:0-2896 GCA_003523085.1 Oceanospirillaceae bacterium | reverse complement strand
TCAGCAAGAATGGAGGCGCGTAATTTATTGTCTGGGTGTAAATAAGCCCGTCGCACACCCTCATTGATCATCTCATCTAAGCTCAGATCAGCATCCCACTGCACATCCATACCCACTTCTACAAACACGGTCACGATGCCCGTGTCTTGGCATAAAGGGCGCTTACCTTCAGCACACATACGTGAGTTAATGAGGATTTGCGCCATGGCGTCTTTGGCGGCTTGGGATTCTTCGCGCAAGTAAGCTTCATGTACGGCGTGAATAAAATCTAGAGGATGGTAATAAGAAATAAACTGCAGCGCATCTGCAACGCTGTCGATAAGGTCTGCTTGGCGAATAATGCTCATGAAAGGGTCCTTGAGTGACGTGGATAACCAGCCTAAATAAGTGGCCTTATTATACCCCCGTAAAGCAAGTTAACCCACATAATCGTTTTCAACAACGCAATTATGTGGGCTATACACGTTATTCCGATTTAGTACCGTAAGTAATGTAGGTGTCTTCCACTGGTGGTGCATCAGCTTTTTGCTGCGCGTCAAACTGCGCTTGCTCAAGGGCCAATTTCGCTCGCTCCAAGTCCAAGTAACGTTCTTGCTCTAGGGCAATCAGCGCCTGCATCTTGCCTACCAAGTCTTGGTTTTGAATCTTCTTCATTTGCGATTCAAGACCATTGATGCGTTTTTGTAACTGCATCAGCACCGCCTGCTGGGCCTTGCTGGTCTTTTGTAGGTCGGCAAAACTATTTACAATCTGCTCGTTAACACTACCCAACATCAACTGATTTTCTGCCGACTGCTGCGATGCGGCTTGCTGCGCTTCCGTGCCCACCTTACCCAAGTGATGCATCACCTGTTCCAGCCTTTGGCCTAACTGGTGATTCACGTCAGCAACATCAAGTAACTGAGATTCAACCACCTTAACCCGGTCCATTTGGCGTTCAAACTGTATCACCTTAGTCCCCATAGCAATGCTAATAGCAGTGGCGTCTTTCACCGCACCCTGCAAGACATAAAGCATGGCAGCGCCGCTCAACAAACCCACTACACCTAAAGTAATAATTAAGCCTAAAACATAGGTATTGGTTTTGCGTAAATCCTTAGCCATCTTATTGATGGTGGTGACGCTGCCAAGCAACATATGAATGGATTGGTTAGTGGAATGTGCCGCTTCGTTAGCCGCACCTGCCGCATCCAATACTATTTCGGTTAAGCCTTCGATATCTGAAGCACTGGCCAACTTTTCTGCTGCAGCTTGACTGCCAGAATCAATCTCATGGTCGTCGACCACAATAAAACCATCGTCTTCAATCTCACTGCTAGCCTCGTCAGGTTGTAGTTCCTGCGTAGTGTCTACGCCTACTACAGCGTCATCCACAAATAAATCGTCGTCATCGTCGCCAAACAACAGGGTATCTTCTTCAACCGTGGCTTTACGTGCTCGATCTTTAAGGGATCGTGGGCGCGGCGCTGGTACTGGCCGTGCTTGCTGCACTTCGGGTTCGGGTTCGGGTTCGGGTTCGGGTTCTGCCACTATGGGCTCAGCGTCTGGCAGCACTTCAGCCAACTGGTCGGCAACCTGTTGCTCAATTTCCTCTTGTTCAGAGTCCATGGCAGCCCGGGCTTCAGCAGCTTCTGCTTCGGCTTCTTCAACCGACACTACCTCTAATTCTAGAGCCGGTTCGGCTGCTGCGGTTTCTGTATCTTGTGTATCTTGGTCGCTCATAAGCTTAAAATCTCAATCGATCCCAAGCCGGTAGGGGAAATACGGCCTAGGACTTATCGTTACGCTCTTGTAACGCTTCGGTGTCCATAGTTATATCGGCAGATTTCGAGCGAATCTTAGACATTTTTTCGGCTAATCGACTAGAAAGTGCAGATTCCTCCGTTACAGCCGCCTGCTCAGACCCAACTTCAGCATCCAATTCAGGCCCACCAGCAAGCTCTACATCTAGCACCGTTCCTAGTGAAGTAGAATCCAAGCTTGCACTACCCGCTTGCTTAGCTTGATGGTGACCCATATTAGCCATACCCACACCAACCTTAGAGTCACTGCCTTGCAAGCTAGCGGCACCCGCTTGGGCCTGGGATTGCTGCCCCATTTGGGCTTGTCCAACGTCCCGGCCTTGGTGATGGCCAAGGTCTGCCTCAGCAGCATCCAAGTTTTTATCTGCTGCGCCCGTTAAACTAGCCAAACCGACTTGCGCCTCGGCCTGCTCACCCATTTGCGCCTGACCCGCTTGGGCATCTGCTTGATGACCCATTTGTGCCTGACCTGCTGCGGCATCGTGAGACGCGCCCCCTTCCATACTCGCGGCACCTATTTCGGCCTCAGCCCCATGCCCCATTTGAGCCTCACCTGCACGCACGCCTTGGTGATGCCCCATGTGCGCATGTCCCGCTTCGCTTGCCTGCTCTTCAGCTCCTGCTAAACTTGCAGAACCTGCCTCAGACTCGGCGCCATGACCCATTTGGGCCTGACCTGCGCCCACACCTTGATGGTCTCCCATGTGCGCGTGTCCCGCTTCGCTTGCCTGTTCTTCGGCTCCTACCAAACTCGCAGAACCGGCCTCCGCCTCGGCGCCATGACCCATTTGGGCCTGACCCGCACCCACACCTTGATGGTCTCCCATCTGCGCATGTCCAGCTTCGTTTGCCTGCTCTTCGGCTCCTACCAAACTCGCAGAACCTGCCCCTGCCTCTGACCCATGACCCATCTGCGCTTGACCAGCACCAGTAGTTTGAACCTCTTCTCCAGCCAAATGAGCCGACCCAGCTGCCGTGCCCAGGTGATCGCCCATATTCGCTTGGCCTAAATGGCTTGCTGATGCTGAAGCATCTGTTTCCAGCTTTGTTTGATTGGCAGTAGACGGCCTTAGGCTTTCTAGTTCGGTTTGGTT